>JAEZRH010000084.1 GCA_023412845.1 Bacillota bacterium
CATCAGCGTAAATACGGACAGGCAGGCGCTTTACCGCTCCAAGGCAACACAGAAGATCCAGATCGGCGAAAAGGTCACTCACGGCAAGGGGGCGGGCTCCAAACCGGAGATGGGCCAGAAGGCCGCCGATGAAAGCCGCGAGGCGATCGCCGCGGCAATCCGCGGGAGCGACATGGTGTTCATCACCGCCGGCATGGGCGGCGGCACGGGAACGGGCGCGGCCCCCATCGTGGCGGAAATCGCCCACGACATGGGAGTGCTTACCGTAGGCATCGTGACGAAGCCGTTCGATTTTGAGGGCCGCCGCCGCATGGAACAGGCGGAAAGCGGCATCACCGCGCTGAAAGAGCATGTGGATTCCCTCGTTGTCATCCCGAACGAAAGGCTGAAGCTTGTCAGCGAACAACGCATCACGCTGCTGAACGCTTTCTCCATCGCGGACGACGTGCTCCGTCAGGGCGTTCAGAGCATTTCGGACCTTATCAAGCTGCCGGGGCTTGTCAACCTCGACTTTGCCGATGTCACCGCCGTCATGAAGGACGCCGGGTACGCGCACATGGGCGTCGGCAGGGCTTCCGGCAAGGATAAGGCGGAGACCGCCGCCAACATGGCGATCTCAAGTCCTCTGCTCGAGACGGCCATTAACGGTGCAAAAGGCGTCATCATCAACATCACTTCTTCGCCGGATATCGGTCTCGACGAGATCGAGACCGCCTCCTCCATGATCGCGGAGCAGGCCCACGAGGATGCGAACATCATCTGGGGCGCCGCTTTCGACGAGAACATGGATGATGAAATGAGCGTCACCGTGATTGCGACCGGCTTTGCCACCAACGGTTCGGAAGCGCCGTTCCGCGCTCCCGCGGAGGAAAAACCGGCTGCGAAGACGGAGGCCAAAAAGCCGGCACCGGATTCCGCCGCCGCAGCGGAAGACGATGATTTTACCGACATCATGCAGATTTTCAGCCGGAAAACCTGAGGGCTTTCAAAGCGGGGCGATTTGCTTCCGCTTTTTTTATACGGCCGATCCAATAGCAAAAATGCCGGAAACGGTCTGAATTCCCGCTTTTTGGACTTTCAGGGCCTGTTCTGCAAAATCATGGCGCAAATTATCGCTCTTTCTCTTGCAATCTCTTCTTTCTGTGCTATAATAACTCATGGAATAAAATACTGAAACCAAAGGGGGTGGCATTGTGAAACCTGACCCATCGCGAAGTCCCAACAGAAAATTCAATAGAGGAGATGGACACAATGCTATCCTATTACAAATCGGTTGATGACCGGATGACGCGTCTGTCTGTGTGCGAGCCGGGCTGCTGGATCGACTGTGTTTCGCCCGACGACGGGGAGGTCAACTCCCTGATTTCCGGTTTCGGCATTGAACCGGATTTTTTCCGTGCCGCCATGGACGAGGAGGAATCTTCCCACATCGATCATGAGAACGACAACACTCTCATTGTGATCGACGTCCCGCTTGTCGAGAAAAAGGGAAAGGATATCCTGTATTCCACCATGCCGCTCGGCATCATACTGACCGAAAAGAACGTTATCACCGTTTCTATAAAAGAGAACTCCGTCGTGGAAGAATTCGCGCAGGGGCTCGTGCGCGGGGTCCAGACAAACCTGAAGACTAGGTTTTTGCTTCTCATCATGCTGCGCGTGGCGACGCGCTACCTGCAGTACCTGAAGCAGATCGACAAGATCAGCAACCACGTGGAAACGGAGCTGCGCCAGTCCATGAGAAACGCGGAACTGCTGCAGCTGCTGGATATTGAAAAGTCGCTCGTTTATTTTTCTTCGTCGCTCAAGGGCAATGAGATCACGCTGGAAAAGATCATGCGCGGGCGCGTGATCAAGCTGTATGAAGACGATCAAGACCTGCTGGAAGACGTTCTGATCGAGGTCAAGCAGGCCATCGAAATGTCGGGAATTTACCTGAATATCCTCTCCGGAACCATGGACGCGTTCGCCTCCGTCATTTCCAATAATCACAACACCCTCATGAAGACGCTTGTTTCCGTCACGCTGCTGATCGCCGTCCCCGTTGTCGTCTCCGGCCTCTACGGGATGAACGTCGGGAATCTCCCGCTCGCGAATTTCTGGTTCCCGGTCGTGCTTTCCGCGGTGCTGATGGCGGGCGGCTTCTTCCTACTCAAGAGGAAAAAGCTGCTGTAACGCGCTGTGCGGGGTGTCCCCGCTGTCAGATGTGTCTGCAGGCTCGGCCTGCCTTTCAGGGAGCCGCTTCGGCGGTTCCCTGCTTTTATAACGTTTTCCCGCGGCTTTGCCGCCAGAATTGGAAGGGGATTTACCTGTGGATAAAATTGCTGTCAATACGGAAGATATGGCACAGGCGGCCGGAACGCTCCGTGCCGGCGACAGGGTCCTGCTGAGCGGGACGGTATATACCGCCCGCGATGCCGCGCATAAAAGGATTTTCGGCCTGCTCGACAAAGGCGGGAAGCCACCGTTCGAGCTTTCCGGCGCGACTGTCTATTATGCGGGCCCGACGCCGACGCCGCCCGGCCGGCCGATCGGCTCCTGCGGACCGACCACATCGGCGCGCATGGACCCGTATGCGCCGCGTCTTCTGGACCTTGGCCTCAAATGCATGGTGGGGAAGGGCGGGCGATCCGAACAGGTCGTCGAAGCCATCCGCCGGAACAGGGCGGTCTATCTCTGCGCGATCGGCGGCGCGGGCGCTCTTGCGGCCAAATGTGTTACCTCCATGGAGATTATCGCGTTCGACGACCTGGGGTGCGAATCCGTGAAGAAGCTGCAGGTAAAGGGTTTCCCGCTGATCGTGGCGATCGACTGCCGCGGCGGCAATCTTTTCGAGGCCGCAAAATGACCCGGCTCCTGCTGCGACTTTTCGCGGGTGGAAACCCGCGCGGCGCCGACGCGGAGGCGCGGGAAAGATACGGCGGGCTGGCCGGGACCGTAGGCATCTGCACCAATTTCCTGCTGTTCTGCGTCAAAATTTTTACCGGAACGATTTCGCACAGCATCGCCATCACCGCGGACGCCGTCAACAACCTGAGTGACTGCGTCTCTTCCGTGATAACTATCGTCGGCTTCCGGCTGGCCGGAAAGCCGGCAGACCGGGAGCACCCGTTCGGCCACGCCCGGTTTGAATATGTGAGCGGGCTGTTCGTGTCCATTTTAGTCTTTATCGTCGGTTTCCAGTTTGCGCGGGATTCCGTGGGAAAGATTTTCCATCCGGATCAGACCGAGTTCAGCGTCCTTGCGGTGGCGATGCTTGCCGTTTCGGTCCTGATCAAGCTCTGGCAGGGCTCCTTTTACAAGACGGTGGGGAATCTGATCCATGCCGATTCCCTCCTGGCGACGGCCGCCGACAGCCGCAGCGACGTTTTTTCCACCGGCGTCGTGCTTGTCGGTTCCCTCATCACCCGTTTCACCGGGTACAACCTTGACGGGTATCTCGGCGTCGCGGTGGCCGCCCTCATCATGGTGACCGGTTATCAGCTGATTCGCAAGGCGACGGGGACCCTCCTTGGCGAAGCTCCTCCGAAAAGCCTCGTGGACGATATCTACAAGACGATCAAGGGTTACGACGGCATCCTCGGCATCCATGACCTTGCCATACACAATTACGGACCGGGTCGCTGTTTTGCCTCGGTGCACTGCGAAGTGCCTGCGGAACGGGACGTTCTGCTCAGCCACGACACGATCGACAACATCGAGCACGACTTTCTTGCGGAAAAAGGGATCCATCTCGTCATCCACATGGACCCTATCGTCACGGACAATCCGAAGACCAACGAGCTGAAAGGCCGGGTCATTGAGCTTATCCGCGGGATCTCGCCCGATATCACGATCCACGATTTCCGGGTCGTGTGGGGGCCGACCCACGCGAATCTCGTATTCGACGTGTGCGTCCCGTTCGGCTTTTCCATGAGCGACGGGCAGCTGATGCAGACCGTTACGGAGAGCATCCGGCAGATTGACCCCAATTACTATGCGGTGATTACCGTTGACCACGACTATGTACCGGCAGGCTGAGCCCGCGTACATTTTTTTGCAGCCATCCAATCGGTGCATCCCGGGCAAGGCGTAGGAAGCTACGCTGCTGAGAGTCGCAGGCGCGTACGGCGCTTTGCGCCTCCGGACAGTCTAAGAAATAGCTCCCGCAGACCACGCCGTGCAATAAAAAATTAACAATTTGTCCCCTTGAAATTTCGCCTGGAATGGTTTAGTATAAGAATTAGCACTTATAGGCATAGAGTGCTAATTCTTTTTTGACAAGAGGAGAACGGCTATGGCAGTGAAGCAGTTTAAAACGGAGTCCAAACGGATTCTGGATCTGATGATCAACTCCATTTATACGCACAAGGAAATTTTCCTTCGTGAACTGATATCAAACGCCAGCGACGCGATTGACAAGCTCTATTACAAAGCGCTGTCCGAAGGCAGCACCGGCCTGAACCGCGACGATTTCGTCATCCGCATCGTCCCCGACAAGGAGAAAAACACCCTTACCATAACGGACAACGGCTGCGGCATGACGAAAGAGGAGCTGGAGACGAACCTCGGCACCATTGCAAAGAGCGGTTCGTTGAATTTCAAACAGGACATGCAGCCGAAAGAGGATATCGAGATCATCGGACAGTTCGGCGTCGGCTTTTATTCCGCGTTCATGGTGGCGAAGCATGTGACCGTCCGCAGTAGGGCGTTCGGCGGCGAGGAAGCCTGGCAGTGGGCGTCCTCCGGCTCGGAGGGGTACACGGTAGAGCCGTGCGACAGGCAGGACCGCGGCACGGAAATCGTGCTGGAGCTGAAGCCCGACACGGACGACGAAAAGTACAGCGAATTTCTCGACGCCTACCGCCTCAAGGGCCTTGTCAAAAAATATTCCGACTACATCCGTTATCCCATCAAAATGGATGTGGAAAAAAGCCGCCTCAAAGAAGGCAGCAAGGACGAGTATGAAACCTACACGGAAAACGAGACCCTGAACAGCATGGTCCCGCTCTGGCGCAAGAATAAAAACGAGATCACGGAAGAGCAGTATAACGAGTTTTATAAAAACAAGTTTTCCGATTACGAGAATCCGGCGAAAACCGTCCACATGTACACGGAGGGCGCATCGACTTTCCACGCCCTGCTGTACATCCCGGCCCATGCGCCGTTCAACTATTACACGCGCGACTACGAAAAGGGCCTGCAGCTCTACTCCAACGGCGTCCTGATCATGGATAAATGCGCCGACCTGCTGCCGGATTATTTCAGTTTCGTGCGCGGCCTTGTGGATTCACAGGACCTCTCGCTCAACATTTCGCGCGAGATGCTTCAGCACGACCGCCAGCTCAAGCTGATTGCGGAGCGTATCGAGAAAAAGATCCGTTCGGAACTGGAGACCATGCTGAAGAACAGCCGCGAGGATTACGAAAAGTTCTTCAAGAATTTCGGCCTTCAGCTCAAATACGGGATTTATCAGGATTACGGCACGCACAAAGACGTCCTGCAGGACCTGCTGCTGTTCTATTCCTCCAGCGAAAAGAAGCCCGTCACGCTGCAAGAATATGCCGACCGCATGAAGGAAGACCAGAAGTACATCTATTACGCCTGCGCCGACTCCGTGGAGCGCGCCGACCTGCTGCCGCAGGCGGACGCCGTGAAGGAGCGCGGCTACGAGATCCTGTATCTGATCGACCCGGTGGACGAATTTGCCATCCAGATGCTGATGAAGTACGGCGAAAAGGAGTTTCGCTCCGTTTCCGCCAACGACCTTGGACTTGAGACCGAAGAGGAAAAGAAAGAAGCCGCAAAAAAGGTCGAGGAAAACAAGGATATGCTCGCTTTCCTGAAGGATTCCCTGAACGGAAAGGTGAGCAACGTCATCCTGTCGCAGAAACTTAAGACCCACCCGGTGTGCCTCTCGACAAACGGTTCCATCTCCATGGAGATGGAAAAGGTGCTGAACTCGATGCCGAACGCGCAGAATGAAAAGGTGAAGGCGCAGCGCGTGCTGGAAATCAACGCCTCGCACCCGATCTTCCAGAAGCTGTGCGACCTGTACCAGGGCGACAAGGAGAAGCTGAAGGTTTACGCTTCGCTGCTTTACACGCAGGCCCTGCTCATCGAGGGCGTTGCGATCGAAGACCCCGTCGAATATTCCAACGAAGTCTGCAGCCTGATGATCGGAGAATAACAAAAGGCCGCCCCGTGGGGCGGCCTTTTTGGCGCCGGACGGCTGTTCCGCCGCCCGCAGCGTCGCAGCTGTGGGGAAAACGCACCTTTTTTAGCCAAAAAAGTAGAAAAAGGGTAGAAAATGGAAATAAAATATTGTATAATTACAAAAGTTATTTTGTCTTGATTTCCCTATCCTTTTTTGAGGGACAAGGAACTTTGGAGGCGCGGACAGATGGATGCTGCAGGAAATAGCCAGGACGGCAGATTCGCCCACATGGTCAGGAGAATCTGGAACGGGCCTGAAGAAGCGGAGGAAGGAACCCAGATGAAACCGGAAAGAACAAATGACACAGGTGCAGTGCAACAGAATTATACTCAGCGGACCGAATCGTACGGCCAGAACAGCGCGCGTCCTGCTCAGCCGGAATTTTCCGACCGGGGGAATTTCAGAGCCCCGGATTTCGGTGAAAACGTGAAAAACGCCACGGTGATTTCGCAGGGAACCGTGATTGTCGGCGACATCAAGTCCGACAGCGACATCGAAATGCTCGGCACGGTCACGGGCAGCATCAGCACGAGCGGCAACGTGAAAATCAACGGCAAACAGAACGGGGACGTACAGGGCTCCAGCGTATCGCTTTCCTCCTGCACGGTGCGGGGCAGCCTCAACGCTGCGGAAGACATCACGGTAGACAGCGATTCCGTCATCGTGGGCGACATCAAATGCGGCAATCTGACCTTCGACGGAAAGCTGAAGGGCAGCGTCCACGTCATGGGCAACGTCAACTGCCAGGGCAACGCCATTATCATCGGCGACATCGCTTCCACCACCATTACGGTCGACAGCGGCGCCAAACTGCAGGGCAAGGTCCAGGTTTCCGACGGGACGATCGAACAGGTCGACCTTCCGGCGGATTTTGCCGAGGCGAAGGACCAGAAATCGGCCAAATGATCAGGGAAAGATAGAACGTCGCAGTTCCGGCGCGGAAACGTTGAGTTGTTTCCGCGCTTATTTCTTTGCAGCGGCGGCCTCTTTCCGCTGCAGGGCGAGCAGCAGGTCCACCATTCTGCCGTAGCTCTGTATACCGTCGTTCTGTCTGTTCGCTTTGAGATAGCTGTTGTTCACCGAGTCGGAAATCTTTGCAACCGGCCCTTCGAACTGCTTCCAGTAGGCGGAATTATACGCAAGGTCTTTCTTTACGCCTGCGCTCAGGCCGTTCCAAACCCCGGCATCCGCTTTTTCGTCGGCGGAGAGCAGGGCGTTCGAGGCATAGGTAAAAGCAAGCATGGTGCCGGAATACTGAAAATCGGCGCTTGTGCTTTTCTCACAGGCGAGATATCCGATGAAGTTGGCTTCGTCTTCCCGCATGAAGCCGCGCAGATGAGAAAGCTCGTGGCACATCGTCACAGGGATGGTATAGGCCGGCACGTCGGTGTTGACGTTCGCTTCAAACGTGAAAGGGAAGAACATTCCCGTGATGTTGCAGCGCGACATCAGGCGCGAACCGAGGACCGGTTTCGGCGCGCCGTAGCCGGGCGGAAGAAGCGGATAGTCCGCGCCGAGCCGGTCGAACGACTGCTTTGCCTGCCGCGCGGTCTGGGCGAAATCCGGCGTGCTCAGCTTCATCACGCCCCGGCTGTCGGTCTTCACCCTGCCGCGCTGCGCGTCCGCGTCGGAGGCGAGGCTTTTGCACAGGCGCGTCAGCTCCGCTGTGGAAGAGGGCTGCATGGGCAGGCCGCAGGTCTGCGCGAATGTGCTGCGGTAGTAATTGATGCCGCAGTTGACGGTGAAAATGAAATACAGCACGCCCGCGAAGCAGAGCAGATTCACAAAGAAACTCAGCGCGGCTTCCGCGCGGCGGTCTTTTCTCCGGACAAGTCTGACGGTCAGCCGCACCAGCAGCGCAACGAGCGCCGCCGCCAGCAGGCGGACGAGCATCTCCCCGACGGAAAACGGCGCGAGGCCGGTCAGAGCATTTCCCCCGCGGGAAAGAGCGGCGTACCAGTGGCGGGCGTACCATTCCGCCGCGTCCTGATGGGAAGACGCGAACAGCGTGGCGCCGAATGCGGCCGGGTATAGCAGCAGGAGCCACAGCCGCCGGAGCTTCAGAATTCTTTTCATGAGCCGCCTCTTTTCCGGAGAAGATCTTGGATAATCCCAATTATACCACAGGTGTGCAAGGCGTGCGGTTTCGCCGGAGAAAGTTAAGCAGGGTGTATTTTTTCGGCTTTTGTGTTGCCGCTCTGCGCCAAAAATGATATGATATTGAAAGAATTCGGGATTACGGAGAGGACGGATGGGGATTGAGGCTTTATTTGCAGCAGGGCGACGGGCCGGGGAGCCTGTTCACCGTTTTGGACTCCTGCGGCCGCCCCGTCTATGAACTGCAGGGGGAGTACACTTCCCTTGGGTGCCGCTACAAGCTCTGCAGCGGCGATGGCGTCTCACTGGCGCGCATGACCGGAGTCTTTCTCCCGACTTCGTTTCAGTATTCCGTTGCCGCCGGCGGAAGGCGTATGCGGCTTACCATAAAGCCCCGCGCCGTACACCGGCCGGTGCAGATCAAAGGCGTTCCGTGGCGGTTTCGCGGCAGCATCCTCACAAGGTCCTTCGATCTTGTGGAAGACCGTGACGAGCACGGCCGGTCCCGCGTCGTCATGACGCACGGCCACTGCTGGAACGCGCGAGGCAACTGCTATGCCGTGGAAATTTTTCAGGATGCGGACGTACCGCTCGCCCTGTGCGCGGCGATTGCGGTGGATGCGTCCGTCCTCGGCGGCAACGCCGTGCCGGTCCCGGCCGGCTGAGAAATTTGACAAACTCACCTGAAAATGGCATACTGAATTTTCACAGACATTTCATGCGGCGAAGGCCGTAATCCCATATATTGGAGGAAGTTTGCATAACATGAGCAGGGAACTTGCCAAAACCTACGATCCGCAGGAAGTGGAGGACCGGATTTACCGCTTCTGGCTTGACGGGAACTATTTTCACGCGGAGCGCGACCCGCAGAAAAAACCTTACACCATCGTGATCCCGCCGCCGAACATTACCGGCCAGCTCCATATGGGACATGCTTTCGACTCGACGCTGCAGGACATCCTCATCCGCTGGCGCAGGATGCAGGGCTACGATGCGCTTTGGATTCCGGGCACCGACCATGCCGCCATCGCCACGGAGGCGAAGGTGGTCGAAGCGCTGCGCAAGGAAGGCAAAACCAAAGAGAGCATCGGGCGCGAGGCGTTCCTCGAACGCACCTGGCAATGGAAAGAGGAATACGGCGGCCGCATCGTCTCGCAGCTGAAAAAGCTCGGTTCTTCCTGCGACTGGGAACGCGAGCGCTTCACGATGGACGAAGGATGCTCCCGCGCGGTCCGAGAAGTGTTCGTCCGCCTGTATGAAAAAGGCCTCATTTACCGCGGCGAGCGCATCATCAACTGGTGCCCGCACTGCAAGACCTCCATCTCCGACGCGGAAGTCGAATTCTCCGAGCGCGACGGCTTCTTTTGGCATCTGCGCTACCCGTTCAAGGACGGCAGCGGGTTCCTTGAGCTGGCCACGACCCGTCCGGAGACCATGCTGGGCGACACCGCCGTCGCAGTCCACCCGGAAGACGAACGGTACAGCCGGTTTGTCGGCAAGACGCTGATCCTGCCGCTTGTCGGGCGTGAAATCCCCGTGATCGCCGACGAATACGTCGAGCGCGATTTCGGAACCGGCGTTGTCAAGATCACGCCCGCACACGATCCGAACGACTACGAGGTCGGCCTGCGGCATGATCTCGCCGTTATCAACATCATGAACGACGACGGAAGCATCAATGAAAACGGCGGCAAATACGCCGGCCTGCCGGGTCTGGAAGCGCGCAAGCGCATCGTGGAAGACCTAAAGGAGCAGGGCTTTCTGGTCAAAGTCGAGCCGATCAAGCACAATGTAGGTTCCTGCTACCGCTGCGGAACGATCGTGGAGCCCCGCGTTTCCAAACAGTGGTTCGTTAAGATGGAACCGCTTGCGAAGCCGGCGATCGAAGCGGTGAAGGACGGCCGCACCAAATTCGTGCCGGAGCGCTTTTCCAAAAT
>JAEZRH010000106.1 GCA_023412845.1 Bacillota bacterium
AATTACTTCCTTTCCGTTTCCGGAACCGGCCGGGCTTCTCTGTCAGTCGAAACCCGGAATGACCCCCTCTGCGAGGTCCGGTCAAAGAATCACGGCTCCGTCTATATTTGTGAATATGTTGTCTTTCATTTCTCCGCCGTTCATGGTGGTGACGACCGTTCTGCTCGGGATGTTGACGATGAAAGCGGTGCCGCCGTTCAGAATCAGCGCCTCTTTGACGCCCTTGCTTTCGGCCTTGCCCACGGCGTCGTCCATTTTGGTCATCAGTTGGGGAGAAACTTCGATCTGCCTCGCGTCCATTCTCTGGATCGCATGTTTGGAAAAGGTGATCTGCGCGTTGCTCTCTTCAATGCTTTGCTGAAGTATCCGCGCGAAAGCGCCTTTTTCCGCGCCGTCGCCGGTTTTCCGCGCCGTACGGTCCGTATTCGCGAGCTGCGCCGCATATGCCGGGTCAATAAACGCGGAATAATTCTTTTTGAACTGGATATCGTCCATAAAATCACCCTATGCTTGCAATGCTGGTAAGGTCGTAAGAAGTGCCGTTGATGACGATCTTGCAGTCGTCGTTGTCGCCGAACACGGCCTTTTCAACAGTGCCCGTCACCGTCGGAGTGCTTGTGTCACCCGTGTTCACCGTAACGGTCTTGCCGACCAAAGAGGTCGCGTACTGCAGAATCGACATCTGAAGTCCGGCCAGAGTCTGAGAAGTATCGTTATAGACGTTGGTCACCCCGGAAATATCGTACGAATTGTCGCCGATCGTGATTTTGCTGGTGCCGCTGGAATCGCAGGATGAAGCTACCACAATCCCGGTTACCGTGGGGTTGGTGGTGCTGCCGGTGCTGACCGTAACGGTTTTGCCGATCAGCGACGCCGCGTACTCCTTGTTGAAATTCTGCGTCATCGACGTCATGGCCTCAATGGAGGAGAACTGGGCAAGCTCCGAGATATACTGGGTATTGTCTATGTTGCTGTCGAGGTTCTGGTTCTGGAACTGGGCCGCCATCAGCTTTAAAAAATCCGACATGTCGAGCGCCGTGTTCTTGGAATTGCTGGAAGACGACGACTGTGTGGAAGAGGAAGAAGACGTGGCGTATGCCTGACTCAGGCTGCCGTAACCCGTAACATTCAGGGAATCCATTTTTGCCTCCTTTCCGCGGTGCTAGGCACCGACCGTTTTTCGCATAATGGTGAGAAAATCTTCCGTACTGATTGCGCCGACATTGCTCAGCGGGAGCGGTTCTTCATCTTTTTTACGCCTGCCGTTTTCCTGCTGCTGCCGGTCCTGCCCGCCGGAACCCCCGTCCTGCGCGTACCACTGCTGCGCCGCCGACGTATCCGGTTGTACCACCTGCACGGACTGCCCCGTCGCAGTCTGAAGCATGGAGCGGATATCCCCCGAGCTGGAGGCAAGCAGGTCCTGGGTCTTTGCGTTGTCCGCCGCAAGCTGAACGGTCAGAAGGCCGTCCCTGGAGGTCAGCTTCACGCTGACTTTGCCGAGCGAATCGGGGTAGAGGTCGACCTGAAGCTGTTTGGTTCCGCTTTTAAAGCCTTCGGCCACGGCGTTCGCCACCTGCCTCGAAGGGGAGACCTGTGTCTGCGCCGTTTTGTCGGATACCTTGATCACGACCTTGCCGCCTGCATAAAGGGCTGCGGCCGACGGCGCGGACGCGCCTGCGGAATCTTCCGCGGAAATGCGTTCCTCACGGCCGGAGCCGCCGGTGTTCCCGGCAAAACCCTGTTCCGCAGTCCGGAGCTTTGACGTTTCTTCTCCTGCCGGTACGGCTGCCGTATCTTTGCTGCCTGAAATGCCATCGGACGCCTGCACCGGGCTCTGGGCCGTGGTGTCGGCGGACGAAAGCACGACGATCCTGCCGGATGTATCGGGCTGCGGGACCGGCGGAAGAGACTGTGCTTGTGCCGGGGCCGTGGCTTCGGATCGCTGCGGCGCCGTTTGTGCGGCTGCCTGCGGTGCTTCGTATGCCGTCTGCTGCGGGAAAACTTCGGGAAGGACCGCCTTGTCTGCGGAAACCGGCTGTTGACCGGTCTGCACGGAAGCGGCTGTCTGCGCCGGCGTACCGGAACCGGAAGTCTGCTGGGCAACCGACGGAAGCTGTTGAGCTGCGGCTGTAAAGGTCTGTGTCTTCTGCCCGGTGTCCTGAGGAACCGTCGGCCCCGCGGAACTCTGCTGCTCAGAAGCCGGCTGTAAAAGCGACATGCTCTCTTGCACTGCCGAGGACTGTGCGGGCTGTACCAGTGACGTCTGAGCCGCCTGCGACGCTGCCGGGCCGGGTTGTACTGTGTCGGCCGCCGTCTGGACGGCATTGGGATTCTGTTTGCCCGTCTGGACCGCGAACAGCGCCGCCAGCGCCGAGGCATCGTATGGGGGCGCTGCGGTTCTGCCGTCGGCCGTATCCCCGTCGCCGGGGAGCTGCCCTTCCGTCTTTCCGTCCGATGCGCCCTGCGCCGGGGCCTTGCCCTGCGGCACCGCCCGCTGTGAAGCTGTCTGCATCAGCGAAAGAAAAGCAGCGTCAGCCGACGCGCCGGACTTTGCGGCGCCGGAAGAAGAAGCCGGAGCCTGCACCATCTGCGTGGACAGGGAAATTTCCTGTAAAGCCATCTTTTCACCTCCTTCTTATCAAATTCTATCTAAAAAGGAAATATTAGATAGCAAAATCCAGACTGCGGTCTCAGACCGCCCGAACACCCGTCAGGCAGGCGGCATCCGCCCGGCCGACAAACTCCTCAATGAACTGTTCCTGCTCCTTCCGGTCTTTCGCAAGGTACTCCTGAAGCTGCTTGTCCCGGATGCGCTCGAGGCCGGAGATATCGCTGTTCATCTGCACGATCTCCCGCTGTTTGTCCTCGACGGCCAGAAGGGCTTTTCCCCGCTGTTCCTGCAGCTGTTTGCCCTGCCGGTTCAGCTCGCCGAAATATCTTTTGTACACCGCTATGCTTCGGGGGTCCATGCCATTCCGCATCTTCTCCGTCAGCGTGCAGTTGTAACTGTGGAATTCATTGTTTATGCTCTCAATGGACTGCTCGATCTCACGCTGCCGGAAACGGAGCTGCTCCAGCTCATTTTTCAGCAGGTCCAGCGTTTCCCGCTTGAAGCGGAGGACTTTTTCCAGGGTAAAGGCAAACTGCTTCATCCGTTTAAATCTCCCTCATCAGGCTGTCGGTTTCTTCGTCGGTAAACTTTTCGTCCACTTTCTGCTCGAGGAATGCGTTGATCTTATCTATTTTACTGACCGCCTCGTCAAGCCTGCGGTTCATGCCCGGCTTGTAGGCGCCTATGGAAATCAGGTCGTAGTTCTGGTAATAGACCGCAAGCAGGTTGCGTATCTTTGCGGCGAGCGCCAGGCGCTCGGGCGAAGTGATGTCCGTCATAAGTCTTGAAATGCTTGCGTTCACGTCGATTGCGGGGTAATGGTTCTGGTTCGCAAGCGACCGCGAAAGCACGATGTGCCCATCCAGAATACCGCGGACGGTGTCGGAGATCGGCTCGTTGGTGTCGTCCCCCTCGACCAGCACGGTGTAGATTCCGGTGATGGAACCGGTTTTGAAATTGCCGCAGCGCTCCAGCAGCCTCGGCAGCTCAGCATAGATGGAGGGCGTATACCCGCGGGCGATGGGCGGCTCGCCGACCGAAAGGCCGATCTCGCGCTGGGCCATCGCAAAACGGGTCAGGGAATCCATCATCAGCAGAACGTCGCACCCTTTGTCGCGGAAATATTCCGCGATCGCGGTCGCAACGGCGGGGCATTTCGCGCGGAACATCGCGGGCTGGTCGGAAGTCGCCACAACAAGAACGGAACGGGCAAGCCCTTCTTCCCCGAGGTCTTTTTCAATGAATTCCTTGACCTCGCGTCCACGCTCGCCTACCAGTGCGATGACGTTGACGTCGGATTTGACGTTTTTCGCGATCATGCCCATCAGCGTGCTTTTGCCGACGCCGCTTCCGGAGAAAATGCCCATTCTCTGCCCCTTGCCGATGGTCAGCAGCCCGTCGATGGCCTTGATGCCGTAGCTGAGCGGCTGGCTGATGCGCGGGCGTTCCAGCGGATTGGTGTAGGAAGCGTCGATGTCGTAGTACTGCTCCGGCTTGAACGACCCCGTGCCGTCGAGCGGTTTCCCCCTGGCGTCGACCGTGTGCCCCACAAGAAAGTCGCCGACCGGGACCCGCAGCTTGTGTCCGGTGTTCTCCACGATGCTGCCGAGGCCGACGCCCCTGACATCGCCGTAGGCCATGAGCAGGGTGTTGCCGTCCCGGAAGCCGACGACCTCGGCGGTAACGCCGTCGTCGCCCTCCTGCCTGCCGATTGCGCAAATATCGCCGACCTTCGCTTCGATGCCTGTCGCTTCGATCATCATGCCGGCGATGTTCTTCACTTTTCCCTTATAATTCAGAGGGTCGACTCTGGAAACGATCTCGCAGGCGGCCTGCAAATCGAACATGCTTTTTCACCCCGAGCCGGTGTTACTGGGCCTGCGCCCGCATTGCGTCTTCTATGGAAAGCTTGATTTTCCGAAGCTGGCTGTCGACGCCCGCGTCGATGACCTGATCCGGCATCTCGATCACGCAGGCGCCCTCGTTCATGCCGTCCGTCGGTACGACCTTGACGTTTTCGGAAACCTCCTGCAGTGCCTTTACGATGTTATTGTCCGCTTTCATCAGGACGGCCGCCGTTTCGCTGGAAACATAGATGCGCACCCAGCCCTGATTGCGGTAAGCG
Organism: Bacillota bacterium; assembly: GCA_023412845.1. Lineage (GTDB taxonomy): Bacteria > Bacillota > Clostridia > Oscillospirales > Acutalibacteraceae > Thermocaproicibacter. Next base: position 4,737 of record JAEZRH010000106.1, read on the forward strand.
TCCATCGCGTTCAGGATGATGGAGCGCATCGTTTTTTCGTCCGTTTCGAGTTCTCTTTTAAGGATGGCCTTCGCGATGGCGACCGCCAGGTTCTGCAGATCGTCCTCAAAATCCTTTAAGATCCGCGTCTTGGACTTTTCAACGGCCTCGATCATCCTTCCGAGCTCCTGGACGTTCTTCCGGTTCTCGGCGGCGGCAGCCTTGTATCCCTCATCCTCGCCCGCGCGGCGGCCCGCCTCGAGCCCGTCGCTTTTGCCGCTTTCCATGCCCTGCGCGTAACCTTCGGAATAGGCGCGTTTGCGCACGCTTGCGGCCTCGCGCGACATCTGTTCGCTGGTTTCCTGCATCAGGCGGGCGCTGTAGCTCTGCGCGGCCTCGATGATCTGCTTCGCTTTTGCGGACGCCTCCTCCAGGATCGCGCCCGCCTGCTGTTCGGGAGGAGGATCGTGCTGCTCCGGCTCTTTTTCGGGGGAATGCTTCTCCGGCGGCGCGGCGGGGGTATCGTCTT
>JAEZRH010000004.1 GCA_023412845.1 Bacillota bacterium
AATACACCAAAACCGGGGGGCCCCCCAAAAAAATTTATTTTTGGGGGGCCCCCCGATCGCGGCGCAGGGCGCAGGAAAACAGGCTTTTGATCGTACCCATCAGCGCCGGGGCAACGTTCTTGCTCTACGAAATATTCAGGAGGATCAGAATCTTCCGCTTTCTGTTTGCGATAAAATGACTGTGGCGGCGGATAAAAAAGCGCGGAGCCAAACGGCCCCGCGCCCGCTATAACTTGCTGCCCTTTACTTCAGTCCTTCGCCGGCCAGAATCTGCAGAACGGTGCCGGAAAGGTGTTCTTTCGTTTCCAGATAGCCCTGGCTGTCCGTCGCTTTCGCGTAGCACGAAACGGTCAGCACGGGTCCGCCGTCTCCCAGCATGTTGACCGAGACGGCGAACGTGCCGTCCTCGATGCCTTCGTCCTTCTGGAGCGTTTCCCTGATCTTTTCGGCGCAGTCTTTTACGTCTTTTTCCGCGGCCCCCGCATTCAGCGCGATTTTGAACATGAGCTTCTGTTTTTCCATACGGCTGTAATTCGTAATGGGTGCGGCCGCCACTATGCCGTTGGGCACAGTCACGAGCGCCTGCGACTCGGTGCGGATTTTCAGGCTGCGGAAGTTGATGTCCTCCACGGTGCCCTCCACGTCTCCGGTCTTGATCCGGTCGCCGATGGAAAACGGTTTGTCAAGCAGGATGACAAGACCGCCGAACAGATTTGTCAGCATATCTTTGGCAGCGAGCGCAAAAGCCAGGCCGCCGATGCCGAGGCCCGTGATCAGCCCGCTGATGCTGAAATCCCACTCCTGGGCGATGATCAGCGCCGCAAGTACATAAATGACGAAGCGCGTCACGGAGGCGAGGGTTTTCAAAACCGTACGGTCTTCCGGAAGGTTCAGCTTGCGGGCAAGCTGTGAATCTGGCGTCTGAAAGCCGCCCGCCATGCGGGAAAGGCCCCACGCCAGCAGGATGATCAGGAAACTGCGGAAGCATTTTTCCGTCAGAATCCAAAGGCCGTCCGTCCCGGTCACGGCCGGGCTTGCGCCCAGCGCCGCGAACAGGCCGATCCCGACCAGCAGCACCCGCAGCGGCTTGCGGAAAGCATTGTCGAGTGTTTCCCCCGCGCCGCCGTTCGGCAGCTTGCTGCCAATTTTATGTACCAAAGCGAAAAAAGCTCCGGTAAGCAAACGGCTCAGCGCGTAAAAAACGACGAAGACACAGAGGGGGACCAGAAGATTTTTCGTAAACGGATTCTGCAGAAAGATGTCCAGCGCAGATTGGCTCTGTGTCATGATTGCTTCCTCCAATCAAAATTCCGCGGTGCGATCAGACGACCTGCCAGGGGTTTTCTTTGCCCTGTGAGAACAGCAGGCAGCTTTCAACGGAATGCTCGACCATGTCGCTGACGGCCTGGTCGGTATAAAAAGCCGTGTGCGGCGTCACGATCACGTTCGGAAACGATTTCAGTACGGCGAGTTCCCGGTTGCTGAGAATCTCGCATTTCAGGTTATTATAGTACAGACCGGTTTCGTTTTCCACCACGTCAAGCGCGGCGCCGCCGACTTTACCGCTTTCCACGGCTTCGATCAGGGCTTCCGAGTCGATCAGGGAACCGCGCGCCGTGTTGATCAGGAAGACGCCGTCCTTCATTTTCTTAATGGAATCGCGGTCGATCAGGTGGTAGTTGTCCTTTGTCGCGGGCATGTGCATCGTGATGACGTCGCTTTCCGCGAACAGGCGCTCCAGCGGCACGTATTCCGCGAATTTTTTGGTTTCGCCGTTCTGAAACAGGTCGTAGGCGAGCAGCCGGCTGCCGAACGCGGAAAGGCGGCGGATGACCGCGCGGCCGATGCGCCCTGTGCCGATGACGCCGACGGTCAGGTTGTGCAGCTCTTTGCCCTGCACCCCCTGGATCGAAAAGTCCTGCGCAGCGGCGCGAAGAGAGATCGCTTTCAGACACCGCGTCGCCATCAGCATCAGCATCACGGTGTAGTCCGCGACGCCGTCGGAGGCGTAGCTCACGTTTCCGACATGCATGCCGAGCAATTTTGCGGCTTTGATGTCGATATGGTCGTACCCGATGCTTCGGGTCGAAATAAACCGGACGCCCGCCGCGAGAAACCGCTCCATCAGGCTCCTGTCCATCGGCGTCGTGATCATGCTGATGCAGTCGTAGCCCTTTGCCTGTTCCGCATTGTCCGGTCCCGGCGGGTCGATGCAGGCCGAAAGCTCCACTCCGTATTTTTCCGCATATTTATGGAAAAACTCCAGTTCGTCCGCGCGGTAATTGTAAGCCATCAGTTTCATGTCGCAGAATATCTCCTTTGAAAAAGCTATGTCCAAATATGAAAAATATCCGTTTTCCGCGGAAAATCTCACTTCATCATGGCGAAGATCATCCCTGAAAAATACGGGACCAGCCAGATCAGCCAGACAAAGATGCTGAAGCGGTGGAAAGTCGCCCTGCGGCGGTCGTCCCTGCGCGCCAGCACGACGGAAGCCCACGCGGCATGCACCAGCATCAGCACCACGGCGATCAGCCCCGTAACGCCGTGAAAATTCATTTGAAAACCGTTCCCGGCAAGGCGGCTCATCAGCGTGGTGCCGGTTGTGTCGCACACAAGGCCCGCCCAGAAAAAGCACAGATGCCAAAAGCGCAGTCCGCCCTGCAGTTTTTCCGACCAGACTCCGACGGTATAAAGGAACAGCGCGAGGGTAATGAACAGAACGGCGTATGGAAGCATGGCGTAGCCTCTTTTCCATGACTTTTGCAGCAAGGCGCAGATCATTTATGCATTATTATACCACGGCGGATGCACGCAGGCAATCGGAGCTTTTCTCGGAGCGGGCAAAAAAGCCGCGGCCCGCTGAAAGCCGGCCGCGGAAAAATTATAGAACACACCCTCACTGCCGCTGAACGATCCTGTCGTACAGCGTGCCGAGCAGCATGGCCGGAATGGTGATAAAGCACCACAGCAGGGAAAACGGAAAGCAGATCTGCCCCAGAATATTCAGAGGAATCTGCGAATAATCCCAGACATTGAGCTTCAGCACAAGGTTCACCAGGACCCCGGTCCCGAATTCCACGGATGTTATGATGCCGGAGCCGGCCAGGCATTTGACGGACAGAGGCTTCGCCCTCAGCTTATTGTTGCAGACACGGTCGATCAGACACACGCAGGCTCCGCCCGCCATCGCCATGGAAAAATCCGTTTTTCCACGGCAGAGAATCTCAAGCGACGGGTAAATTAACGCGCCGCTCATGAACAAGGCAAGTTTTTTCTCCATTTCCACGATTCACCCCCCGTTTGCAGACAAATTCAGTATGAGCGGGGGCAAAATATTTATTCATGGAAAGATACGCCTGAACCGTGTGGCAAAACGGCAAATTAAAATGATTTTAACAGCGGCGGCGTCCGGCCTTGCTGGATTTCTCTTCCGCTTGTGGTATAATAGGGAAACAGGAAGGAGAATTACTGATGGTATTTGGAAAGAAAATTCTCAATTATAAGGAAGACATTATAAGGGACCTCGGCAGGCTGGTCGCCGTGCCGTCCGTCTGTGCCCCCGCCGAAGAGGGCATGCCGTTCGGAAAGGAGTCCGCCCGGGCGCTCGGCATGATCCTCGGCATGGCGGAGGATCTGGGTCTTAAGACGGGAAATTTCGGAAACTACGCCGGGCACGCCGAATACGGCGAGGGCGGAGAGACCGCGGCCGTTGTGACGCACGTGGACGTCGTCCCGGCCGGGACGGGCTGGGAGACGGATCCGTTTACGCTGACGCAGAAGGGAAATCTTTATTTCGGGCGCGGCACGGCGGACGACAAGGGCGCGGCCGTTGTCGCGTTATACTGCCTGAAAGCGCTGAAAGATGAAAAAATCACCGGAAAACGAAAAATCCGCGCCATTTTCGGCGCGGGCGAGGAAATTGCCAGCAACGACCTCGAGATGTATTTTTCGCAGGAGCCGATGCCGGTCATGGCGTTTACTCCGGACAGCGAATACGGCATCTGCAACCGTGAAAAGGGGATCATGCGGGTGAATTTTTCCGGCGGCAAAGCCGCTTCTTCCGTCGTGCGCGGCTTTACGGCTGGCTCGGTCGTCAACGCCGTGCCGGATTCGGCCGAAGCGGAGCTTGCCTGCTCAGCGGAAAAGTCCGCAGAACTGGCGCGGAACGCCGAAACCGCGGAAGGCGATTTTCAGGTGACGCTCCTGCCCGACGGCGCCAAAGTCGTGTCAAAAGGGAAAGCGAGCCACGCCATGCAGCCACAGGCGGGCTTCAACGCCGCGACGCACCTCATCCGCCTGCTTGCGCGGACTTTTTCCCCGGCGGAACTGGGGACTTTCTTCGGCTTTCTCGACGGCGCGATCGGGACGGAGACGGACGGAGCGTCTTTCGGCCTGAAACAGAGCGACGAGCCTTCCGGCCCGCTGACCCTGAACCTCGGCAT
>JAEZRH010000037.1 GCA_023412845.1 Bacillota bacterium
CCCTTGACATCAATACTACCGTCTCAACGTGCGCCGTACGGGGGAACATGTCGACGGGCGTGACCTCCTGCGTCTTGAACCCGTACTGGGCGAACAGCTTAAGGTCCCGCGCCAGCGTCGCGGGGGCGCAGGAGACGTACACCACGCGCGGGGGAGCCATCTCGGCGACGGTTCCGATCAGCGCCGGGTCGCAGCCTTTGCGCGGAGGGTCCAGAACGACCACGTCCGGATGGACGTCTCGATTTTTCAGCATGTCCGCCGCTTTGGCCGCGTCCGCGCAGAAAAACTCCGCGTTGCCGATCCCGTTTTCCGCCACGTTTTTCTTCGCGTCCTCGACCGCCTGCTCCACAATTTCAACGCCAATGACGCGACCTGCGTTTTTCGCCATGGAAAGGCCGATGGTGCCCGTCCCGCAGTAAAGGTCGAGGATGGTTTCGCGTCCGGTCAGGCCCGCATACCGCTCCGCAAGGCCGTAAAGGCGTTCCGCCTGCTTCGGGTTGACCTGGTAGAAAGACAGCGGAGAGATGCGGAAGTCGAGCCCGCACAGCCGGTCCGTGATGAAGTCGCTTCCCCAGACGGTTCGGCATTTTCTGCCGAGGATGACGTTTGTCTTTTCCCGGTTGCTGTTGACGACGACGCTTTTCAAGCCCGGGACTTTCCGCTGCAGCAGGGCGGAGAGCTCCGGCTCGTTGTGGACGCCGTTGCCGTTGACTACCACGCAGGCCATGATCTCGCCCGTTGCTTCCGCCTTGCGCAGAAAAAGGTGCCGCAGGGAACCTTTGCCGGTGCCCTCCTGATAAACACTGTCGCGCGTGGAACGCTCCCACTCCTGGAATGCGGCCGTCGCAAGCGCGAATTCTTCCGGCTGGAGCAGACATTCCGCGCAGTCGATGATGCGGTGGCTCCGCGCGGCGTAAAATCCCATTTGGATTTTTCCGTCGGGGCCGTCTCCGATGGGGAGCTGCGCCTTGTTGCGGTATCGGTCCGGGCTTTGAGCGCCTATGATGGGCTTCAGCACCGCGAAATGGAATCCGGCGATGCGCTCCAGAACGTCCTGAACGCGCTGCTGCTTTGCGCGCAGCTCCGCGGTGTAGGAAATGTGGCGGAAAGCGCATCCGCCGCAGCGGGAAAACTGCGGACAATCCACAGGGATGCGGTCCTCGGAGGGGGAGACGATCCGATCAATTTTGCCGTAGGCAAGGTTCTTGGCCGTTTTCAGGATCTTTGTTTCTATCTGATCGCCTGCTGCGGCCATCGGGACAAATACGGCGATCCCGTTATAATGTCCTACGCCACTTCCGTCGGCGGAATATCCCGTAATTTTCAAAGGGACGATCTGATTTTTCTGCAGTTCCATATTTCCTCCCGCGAGTTCCTTTTTTCTTAAGTTTATCATTGCGGCGCCCGGAATACAAGAAACACATTGCGAGGGAAGATAAAAACCTCGCTTTTCCGATGGCGCAGCAGAACAAAAACATAACTAAAATATTCACCCATAAAGCGACGTTTTATACAAATAGTAGAATCTTGCGCCGCACCCCGCAAAAGCGTTGACAGTCATCTGTGCCGGCAATATAATAAGGGCAAGCGAAAGCGAAGTGGCCGAACCGTTACAGCCTGTGAGAAGACGGTTTCACTGTGATTACAAGTCCTGTGGCTGGAGAGCCACGCCTTTTCAATACAACTCCTCCCCAAAAACGCAAAAACCGGTCGAAAGACCGGTTTTTGCGTTTTTGAGACAAACAGCCGGCCGCAAAATGCAGCCCGAAATCGGAAATATTCGTTCCGAACGGCAAAAGCCGCATAGAATGTATCCTAAAAAGACTGCCTGTCGTTAATTTTACAGGGCCTCCGATTAAATTATTCAAAACAATGTGATGAAAGAGATTGACAACTGAAAAAATATCGTTTATAATAGCTTTAAAATTTTAATGCAGGCATTCTTAAACTACATATTCTGAAACAAAGGTGTGCAAATCAATCAAGGGGATTGCTTTGCGCACTTTTTATTTATTACCAAGGAGGATTCACTATGAACAGAAAAATATTGGCGGCCGTTCTGAGTGCGGCCATGACACTCTCGCTCGCAGGGTGCCAGGGCGGCAACTCTGCGACGGCATCCCCGGCGAGCGGAACCACGAGCACGGGCGCTGCTGCATCCGGCGACACCATCAAAATTGGCGTTGTAACACCGCTGACCGGCCAGACCTCCACGTTCGGCCAGTCCGCACAGAAAGGCCTGCAGCTTCTTGAAGAAGAAACGAATGCGGCAGGCGGCATCCTTGGCAAAAAGGTCCAGTTCATCTTTTCGGACGATGAAGGCAAGGCGGCTACGGCCGTTACCGTCGGCCAGAAGCTGATCAACAGCGATAAGGTGGTTGCCATTGTCGGCCCTCTGACCAGCACCTGCGCCAACTCCCTCGCGCCGATCTGCCAGCAGGACCAGATCCCGATGGTGACCGGCACCGGCACGAACTCAAAAATCACCGAAGCCGGCGACTTTATCTTCCGCACCTGCTTCATCGACCCGTTCCAGGGCCAGGCGGTCGCGACTTTCGCTGCCGATGACCTGAAGGCGAAAACGGCGGCGATCGTATACAACAACGGCGACGACTACTCGAAGGGTCTGGCCGACGCCTTCAAAGAGTACTTCACCAAAAAGGGCGGCACGGTCGTCGATTCCGAAACATACAACACGGGCGACAAAGACTTCAATGCTCAGCTGACAAAGGTTGCCCCGAAGAATCCGGACGTCATGTTCCTGCCGGACTACTACAACACGGTGGCGGTCATTGCGAAAGAAGCCCGCGCGGCCGGCATTAAGGCGACGTTCCTCGGCGGCGACGGCTGGGATTCCTCCGACCTGTTCTCCATCGGCGGCGACGCGATCAACAATTCCTATTTCTCCAACCACTATTCGCCGGACGATACTTCGAAGGAAGTCGTCGATTTCATCAAGGCTTATAAGGCAAAGTACAACAACACGGTCCCGGATGCCATGGCGGCCCTGAACTACGATGCCGGCAAGGTCCTGATCCAGTCCATCACGAAGGCCGGCAGCACGGATGCCGCGAAGATCAAGGACGCTCTGAAAAATTACGACGGAACGGTTGTTTCCGGCCACATCAAGTTTAATGACAAGCGCGACGCCGTGAAGGCCGCGGTTATCATCAAGACCGACGGCGGCAAAGAGACGTTCTTCAAGAAGGTACAGCCCGACGCGTGACCGTTTATACGGCGGCCGAACCGGGAGCGCGCATCCCTTTCGGGGGACCGCGCTCCCGGCGAAAGGCCGGCTGATTTGGGAGGGAAATGAATTTTGACATTGGTCGAATTTTTGCAGCAGCTGATTAACGGCCTTTCACTGGGAAGTGTGTATGCTCTGATTGCCCTCGGCTATACAATGGTCTACGGTATCATCGGACTGATCAACTTCGCACATGCCGATATTCTCATGGTGGGAGCGTTTATTGGATACTTTGTCGCGGTAGACTTCGGCTGTCCGTTTGTGCCGACGCTGCTGATTGCCATGGCAGGCGCGGGGCTTGCAGGCGTAATCATCGAGCGCGTCGCCTACAGGCCGCTCAGAAAAGCGAGCAACATCTCTTTGCTGATCACTGCAATCGGTGTCTCTCTGCTCCTTGAAAACGGCTTCAACTGGCTGTTCGGAGGAAACCCGAGGACATATCCGGCAGCCATACTGGCCCAGAACACCATTATGTTCGGGCCCATTCGCACGGATACGCTTCACATGATCATCCTCGGGACGTCGATTCTGCTCATGATCTTGCTCCAGATTGTCATTTACCGTACGAAAATTGGAAAAGCAATGCGCGCGACCTCCACGGATAAGGATGCGGCCGCGCTGATGGGAATCAACGTCAACACGACCATTTCCGCGACATTCGCCATTGGCTCGGCGCTGGCGGGCGCCGCGGGTGTTCTGATGTCCATCCTCTACTCCAGCCTCGACCCGTACATGGGCCTGCAGCCGGGCATCAAAGCGTTCGTTGCCGCGGTATTCGGCGGAATCGGACTGATTCCGGGCGCGTTTGTGGGCGGCATTCTTCTCGGCCTCATCGAAACTTTCGTGACTGCGTGGAATTCCCAGCTCTCAGGAGCCATCGCTTTTGTCGTGCTGATTATTATCCTGATTATCAAACCGAGCGGGCTGCTTGGCAAAAAAGTCAGCGTGAAAGTGTAGGTGGCAGAATTGAGTGCATATTTAAAAAAACTTGGAATCTCACTAATTGCGGCCGTGGTGACGTTTGCACTGCTGTCGCTTCTGATTTCCTCCGGCATCGTCAATGCCTATTATACGCGCATCCTTATGACGATCTGCATCAACGTTATTCTTGCTCTCAGTACGAACCTGATTATTAACTTTACAGGTCAGCTCACGCTTGGGCATTCGGCTTTCATGGCCATCGGCGCCTATGCGGCGGCTATGTTCAGCGTAAAGGGCGGCGTGCCTTTCCTACTGTCTCTGCTGCTCGGCAGCATCGTCGCGGGGCTGTTCGGCTTCCTCATCGGCCTGCCTACGCTGCGCCTGAAAGGCGACTACCTGGCTGTTACCACCATGGGCTTCTGCCAGATCATCGTCGTGGCGATCCAGAATATCCCCGCCCTCGGCGGCGCGCAGGGCTTGCCCGGCATCCCCGGCAAGACGACGTTCGGGTGGGTGTTCTTCTGCATGGTACTGACCATCTTGGTCCTGGGTCATGTGGTCAATTCCAGCCAGGGCCGCGCGATGATCTCCGTCCGTGAAGACGAAATCGCCGCCGAGGCCATGGGCATCAACACAACGAGATACAAGGTCATGGCGTTCACGATCGGCGCGTTCTTTGCCGGTTTGGCGGGCGGATTGTACGCGTTCCTCATGATGTTCATCGAACCGACATCGTTCAACTACTTCAAATCCATTGATCTGGTCATTTACGTCGTGCTCGGCGGCACGGGCAATTTCATCGGCTGCATTACATCCACTTCCATTCTGACCCTGCTTCCGGAAGTCCTCCGCGTGCTGGGCGACCTCAGAATGGTCATTTATCCGCTGCTGCTTATCGTAATCATGATCCTGCGTGTCAAGGGCTTCAGTGTTCGGAAAATCTGGCAGTACTGCGCGAACCTTGTCACCAAAAAGGGAGGCGACAACCATGCCGCTGCTTGAGGTAAAGGATATCTCGATCACGTTCGGCGGCCTTGCGGCTGTCTCGGATTTTTCCATGCAGATGGGCGACAACGACCTGTTCGGCCTCATCGGTCCGAACGGCGCCGGCAAAACGACCGTTTTCAACATGCTGACCGGCGTCTATACGCCTTCAACGGGCAAGGTCCTTTTCAACGGGGAATCCATCGCGGGGCTGAAACCTTACAACATCACGAAAAAGAAGATCGCCCGCACCTTTCAGAATATCCGTCTGATGAAATCCCTTTCCGTGCTTGACAACGTCAAGATCTCTTACATCTACCAGACGAAGTACAACCTTGCGTCTTCGATCCTCCGTCTGCCGAATTTCTTCCGCGAAGAGGCTGAAATCGAGCGGAGATCTCTGGATCTGCTTAAAATTTTCCATCTGGAAGATAAAAAGGACGAATTTGCCGCAAACCTCCCTTACGGTGAGCAGCGCCGCCTTGAAATTGCGCGTGCGCTTGCAACGGGGCCGAAGCTTTTGCTGCTGGATGAACCGGCCGCGGGCATGAATCCCCAGGAAACACAGGAACTGACGGAACTGATCCGCTGGATCCGCAAGGAATTCCATGTATCCATCCTGCTGATCGAACATGATATGAGGCTCGTTATGGGCCTGTGCGAAAACATCCTCGTGCTTGATTACGGCAAGATCATAGCGCAGGGACCTCCGAGCGAAATCAAGAGCAACCGCAAAGTGATCGAGGCTTATCTCGGCGAGGAGGCTTCTCATGCTTAAGATTACGAATTTGAATGTGTACTACGGGGCGATCCATGCACTCCGAGATATCAATATTGAGGTGAACGAGGGCGAAATCGTGACTCTGATCGGCGCGAACGGCGCCGGCAAGACCTCGACGCTTCGCGCCATCTCCGGCCTTGTTGCGCCCGACAGCGGCAAAATCGAGTTCGAAGGCAAAGAGCTCAACAAATATCCGGCATATAAGATCCCGTACCTGGGCATTTCGCATGTGCCGGAAGGGCGCCGTATTTTTGCCAACATGAGCGTTTTGGAAAACCTCGAAATGGGCGCTTACAGCCGGAAGGACAAAGCCCAGATCGCGCAGGATTACGAAAAGGTTTTTGAGAAATTCCCGCGCCTGAAAGAGCGCGTCAGGCAGCGCGCGGGCACGCTCAGCGGCGGCGAACAGCAGATGCTCGCCATGGGCCGCGCGCTGATGTCGAAGCCGAAGATCCTGCTGATGGATGAGCCTTCCATGGGCCTTGCCCCGATCATCGTCGAGGAGATTTTCTCCATCATCCAGACCATCAACAAGAGCGGCACGACCATCCTGCTGGTGGAACAGAACGCGAACATGGCGCTTTCCATTGCAAACCGTGCTTACGTCATCGAGACCGGCAACATTGTTCTGGAGGGCAAAGCCTCCGACCTGATGAACGACGCGTCGGTCAAGAAGGCCTATCTCGGCGGCTGACGGAATCTTCACAGCGTGTTGTTTCAAGAAAAAATCCGCCCGGACTTTCTCCGGGCGGATTTTATTTTTTGCCGTTCCGGGCGCCGGGGAAGCATTCCTGCAGGATCTGAAGGCTTTCGGCGTCGATCTCGCCCGTCATCTGAATCGAGAGCAGAATCTGCCGCCAGGCGGACTGCGTGAATCCATATTGATAATAGAGCTTTCCGAGCCGCAGTAGTTTGCCGCGGCAGTCCAGCAGATCAAGCAAAGGCAGGGAGGCTTCGAAAAGAAGACCCTGCCCGCAGGCGAGCAGACTTTCTAAAATATGGAATACCGGGTCGGCGAACGCGCAGGAATTCTCCTCCGGAGAGCCGAACCCGAATTCCGCGCACGGCTCGCCGCGCATGATCCTCAGCCACGTTTCGGCCGTGCGTCTCTCCTGTTCCGACAGAAGGGCAAGGACCTCCCGGCCGGGAAGCTCCCCTTTCCCGAACAGGGAGCAGAGAAGGAGGAGCCAGGCGGTTTCCGGACCGGCTTTTCCGTCGGAGGCGCGCAGAAGCGTCCGTGCGGCGTTCCGGTACCGGCTCAGATAAAAGCGGCAGGCGCCTTCGCGGAGGACCGCTTCCCGGCAGCCGGGGGACGCTTTTTCGGCACGAAGGCAGGCCGCGAGCGACTCCCGGTACATGCGCTTGTCGTAAAAAATATCTGCGAGAATCAGGCGCGGCCCGGCGCCGCCGGGTACGGCGCGGGACATCCTTCCGGCGATTTTCGGCGCCGTATATCCTGTGTCGGCCATGAGGTCGACTGCTTTCCGGTAGGCCGGCCGGAAGGACGGTTCCATGTGGACGGCTTTCAGGCAATGGCGGACGGCCTTTTCGGTCTCTCCCAACTTTGCGTAGATGAGGGCCTCGGAGTATTCCGCCTGGTAGGACGAAGAGCCGGGGATGCTGCAGCAGAGAAAAGGCTTTTTCCCTGCAGTCACACATTTGCGGAAGCAGTTCAGCGCGGGATACAGCTTTCCCCGGTGGTAAAGCGCGCAGGCTTTCATGTACAGAAAATCCGGCGCCTGACGCGGGTAGCGGCTCAGTCCCTCCGCCGTCAGGGCGGACAGTTCGCGGTCCAGCTTCAGTCTGTCGCAGCAGACGATCATGCGCAGCAGCAGGGCCGGCGTATAGCTTTCCCTTAAATCCGCCAGCAGATGGCTCTGCCGGAAACAGCACAGAGCTTTGTAGGGCTGCGACATGGCGAGAAATTCGTTTCCCATGCTGAACAGCATGAAGGCGTTCAGCGGGTCTTCGCGCAGCTCCATCCGGATCAGCCGCAGATTTCTCGCATGCTTGTTCTTCTGCCGGATCTCCCGGTCCAGATACCCATAGTGGTAAAACGTGATGTCGGCCTGGCAAAACATCTGCGCAGAGAGACTTTCTTCGCCGCGGATGACCTGCTCGTGGATGCGGCCGCGGAATCGGCATCCGCGGCCGGTGCGGATGAGCCTTACGTTCATGTTCACCGGGCAGGCGCTGCTGTCTTCCGTTTCGCCCACAAAACAGACGGTCCTGCAGCATACGATGTCGCAGCTTTCCGGGCAGGCATGCAGAAAGCGGAGAATCTTCTCTTTTCCGCCGTCTTCCAGCCGGTCGTCAGCATCCATAAACAGCGCCCATTCGCCGTTTGCCTTTGCAAGCGATTCGTTCCGCGCGTCGGCGAAGCTGTCGTTCCAGGGAAAATGGAAGATTCTGGCGCCGTACCGCGCGGCAATCTCGACGGTGTGGTCGCGTGAGCCGGTGTCCACCAGAACGATCTCATCCGCCAGGCCCTGCACGCTTTGGAGACAGCGGGCCAGGTTTTCCTCTTCGTCTTTGACGATCATGCACAGGCTCAGCAGCATGAAAACCCTCCATTCGCGTCCGGATCGGAACGCTTTCGCTTATAGCCTATGCGCGCAAAAGAAAAGGGTTCCCTCCGCGCATTATTGGGGGTGGGGACCCAAGGGGTATTCTTTTTGAGTGAGATTTTTGTTGTGTTT
>JAEZRH010000066.1 GCA_023412845.1 Bacillota bacterium
GCAGCGAAAACGGCCGGATGGAATATACGAACCCGGACATCGCGCAGGAATTCGCACAGTCCACGGGAATCGATCTGCTTGCGGTAGCGATCGGGAATGCGCACGGGCATTATACAGCCGTTCCGAAGCTCCGCTTTGATATTCTGGAGCAGATCCACCGAAAAGTTCAGGTCCCGCTCGTCCTGCACGGCGGCACGGGAATCACCCCCGAGGATTTCCGCACCTGCATCCGCTATGGGATCAGGAAAATCAATATCGCCACGGCAAGCTTCGACGCCCTGACGCAGCAGGTGGAACAGTGTCTTGCGCTTCCGCAGAAGCACGACTATTTCTCCCTGAGCGAAGCCATGGTGGAAGGCGTTTATAAAAATGTCAAACGCCATATTCAGATTTTCAACAACCAACTGCCGCTGAACGAAATCGAATAAAAAAGAAGGATGAGGCAATGCAATACTTACAGTTCGATAACAGCCGGAAATATGACCTGACCCTGCTGGGAAGAATCGCCATCGACTTCAATCCGGTCGATTACTTCAAGACCCTGGCGGAAAGCACGACCTTCAAAAAATATGTGGGCGGTTCGCCCGCCAACATCGCCGTGGGGCTTTCCCGGCTGGGAAAAAAATGCGGGTTCCTCGCCCGGGTGTCGGACGACAGATTCGGCGATTATGTGACGGAATACTGCCGCAAGGAAGGAATCGACGTTTCGCATATCCGCCGCTGCACGAACGGGGAAAAAATCGGCCTTACGTTTACGGAGATCCTCAGCGAACAGGAAAGCAGCATCCTGATGTACCGCAACAAAATCGCCGATCTGCAGCTGTCGACCGAAGACGTCGACGAAGACTATATCAAACAGAGCAAGGCCCTGCTGATTTCCGGCACGGCCCTCGCGGAATCCCCTTCGAGGGAAGCCGCGCTGAAAGCCGCATTTCTGGCCCGGAAGACGAACACACCCATCATCTTTGATATCGATTACCGCGCATACAACTGGAAATCAAAAGATGAAATCGCCATTTACTATGCCCTTGTGGCCGGACAGGCGGATGTGATCCTGGGGTCCCGCGAAGAATACGATCTGACCCAGCAGCTGATCCAGCCGGGCATGTCCGATATTGAAACGGCCTCCTACTGGCACAAAAAAGGCGCAAAGATCGTCGTGATCAAACACGGCAAAGAGGGCTCCACCGCATATACGAACGACGGACAGGATTTCTCCATCAGACCGCTGCCGATCAAGAGGCTGAAAGGCTTCGGCGGAGGCGACGGCTACGCTTCAGCATTCCTTTACGGGCTGCTGGAAGGCTGGGATATTCTCGACTGCCTTGAGTTCGGCAACGCCTCGGCTTCCCTGCTCATCGCCAGCCACTCCTGTTCCGACAGCATGCCCACGGTTGAAGCCATAAAGGCATACATCAAAGACTGCAAGGAAAAATACGGCGAATCCATCGAAAAGATTTAAGCTGAAATTCCCGGCCGTTTAAAATCGGTTCAAGGCCATAATCGTCGCTTCGCAGGAACCGACGGCGGAAATAAACTTGTAAAAAGGAGAACAGGATGCGCATATAGCCTGCACATCCTGAAAGATTCAATATGGATCATATTTTTGGATACCCGGACTTTGACAAAAACGGTGAAAAAACGCTGACCGGCGCGGCAGGCGATTTCGCCTTCACTATGATGGACATCAAAGTTTACCGTCTTGAAAAGGGAAAAAGCATTTCTTTTTGTTCCCCGGATCAGGAAACGGCCCTGCTTCTGGTCCAGGGCAACGTCACCTACCGCTGGCAGGGCAAGGAAGTTTCCGCCAAAAGGGGCGATTTCATCAAAGAAGGAGCTTTTTGCCTGCACGTCTGCAAAGGAGTCTCCGCGTCCGTCACGGCACAGGAAAAAAGCGAACTTCTGGTGCAGAGCACGGCCAACGGCGGCTTGTTCGAAAGCAAATTCTATACGCCCGAAACCACGATTGAAGAAACTTTCAGCAAGAATCAGTTTGAAGGAAAAGCCCAGCGCTCCGTCCGGACTTTTTTCGATTACCACACCGCGCCCTATTCCAACATGGTGATGGGAGAGATCATCGTTCCCCAGGGCGGATGGTCAAGCTATCCGCCGCACCAGCACCCCCAGCCGGAAGTCTATTATTACCGTTTTGAAAAGCCGCAGGGCTTCGGCGCCTGTTTTATCGGCGAAGAAGCCAAAATGATCAGGGACGGCAGCTTCTGCGCGATTCCCGGCGGCCTTACGCACCCGCAGGTAAACGCTCCCGGCTACCCGATGTATTATGTCTGGATGATCCGGCACTTTGAGGGGAATCCCTGGACCGACCGTATTTTCGATCCGAAGCACGAGTGGCTTTTAAACGAGCCCTGAGCCGGTTGCAGGTCCTTTCCGGCTCCGGAACGGTATTTTCAGAAAAGACATTTTTGATTTTTCGCCAAAAGCGGACGTGTGCCTGGAACGAAAGCACACGCCCGCTTTTTATTTTTACACATGATTTTTTATCACGATTCAGAATTCTATATCTGTTTTAAAAACGGAGCGCTTTAAATCTACATTGCCGGCCTCCGTGAACCTGACGCCCTCGGCCTCAAGCAGTTCCCGCTGTCGTATAAAACCCGGCGCGAGCCTACCCGCATGGTTGACGACCCTGTGGCAGGGAACGCCAGGCGGCGCAAAATGAAGCGCGCGTCCCACCCGACGGGCGTTCCGCGGAGCTCCGAGCAAGAGCGCGAGCTGCCCGTAAGTAGCCACTTTTCCCCTCGGGATCTTTGCAACCAGTGCGTAGACCCTACCGTCGAACTGTAACTCTTTCGTCTCAACCGCCTGTTTCCGATGATAAAATCTCACGCCGCCCGCCGGCATGACGGGGCAGCTCCGTTTCCCTCAAAAGGTCATATGACCCGCAGGCCGCTCCGCCTGCGAGGCCTCCGCGCCTTCCGATCCTTCCCATAAATCATTTTTCCGGTTCCGTGCCGTGCGGCGCCCGCATGTCGTCCGGCGAAGACAGATCGACGAACGGATAATCCGGCAGGCAGTCCCGCAATACGGTGTGCGAGAGGTTGAACCAGCTTCCGCACCGGTCGAGGATGACCGAATCTCCCGTCGCAACGTTTGCCTGATTGGAAAGCAGGCCGTCGATATGGTCCTCCGTCCGGACGGTGACAACGAATGGAAAGCCCTGAAGCGTCTCACGCACCTTCTGCGCCAGACGGCCCGCATTGGACACCGGCGCATCGAAGTAAAATTCCGCCGCTGCAGCGCCGTGTCTTTCCAGCACCGCGCCGATCATTCGGATCGCGCAGTCGGTTTCGGGGATCAAACGGTACGTTCCATGCAGACCGGCGAGGTCACGCACGGCACCATCCATACACAGAAGCAGCGTGCCGCGGCAAAGCGCGATCTCAAGCGGGATGATAAGGTTAAACCCGTCGATCCGCAGGGTCTCCCCCGCAAGATCAGTCTTCTGCTTCCGCCTCCGGTTCCGCAGTCCGGCATCGTCCGCCGTAGCGCGCAGAAGCGCCATCCTCTGCCGCGCGCTGAGCTGATAACGGTCGCCCACGAACGTGACGCAGCGCCCGATCTCGTACCCGCGGTTCAAAAGACAGGCCACGTCCCCCTGCGCACGCCTGAGGAGGCGGAGGCTTTCGCGGGAAAACTCAACAGCGTCGCCCGGCAAAAAGCCGCGTCTCGCCTGTTCCTGCATGCTGTTTCCCTCTTTCGCCCCGCGGCCGTGCTTTCCCCGTCCAGGCAGCCGGAAAGGCCGCGTCCGCTCTCTTTCATGGAAGGCCCGCATTCATGATCCACAGCTGCGGGATACATTTGACGGTGCTTTTTTCAAGGAGTTCCACCGGATGGTAGGAAAGCTTCGACTTGCGAAGACCGGCGTCGCCCACGTCCTCTTCGCGGTTGATGAACTCCGCGTCGCCGGCAAAATGCTTCACAAACTCCTGCACCATCACCTGATAGCAGCCCTGATAGCTGATATCCGCCTTTTCGATATGGACGAAAACGGTGTCGCGCACACGCTCGCCGACGGAAAAAGCGATAATTACGCCGTTCACGGTCAAAAAGCCGCCGAACATGGGATATTCCCGGTAATGCTCCAGGACTTCGGCCGTTTTTGCGGCTTCTTCCCGGGCCACGGGACTATCCTTCTGAAACCGCGCAATAAAATCGGCATAAAAAGAACGCACGCGCCCGATATTTTCTTCGGTTATCTCCTGAAACGCATAATCCGGATACATGCGCTGAAATCTATGGATATGATTCCGCTGCCCGTCATATTTTTTCCCGGAGAAATTGGCAAGGTCCTGCGCCCGGTAGAGATAATCGAACCAGTCGCGGGTGGGAATGACCTGGGCGTCCGGATACCGATGCTTCAAAATGGGAATTTCGCCGTTCGGCACCGTGCAGTAAGCCAGCGGAATGCCGCTTTCCGCACAGTACCGCTCGATCTGTTCCAAAGCGCCGGACGGGTCTTTCCCCAGCGGGACCGTAAAGGCGGTGACCCCGCCCAGGTATTTCACCTGGAACACCAGCGTGTCGTTGTATAAAGCGTACCGGGTATGAAAAAAATCCCTCCACATAAAGATTCCGCCGACGGAATAATCACAGATTTTGGTATTCTGCATGGCAAGATATGGCCTGACTGTTTCGATATCGGATAATTTGAGGTCCGTAAAATTCAGCATAAAAAGAAAAAATTCCTATCTCCTAAAATAATTTAATTGGCGGCGTCTCCTGCGCCGGAGCGCCGCGATCCCCTGCATTTCCCACAGGTCTTTAGTATAAACGCTTTACCCGCAAAAATCAATGCGGATTCAAAAGCGCAAGCCGTCACGTCTGTTCTCCGCCGGGATCGCCGTAGGAATCGAGAAAGCTGTGCGGGCCGGCCGAGTCCCGGTAGCCCACCACGGCTTCCAGATTGACGTTTTCCACGCTGTGAAAAATGCTCTTGTCGATGTTCGGGTTGGTGCGGCGCAGTTTTCGGAGCAATTCCTTGACCTCCTGCCGTTTGGAGCCGACGCCGCTGTCGCCGAGCACGCAGTTTTCCGTCAGTCGGCAGGCACATTTGATGAACTGCAGGTCGTTGTGATCGCGCCACTCGATGACGTCGCTCTCCCGGACATGGTACAGCGGACGGATCAGCTCCATGCCGGGATGGCCGGTGCTGCGAAGCTTCGGCATCATGGTCCTGACCTCGGCCCCGTACAGCATGCTCATCAGAATGGTTTCGATCACGTCGTCGTAATGGTGGCCGAGCGCGATCTTGTTGCAGCCGAGCTCCTGCGCGAATTTGTAAAGGTATCCCCGCCGCATCTTCGCGCAGAGGTAACACGGGGTGCGGTCCGTTTTTGCGACGATGTCATAGATGCCGGTGTCGAAAACATGGACGGGCAGTTCGAGCAGCTCCGCGTTTTCAAGGATGCGCTGCCGGTTCTCCGGGCTGTAGCCCGGGTCCATCACGACATATTCCGCATGGAACGGAAAATCGCTGTATTTCTGAAGCCGGCGCACACACATGGCCGTGAGGGTGGAATCCTTGCCGCCGGAAATGCACACGGCGACGCGGTCGCCCTCCGTAAGAAGGCGGTACTGCTTGACCGCGTCCAGAAAAGGCAGCCAGATCTGCCTGCGGTATTTTTTTACGATGCTCTGCTCCGCCTGTTCCGCTTTAGGTCCCATGTTTCGCCCCCGAACCGGCAAACTGCCGGTAACAATCCTCAAAAGCCGTCAGGAACGCGTCCAGCTCGTCCCGCGTCGTCAGATGGCTCAGGCTGACCCGCAGGGCGGAAAGGGCCCTGCGCCTGTCCCCGGTCAGCGCGTAAACGGCGCGCGAGGGCGTCTTCGGCGCGCAACAGGCCGAACGGGCCGAAATACAGATGCCACGTCTTCCCATTTCCCCTACGACCTGTTCGGAAGGAACGCCCGGCACGCTGAAATTGAAAATATAGGGTGTGGCGTTCTCCGGGCTGTTAAACACAACGCGCGGGTATTTTTTCAATGCCCCGCGCAGGCTGCGGTTCAGGGCCGCAACATAAGCGTACCGCTCTTCCCTGCGCTCCTCCGCTTCCGCGAACGCGTCGGCCGCAGAGGCGACAAGCGCCAGCGCGGGCGTCCCGCTGCGGAACGGCGTGGTGCTCGCTCCCCCGCTGATCTGCGGTTCCAGAAGGATCCCTTCTTTTCTGATCAGCACGCCGCAGCCGTTCGGACCGTAAAACTTGTGCGGAGCCAGCGTCACAAGATCCGAACCCTCGATCATCAGAGGGAGCTTTCCCGCCGCCTGCGTCGCGTCCACATGCAAAAGGCAGTGCCCGTGTTTTTTCACGGTCTGAGCGATGCGGGGGATATCCTGCACGAGGCCGATCTCGCTGTCCACCATGCAGACCGTGACCAGAACGGTATCGTCCCGTAAAAGGCTTTGCAGGCTGTCGAGGCCGATGCGGCCGTCTTCGCCGAGCTCGGCGAAATCGACCTCATATCCCCGCGCGCGAAGCGATTCGACCGCGCCGCTGACCGAAGAATGTTCGAGCCACGTGGTCACGATATGTTTTCCGGACGAACGGTAGTGCTCCGCGGCGCCTTTGATGGCGAGATTGTTCGATTCGCTCGCCCCCGAGGTGTAGATGATCTCGTTCTCCCCCGCATGGAGAAGGGAAGCGAACTGCTTCGTCGCCTCCTGCAGCCGCTCGTCCGCCGCAACGCCGAGCGGGTGGGAAGAGTTGGGGTTCGCGATGTATTCCCGCGAAACGTCGCAGAAGGTTTTCAGCGCCCGTTCGCAGGGCGGTGTGTTCGCTGCGTAATCAAGATAAATCATGATATAGCCTCTTAAATATGCCTATAGTAAAAAACTGCAAGCTGCGTTCTGTCCCGCAGGCCCAGCTTTTCCAAAATCACGCTGATAT
>JAEZRH010000082.1 GCA_023412845.1 Bacillota bacterium
GATTACGGCGCCACCGAACGACCGCAGCGCGCTGCGGATGACCGGGCCCGACAGCGGCGAAAAGTTGCGCGTCGGTTCGTCCAGCACAAGCACGTTGCACCGCGTCAGGATCATGCGAAGAAACAGCAGCTTCGCTTTCTGCCCGCCGGAAAGCTCCTGCGCCGGATGCTCCATTTCGTCGGCGGTGTATTTCATGCTGCCGAGGAAGGTGCGGATCCTTGCCATTTCCTCCCGGTCCCCGGTCTGACAGAGAAATTCCGCGGGGGTGGCGTCGTTTTCAAGAAGCTCCGCATAATTCTGCGGCATATATCCGGCGCGGATATCGTCCCGCTCCCGCAGGGCGCCCGCGATCTGCCGCAGAAGGGTCGTTTTGCCCGCGCCGTTTTTTCCGATGATGCAGATCTTCTCCGGCCCGGTCACCCGCAGCCGAATGTCCTTCGACAGGGCCCGCCCCTGCACCGCCAGTTCGTCCAGACTGAAATCCAGCACGGTTTTGCCGTTCAAGATCGCGATGTCTTCGGGAAAGCGGATCAGGATGGAGTCCTCGGTATCCGGTATTTGTGCGCTGTCTTCGTGCTCGCGCTCCAGCCGCCGCCCCATGGATTTTACGGCCTTCATCTTCTTTTTCAGCATTTTTCCGCCGTGCGGGTCCTGCCGGGAGATGGTTTCCTGTCGATGTTCCACCTTCGACTGGATCTGCAGGAATTTTTTCTGTTGCTTTTCGTATTCGGCCTGCTCCTTGCGTGCGATCTGAACCTCACGGGCGAACAGCGCGAGCCGTTCCTGCGCGTAACGGCGGTAGGGCATGCGCGCCACGGTCCAGCGCGGAAGGGTCTTGCGCCGGACCTGCTCCAGATGGACGACGACGTTCGCCGTCCGCTCCATTAGGGTCTCGTCGTGCGAGACGTAAAGCGCCGGCAGCCCGCAGCCGGTGAGGAAGTCTTCCAGCCAGGCGAGCGTTTCCAGGTCGAGGTCGTTCGACGGTTCGTCCAGAAGAAGGAGGTCCGGGTGCTCCATCAGAATGCGCGCAAACTGGACTTTGACTTTTTCTCCGCCGGAAAGCGTACCCATTTTCTGTTCCGAGCGCAGGAAGGCGGGCTTCAGGCCGAGCGCGAGCGCGGCAGCGGAAAGCTCTGAAAAATCAGGCGGGGAGCCTTGAAAAATCCCGCAGCAGAAGTCCCGTACGCTTTGGCTTTCCGCCTGCTTCGGCAGCTCCTGCCCCAGATACCCGGGCCGCAGCCCGTTTTTCAGGATTTCGCCGGTATAGTCGGCGTAGCCTTCGACAAGCGCCTCGTCGAAGATCAGTTTAAGCAGAGTGGATTTTCCGTCGCCTTCTTCCCCGATCAGGACCGCGCGGTCCCCGGGGTTCAAGGTAAAAGAAAAATCGTTCAGAAGGACGCGCCCGTCCTTGCGGTGGGTGATGGTAAGGTGGCTGACCTGCAGCATGTGCATCTCTCCCGATAAAAAAATCTGCCCGCCGGTTGTGCCGGAAGGCAGATTCCAATAAGGCGGAAAAGATGCCGCAGCTCGTCGCGCGGCATTTTCTGCGCAGAAATCCGTTTTCCGGCAACAGAACATCAGGCCGGCTGTCAGGCCCGGCAGGCGTTCCGTTTCCCTGAAAAACAGATTATTTGCGCATCTTTTCACCCGATTTTCTATAAAGTGGTTTCAGTATAGCTTATCTGCATGCGTTTGTCGAGCGGCAGTTTTTATGTAAAAGCGCGGGCGGGGAAAAGTTTTGAAGAACGGTTTCTCGGCTTGACAAAAGGCAAAACCCGGAGTACTATAAGATTCAGGCAATGGTAGTACTGGTATAACCAAATAATTAACGGAAAAACAGGGCAGGGACGCTCGCAAAGAGGCGTCGTGCCCTGTTTTTGATTTACCGAAAGCCACGACAATAGCAACGGAGGGCTGCGTGATGCTGCTGAACAATCCGGAGATCACCAAAAAAGAGATTCTTGAGAAATCCATAAAATGGTGGAACCCCAGTAAGACTTTGGAATGGCAGAAGCTGGGCATCGATCTTGTGATCGGGAAACGCGAAGGCTGCTGCTTTTACGACATGGACGGGAAGAAACTGATGGACGTCCACCTGAACGGAGGAACCTACAGCCTCGGCCACCGGAATCCGGAGGTCGTCGCCGCGCTGGAGGAAGGGCTGAAGGAATTCGATATCGGCAACCACCATTTCCCGTCCATCACGAAGGCGCTCCTTGCCGAAAGCTGGCCGCTCTTACGCCGGGCAACCTGTGTTATACCATTTACTCGAGCGGCGGCGGGGAAGCGGTGGACGTTGCCATCAAAAGCGCCCGCTATGCGACCGGGCGAAAAAAAGTCGTCTCGCTCAATCACTGCTACCACGGACACACCGGCCTCGCGCTCGGCACGGGCGACGACCTGTATTCGGCGCCGTTCCACAGCGAAGGCCGGCCTGAGGATTACGGCAAGGTCACCCTGAGCGACGCCGGCGAAATGGAGCAGGCGCTTGCGAAAGGCGACGCCGCCTGCGTCATCATAGAGACCATCCCCGCAACCTACGGGTTTCCCATTCCGGAGCCCGGATATCTGAAACGGGTAAAAGAGCTTTGTGAAAAGTACGGCACTCTGTATATTGCGGACGAGGTGCAGACCGGCCTGATGCGGACCGGCAAAATGTGGGGCATCGAGTACGAGGGGGTGGACCCGGACATCCTCGTCACGTCCAAGGGTTTCAGCGGCGGGATCTACCCCATCGCGGCCACGGTCGTCAATAAAAAGGCCGGGAAGTGGCTGGAAGAAGCCGGAAGAATGCATTCCTCGACGTTCGGCGGCTCCGACGTGGGGTGCGTCGTGGCAATGAAGGTGCTGGAAATCTGCAGCAGGCCGCAGACCCGGGTAAACGTAGCGGAAAAAGCGGCTTACCTGAGGGACGGGCTGGAACGGATCCGTTCGGCGGTCGGCGCGGATTTTTTCAGCGGCATCCGTCAGCGCGGACTTGTCATGGGGCTGGAGTTCAACTACCCCGAGGGAGGAAAGATCGTCATGCGCTCACTGTATGAGAACGGCGTCTGGGCGATCTATTCCCGCCTCAATCCACAGGTGGTGCAGTTCAAGCCGGGCATCCTGATCGACACCGCCTACTGCGACGAGCTGCTCGAAAAACTGGAGCGCGGCATCCGCTGCGTAAAGGACGCCTGCTCCGGGAAAAGGGGCTGAAACCGATGGTTACGGACGCCGCGGCCCTGAAAGAAGTCTTTTCGCCCCGGTGGGTCGAAAGCGTGCGGCGGATGGCCGCGGAGCGTTACGATCTTCCGGCGGATATCCGGGTCAGTCCGCTGAATTATTCGGAAAACCTCACGTTCCTTGTCGGCGCCCCCTCCTGCGGGTTTCGGTCCATTCTGCGCGTCAACCGAAGCGGTTATCACACGACCGCGGAGCTGGAGAGCGAAATGGCGTGGATGCGGGCGATCCGGCGCGATACGGACCTTGAGATACCGGACGTGATCGCCGGCAAAGACGGCGGGGATGTCCAGTCTTTCCCGTACGGGGATCATAAAGCGGATACCTGCTGCATGTTCGGCTTCCTTACCGGGGAAACGCCCCATGAGCTGCGGGGGGCGGAGCTGGAGCAGCTTTTCCGGCGTCTGGGCGGAATCGCGGCCACGCTGCACCGGCAGGTGCTTGCGTGGGACCCGCCCCCAGGCCTGACGCGCTTTCGCTGGGATTTCGGGGCGCTGATCGGCCCTCATGCACGCTGGGGCGACTGGAGCCAGTACTCCGGAATGGACGGGGAGCGGAAAAGCCTTTTCAGCGCGGCCGTCTCTCTGGTTTCGAAACGCCTTGCGGCTTTCGGCTGCGGGAGAGAGCGGTTCGGCCTCATCCATTCCGATCTGCACGCGCTGAACCTGCTGTGTGAGGGGAGCCGCATCAAGGTCCTCGATTTCGACGACTGCGGGTACGGCTGGTTTCTGTACGACCTGGCCTCTTCGCTGCTGCGGTACAATGAAAATCTGGAGGAACTGTGCGGCGCGTGGCTTGAGGGATACCGCGCGGTGAGGCCGCTTTCGCGGGAAGACGAGCGCGAAATCCCCACGTTCCTCGTCATGCGGCGCCTGACGCGCCTTGGCTGGCTGGCCTCGCACCCCATGAGCGCTTCCGCACGGGAGATGGCGGAGGACACGGCCTATCTGCAGTACACGCAGACCCTGGCGGAGGGTTACCTGCGGCGGTTTTCCTGATGTCCGGCAAGCGCCGTGCCCATCCGTTCTGTATTGACCTTTTTCCGAAAAAATGATATTCTTTTGATATTATCGGCAAAAAAGAAATTTTAACGGCGGGCGTGGCTAAAAGATGGAGAATTTTCTATATAACAATATTTCGGCACAGCTGGAAAAGCAGATCCGGTCGGAAGCGTTTGCAGTGGGCGAAAAGCTTCCTTCCGAGCGGGTGCTGGCACAGCAGTACGGCGTTTCCCGCAATGTGGTGCGGGAGGCCCTTCGCACCCTGAGCGAAAAGGGCCTTGTCGAGATCCGCATGGGCAAAGGGACGTATATCCCCGCACACCGCGACGAACAGATCGCGGCGCGTCTGGGCGACGCGATCAGCAACAGCACCGCCACCCTGTTTGAAATTCTGGAGGTGCGCGAGGCGCTGGAACTTGCGATCATAGCAAAATCGGCAGCCCGCGCGGGGGCCGAAGACGTGGAACGCCTGAAACGGATCTACGAGGCGATGGAAAAGGCCCGCGGCAACCCGGAACGTTTTGTCGCCCTGGATGAAAAATTCCATATCGGGCTGGCTCAGAGCTGCGGCAACAGCACCTTTGTGCTGCTCACGAACGTGTTCTACCGCCTGGCCGACCAGAGACTCTTTGAGATTTCCCGCCTGTTCCCCGAACGTATCGAATCCGCGCAGGCGGAACATAAGAGGCTGATCCGCAGCATCGAGAAGCATGACAGTGAGGCTGCGCTTGCGACTATGCGCGTCCATTTGAGGGATATCCGGGAAGATTTATCAAAAATGGATATCAATATCTCAGAAGATTCATAATCTTCAATAAAATTCAATATTTCATCTAAATCGCTTGCAATTTTGAATCTTCGTGATATAATCATGACATATTGGTCTTACCGGTAATACCCATTTGGCTACGGAGGATCAGACAAGTTCATATGAGATAAGGCAAGGGCGCTTGAATTACCTGAAAAGGGTTCAAGCGCTCTTTGTTTATAAATTTTTGGAATAGAGGTTTTTAAAAATGATGGATTTTGAGGAGTACAAACCGTATCTGAGTCCGGCGCTTGCAAAGTCGACCGACATTGTCGCGGTCAGCGCAAAAGGCTGCTATCTCACCGACCAGACCGGGAAGGTTTATCTCGATTTTGTTCAGGGCATTGCGGTAAACGCCCTCGGCCATTGCCATCCGCGCGTCGTAAAGGCCATCGGCGAGCAGGCCGCGAAGCTGATCGACGGTTCCTTCAACATGGTCAACTTTCCCACCACGCTTGAGCTTGCAAAGCGGATCGCCGAACTGGCGCCGGGCAAGCTCGGCTGCACCTTCTTCAGCAACGGGGGAGCTGAAGCGACCGACGGCGCGCTCAAGCTCGCGCGCGCGTACACCAAAAAACCGGCGATCATCGCCTTCAAAGGCTCTTTCCACGGCCGTACCATCGGCGCCACGACCGTAACGGGTTCCAATTCGAAATACCGCAAATACTACGAGCCCCTCATGGGCGGCGTTTATTTTGTTCCGTATCCTTCCGCGAGGCTCTGCCCGGCCGGCATGGACGAAGAGCAACGCTCGGAATACTGCCTGCAGCAGCTTCAGGAGACTTTTGACTACCTGGTCGCACCGGAATGCGTGGCGGCGGTCATCATAGAGCCAGTCATGGGCGAGGGCGGCTATGTCGTTCCCCCCCTCTCCTTCATGAAAAAGCTGCGCGAAATCTGCACGAAAAACAACATTCTGCTCATCTTCGATGAGATTCAGTGCGGCTACGGCAGAACGGGCAAGATGTTTGCAAGCGAAAATTTCGGCGTGATGCCGGACATCATGACGCTCGGCAAGGCGATCGCGGGCGGACTTCCGATGTCGGCCGTCGTGAGCACGCCGGAAATCATGGAAGAATGGCACGCCGGCATGCACGGCACCACGTTCGGCGGCAACCCCGTTTGCGCGGCCGCGGCGCTGGCGGTTCTGGACGTCTATAAGGAAGAGAATATCCTCGGGAACGTACTCGCGCAGGGCGAATACCTGTACCGCAGACTCAAGGACCTGCAGGCGAAATACCCGGTCGTCGGCGACGTGCGGGGCCTGGGTCTGATGCGCGCGATCGAATTCATGAAAGCGGACGGCGCGCCGGACGGCGAAGCGCTCGCAAAAGTCAGGGATTACTGCTTCGACCACGGCATGCTGACCTTGAGCTGCGGCGTTTACGGCAACGGAATGCGTTTCGCCACGCCGCTGAACGTGAAGAAGGAAGAAATCGACCAGGGAATTTCGATCCTGGGCGATGCCCTGGCCTCTCTGTGACGGAAGGACCGCATGACTGCTTTTTCCGTCATCAACCAGGTCCTCGTGCTTTTCCTGCTGATGGGGATGGGCTGGATCCTTTCGGCCGTCCGTTTCGTCAATCAAGAGGGCGAACGGCAGGTGTCGCGCATCCTTTGTTATCTCGTATCGCCCTGCCTCATCGTCAACAGCTTCCAGATGAAGTTTTCCGGGTCGGCGGCGTTCGCCTTTCTTGTGGCGGCTTTTTCGGCCGCCGGCATCCATCTGGGGTCGGCGGTGCTGGGCACGATCCTCTTCCGCCGGGAAAGGATCGGGGAACACGCCGACGCCATGCGGTTCGCGGCAACCTATTCCAACTGCGGTTTCATGGGGCTGCCGCTCCTGCAGGCCGTCGGGGGCCAGACGGGGCTTTTTCTGGGAATCGCGTACATCGGCGTTTTCAATCTTTTCAACTGGACGCACGGCATCAGCGTCTACCGCGGGAAGATCGGCCTTTCCGATCTCCGGCGGGCGGTTGTCAACCCGAACATCATCGCTCTTGCGGTCAGCCTGGTGCTGTTTTTCAACCGGATCGCGCTCCCAGCGCCGCTCCAGCAGGGGATAGGCGACGTGGCGCAGACGAACACGGCGCTTTCCATGATCCTTGTCGGCACGCAGCTGGCGGGCGCCAGGATTAAAAACCTTGTGGGTAGTCTGCAGGCGTGGGCGACGGTATTCCTGCGGAATCTGTTTTTGCCGTTAGCTCTTCTGGCCGTGCTTTTCGCGGCGGGCGTGCGCGGGACCCTGCTGATGTGCTGCGTGCTGCCGGTGGCCTGCCCCGCAGGGAGTTACACCGTTATTTTTGCCGAGCTTGCCGGCAGGGAGACGGAATTCCCCGTCGAGCTTGTCACCCTTTCCACATTGCTTTCCGTCATCACCATTCCGCTCATCGTCATGGCGGTGTCCGCTTTCGCCGCCTGACCGCAAGGACAGTGCTTCCCGGGTTCATAGATTCCCATATTCATCTGCTTTCCTACTGCATGGGCAAGGAAACGTCGTTCTGAGAGGCACAAAAACACTGGACTTTACTGTCCTGAACGGAGGCATTTTCCATGTGGAACCCGAGAAAATCCGCAGCCTGTACGGAGTCTACGCCAGGGAAGGCGGAAGCCTAAGACATAAAAGATCCGCTCCTTTCGAGGGAGCGGATCTTTTTATCTGCCGGGAACGGGAGCCGCCGCCGGGCAGCGGATTACCGCTTCGGCAGACCGGGGAAGTCCAGCGTGGCGAAATAGTCGGCGGGCGTTTCCGCGCGGCGGATCTGCTGCACGGAGCCGTCTTCCCGCAGCAGCAGCTCGGCGGAACGCAGCTTGCCGTTGTAGTTGTAGCCCATGGAATGGCCGTGCGCACCCGTGTCGTGAAGGATGATCAGGTCGCCCATGTCAATTTTGGGGAGCATGCGGTCTATGGCGAATTTGTCGTTGTTTTCGCAGAGGCCGCCGGCAATGTCGTATTTATGGTCGCAGGGCCGGTCTTCCTTACCGGAGACCGTGATATGGTGGTAAGCCCCGTACAGGGCGGGACGCATCAGGTTTGCCGCGCAGGCGTCGAGGCCGATGTATTCCTTGTAGATGTGCTTCTCGCGCAGGGCTGTCGCGACGAGGCAGCCGTAAGGCGCAAGCATGAACCGGCCCATCTCGGTATAGATCGCGACGTCGCCCATGCCTTCCGGCACAAGGATGCTGTCGTACTGCTCCTTGACCAGCCGGCCGATCTTCAGAATGTCGGCCGGCTCCTGTTCCGGCCGGTAGGCGACGCCGACCCCGCCGGAAAGGTTGATGAAGGCGATGTGCGCGCCCGTTTCGCGGTGGAGCTCCACTGCCGTCCGGAACAGAATGCCCGCAAGGACCGGGTAGTATTCGTTGCCGGCCGTGTTGCTGGCTAAGAAGGCGTGCAGCCCGAACTGTTTTGCGCCCAGCTGCTGCAGCCTGCGGAAGCCTTCCGTCAGCTGCGGCCTCGTAAAGCCGTACTTCGAGTCGCCGGGATTGTCCATGATCCTGTTGCTTGCCTGGAATGTCCCGCCCGGATTGTACCGGCAGCAGACGGTCTCCGGAATGCCGCACAGGCGGTCCAGAATCTCGATATGGGTGAAGTCGTCAAGGTTGATGATGGCGTCCAGTTTATGTGCAAGCTGAAAATCCTCGTCCGGCGTCATGTTGGAAGAGAACATGATGTCGCTTCCGCGGTAGCCGACCGCATCTGAAAGCATCAGCTCCGTCAGAGAGGAGCTGTCCGCGCCGCACCCCTCCTGTTTCAGAATGCCCAGAATGTACGGGTTGGGCGTCGCCTTCACGGCGAAATATTCCCGGTACCCGGGATTCCAGGCGAAGGCCTGCCGCACTTTGCGGGCATTCTCTCGAATCCCCTTCTCGTCGTACAGGTAAAAGGGGGTGGGGTGCTTTTGCACGATAGCCTCAAGCTGCCGGTGGGTCACGAACGGTTTTTTCATGGCTTGCTATTTCCTCTCTGTCAGTTGTATCAGTTTGATCTCATTCTTGAGGTCTTCCTTGAAGAGATCGACAAGATTCTTTTTCATGGAGTACAGGCAGGTGGAGTATTCCCCGTCGTCGATGTCGCCGGTCAGCACGCAGGAGGAATCCACGATCATCCGTATCTGCAGGCGCTTCTTTTCCGTATAGTAGACGACTGCGCCGTCCAGGCGGAACGGCTTTTCCGTGATCAGCACGACTTTCAGCCCGCGGGAGGCCGCCTGTGAAAGCGGAGCTTCGATGCGCTGCATGATCTGTTCGGACATGGAGGCGTAGATCCGCTTCTGGGAACCTTCGATCATGGTGCGCATCTTGTCAAGAATGTTCACTTCGCCTGCGACGGTCAGGTAGCCGCCCGAGTTTTCCACCCGCTGCGGCAGCAGCTTCGCGAGCTCTTCCCGGCAGTGCCGCAGGGTTTCGATCTTGTTGCTGCAGAATTCTTCCGCGGGAACGGGGGCGTAGCGCGCCGCGGTGCCTTCCGAAAGGCAGGCGGCCCCCTTTTCCACAAGGCCGGCCAGCGCAGTGTAGATGTTCGAGCGGGAGATCCCCGTCAACTTTGCCACTTCATAGCCGGTCAGTTCCCCCTCCGCACAGAGCGTGCAGTAAATGCGGGCTTCCTGATTGGTCAGGCCGAAACGCGTCAGCAGATTTGCGGCGTCCATGACAGGCTCATCTCCCTCTTTAGTGTTTCAATCCAGGAATACTATAGCGCGCCATGTCGGATTTGTCAATATTCCGTCGGGCTTTAAAAAATCAAACTTTTGTGATTTTATCACATACAAATGCTTCTTTCCGGGGTATAATAAAGCCAGAACAATTCGGAAAGGAAGTATGTACGATGGCGGTAGTGACAGTAACCACCGAGAACTTCGATTCCACGGTTTTGGATTCGAACAAACCGGTCCTGATCGATTTCTGGGCGAGCTGGTGCGGCCCGTGCCGGATGGTCTCTCCCATTGTGGACGAAATCGGCAACGAGTCCGACGGAAGATATAAGGTGGGAAAAATCAATGTCGACGAACAGCCCGATCTGGCGTCCCGTTATAATGTCATGAGCATCCCGACCCTGATGGTCTTCAAAAACGGCGAACCGGCCCAGACGTCCGTCGGCGTCAGAAGCAAACAGGATATTCTCTCCATGCTCGATTGACGCACGGGCATCGGAAAACGCCGGAAACGCTTCCGGCGTTTTTTATTTTCTATGGGGCCGATTTTCCCTCTCCGGCATAAAATAGCCCGGAGGGGATGAAAAATGAGCCGGTCCGTCAGTGCAGAAGTGCAGATGCACGAGCAGAAATTCGATCTTTATTATGAAAACGTCCAGATGATCTCCGCGTCCGTCCGCTATCCGGAGGTGGCGCTTGCCGGGAACGAAGCCGCGCAGGACAGGATCAACCGGCGCATCCGCGCGCAGATCGACGAGTTCAGCCGCTACGTGTCGGGTGAGCTGTACCGTCAGGCGGTACAGGAATATCTCGGTTCCGAGGAATACGATTTTCCATTCCGGATGTTCGGCGCCGAACTGGATTACACCGTGACCTACAACGGGAACTGCCATCTGAGCGTTTACCGGGACCAGTACCAATTCACGGGCGGTGCGCACGGGACTACCGAGCGGTCGTCCGATACATGGAGCCTTGAAACGGGCCGCAGGCTGCCGCTTTCAAAATTTTTTCCGCCGGCTGAAAATTACAGGGCGACCGTTCTGGCTGAGATCATCCGGCAGGCGGACCGCAACATGCAGCAGAACCCCGGCATCTATTTTGATGATTACCGCAAGTTGATCCGCCAATATTTTAACCCGGAACATTTTTATCTCACGCCGGATGGCATCGCGATTTATTTTCAGCAGTACGAAGTCGCGCCCTATGTGTCGGGGATCATTGTATTTACAGTCCCTTATGGCGTGGAGCCTTCCTGCCGGCAGCACCCGGCCCGACGGTAAAATGGCTTTCGTAAAGTTCCAACGGAAACTGAGATGATTCGTTATAAAAGTTATATTCCAAAAAAGAAGACTGTCCTGACATTTTGCTTCATCAGGACAGTCTCTTTTCTCTTTTTTAGTTTTTATAATAAGGAATTCAGCAGATTTTCAATCCTCTGGTGCGCTTCGGCGCACTTGCCGTAAGAAGAGGCTTCGACTCCGTAATGTTCCTTGACATAGCCAGTCTCCTCCTTTTCGCCGTCAATTACATTTTGAAAATATTCACTATAATTTCTGGACGAAGAAAAAAGATCTTTCGCTGATTCTTGGGAAGAAATGGCCACGGTTCCTGCCGGCGTTGTCGGCACCGCGTCCGCCAGCCGATAATCCTGATAGGACAGGGCTCCGTCGTTCGTCAGTTCGATCAAGAGCTGATTGAGCTCCGATCCCGACAGGTCCGAAGAATCGGTAAGGTGGTATTTGTCCCGCAGATACTGTTTCTGCACATCGGTCGGCGCTTTTCCACCCGTCGAATTTTTTCTTCTTCCGTAAGCGTCGGTACATTACCGGTACTTTGAGCGGAAAGCTGGACCGAATCCTGATTTTCTTTGGCCTGCTGCGAAGCGCTTTGCAACGCGGAAACAAAGGTCCCGGAATTTGTGTCCTTTGTAATGCCATTTGAAAGGCGCATGGATCGATTCATTCCCATCGAGGACAAACTGTTAATCATCATTATTTTAACTCCCTAACTTAAGAAGCCTCTTACATTTTGAGAACATGCAGATCACTGGACCTCCTTCTTCGCGCTGCACTTGCCCGATATTCCTGTATTTGAAACGTCAAGCCAACATTGAATATATTTATTTTAGAATAAAGCAATGTTTTTGCAGTGTCAATATTCCACAGTCCTAAAAAAGCTGTTCTATTATTGTCTAAATTGTAATATTATGGTGAAAAGATGGACGCAATAAAAGGTCTCTGTAGTTTTCCTCTGGCATTCCGGCCTTCCGCGCGTTTTTTTATAAACGGCGGGGATAAAACCGAAAAATGCGGGTAAAAGAAATGCGGGCACTCTTTATCTTAAATTTCTCAACCGAAAAATAAGGAGGTATGCCTTTTGGAACATCAAAGCCCCACAGTGGACTCCAATTACCCGGCTTTCAGTCATGAGGAAGAGGATCGCGGGCATGGCGGCGGCAGGGGCGGCACGTTCCTGCGCTGGGCAGGCAGATTCATTCTGACGGCGGTCATTCTGTGCATCGTTTCGTTTTTCACTCCCGGTTTTTCCATCCGTGGGATGTGGTCGTTCCTGATCGCCGCAGTCGTGATCAGCGTGCTCGATTTTCTGGTAGAGTGGCTGATGAAAACCGACGCGAAGCCCTTCGGCAAAGGCCTAAAAGGATTTGCGCTGTCGGCCATCATCCTTTATGTTGCCCAATTCCTGGTACCCGGCATGAACGTGTCCATCCTCGGCGCCATTCTCGGTGCAGCCGCCATTGGAATTCTGGATGCGATTTTCCCTCTGCGGATTATGTAATGCAAACAGGCTCCGGACGAAATTTTCGTTCGGAGCCGTCTTGTGTCAGCCCTTTCCGCCCGCGATAGAAACCGCTTTTTGCGCATATATTTGTGTGAAAGGGGAAATGGTGTATGATTCATGTTACGGTTTCAAGGAAAAAGGCGCTGGCAATTTTAATTTTCGCTCTGGCCGCGGTTCTGGCGGTAGCGGCCTGCGTACGGGGGGTACAGGCGGTCCAGGCGTCGGCGCAGAAGCGCGAGCTTCCCATTTACAGGGTGCAGACCGACGAGAAAAAGATCGCGATCTCTTTCGACGCCGCGTGGGGCAACGAGCAGACCCAGACGCTGATCGACATTTTGAAGCAATATAATGTGAAGACCACGTTTTTTGTGGTGGGCGCCTGGGTGGACAAATACCCCGATTCCGTCAAGGCCCTGGTGGCCGCGGGGCATGAGGTCTGCAACCACTCGGACACGCACCCGCACCTGTCGAAAATGTCGCAGCAGCAGATCACGAACCAGAT
The DNA here is from genome assembly GCA_023412845.1 of Bacillota bacterium. Classification (GTDB taxonomy): domain Bacteria; phylum Bacillota; class Clostridia; order Oscillospirales; family Acutalibacteraceae; genus Thermocaproicibacter. The sequence goes on from JAEZRH010000082.1 coordinate 12,988, forward strand.
CACGGCCTGCAACGAGAAGATCAAATCCGCCACCGGCACGAGCCCCGTTCTGTTCCGTCCGCCGTACGGCGAATACAATAATCCCGTCATCAATACCGTGAACGGCCTGAAAATGTATCCGATCCAGTGGGATGTCGATTCCCTTGACTGGAAGAACCCGACCCCGCAGCAGATTATCAACCGGGTCACGTCTTCGGTAAAACCCGGTTCCATCGTGCTTTTCCACAACGGCGCGCTGAACACGCCCGCCGCGCTGCCGACCGTCCTG
>JAEZRH010000109.1 GCA_023412845.1 Bacillota bacterium
TTACCGGGGGAGCGTGCAGCAGGACCTCCGGGTCGGCCGCGTCGTCGAACGCACATCTTACGGTTTCCAGCCTGTCGAGGCGCGCCGTCAGGGAAGCCTGCTGATCCGCGGGAATCCATCCGGTCAGAATGAAATTTTCCCCGTAGCGCGCCGCGTATCTGCGGATTCCAAAACAGGCCGATTGATAGGAAAGCCATGCATATAAGCTCTTGAAAACGGATTTTTCTTTCTGCCAGTATGCGTCGACCTGCGCGTTGATTTCTTCCGTCTGCTTTAGAAGCTTCCCGCGCTTTTCTTCGATCTCTTTGATGGCGGACTCGACCGTACCGCTTAAGCCCTCCAGAGAAACCTGCTCGAAAAAGAGGCCCGAGAATACTTTGTCGACCTCGTCGATCCTGTCGATCGGCGCGCAGTACATACCCCAGTAATGGGTATCGTCTCTCGTTGCCGGGAAGAAGGCCACATACGGGTTCTGCGAGTATTCGGAAAGCTGCTCGAAGCTCCCCTCGGGAATAGAGCCGAACCGAATCTTTACGAACCGGCATCTGCGAAGCTCGTCCAGGTCGATATCGAGCCCGGAAAAATGGCCGACCCGTTTCATTTCCGCATTCAGAGCCTGTATTTTCTGTTCGATCCCCTGGCGGTCCTTGATTTTTTCCGCTATCGCAGCTGCAAACGTATCCGCGTAGGACTGAAAGTCCGTGACGGAAACGACCGCCTTGGTGGAGGAACGAATCTCCGCTGTCTCGTCCGCTTTTCCGATCAGCCTGAGCGTGTCGGACATTGTGCCTATGGCTTTTGCGTAAGGGTCGGCATCGTTTACCGGAGAAAACCCGGAAGTATCGGAATAAAAGGAAAGGGCGTTGTCCGGGTGAAACACACAGGATTTTCCAAGCTCTGCCGTAACGCGATCCAATTCGTACATTCTTCCGATAATGCTGAGTACCTTGATTTTAATAACTGCCAGAGGAACCACTCCTTTGCTGTTCCATGGAAGAGGAAACTTCCGAGAACTGGAGATTTTCAATGGTCAGAAGCTTTCTGATTTCCTGCGGGGGCAGTTGATAACGGACCCCTTCTACGATAGTGATGATATTGCCGATTTCGTTTTGGCAAAGCAGGATATAGGAGATCAGAACAACGGGCGGATGTGTAGAATAATCCATATAATGACGGCAAAGCACGAAGTTGATGCGCGATGGAATTTCATCCAGATAAGAATGCCTGATTTTGAGGGACTGGCGGCCTATTCTCGTCTGGGAAAGGACGGCATTGATGTCGTCTTCCGATTTTGCGTTTACAAGCGCGTCCATTTCCGATTTGCTGAAAGAACCGGCGGGCAGCAGCGATTTTCGGACGGTTTCGTCGTCGGCGCCGTAGGTCAGTTTCAGGCGGGAGACGCGGACGTAATTGTTCAGGTCGACATACGCTTCAAAAATGCTGAGAAGCTCTTTTTTTGTTTCTCCGCGGAAGTGCCTGCGTATGATATCCAGAATGTCAGAGTAAACGAAGAAATAAAGCGCGTTTTCAATTCCGGTATAGTCGATCCGCCGGCCCTCTTCCGGTAAATACGGCTCCAGTATTTTGTGATACGGCGAACCGGCGAGGAGTTTCAGCAGCCCGTCGAAATCCCTCACCTGAGGGAGGGCCTTCAGATTCAGGGAGGAATAATGATATAAATAAGAAGGAACCGTATCGTCGGGATCATCGGAAACTCCGCCGTTCAGCCGAAGCACCGCCCGCAGGATGCACCGGACTTCGTCGCACTGGATAAAATAGCGGGAAAAATACTTGTCTGTTTCAACCTCATATTTGCAGAGGGAAGTGTATTCCTCCATCAGCTTTTGCTTCAGGACAGATTCCAGCTGCCCTCTGTGGACATCGCTTTCCACAATGCCCGCAAGCGCTTTGCCATAGACCGTATGGTTTTTCAGGTATCCGGCAACCTCGCCGACCGTACGGGATTTCAAAAGCTCGTTGTAATCGGCCGCCGTCAGGCGTTTTCCATACATGGTGCGGGCTTTTGCCAGAACGACGTTGGAAGACAGGGAATTCAGCATTTTTAATCAGGCCCCCAAAACTTTTTGCACGATTTCAGCGACCCATTGATCCCCCTTTTCGCGGTAAAGGTCGTCCAGGCCTTTTGAAAGCTCAAGGTTCTTCTTGTTTTTTTCCTGCCATTCGGTTTCGGCAACGGCGCGTTCTTTCGGCTCGTTTTCCGAAATTTTTTTACGGGCCTGTTCCAGATAGTCGTTTCGAAGCTGTTCGCGCTTCTTGACTACTTCTTTTTCGGAGTCCACCTTTTCCTTTTGTGCGGAATCCGTAATCTCACGGGCCTGCCGGTCCAGATCAACGATTTGTTTCATCAGGTCCTGCATGACAGCACACCTCCAAATTCAGCCTAAACAGTATAGTCTATGGCCAGAGATTTTTCAATATAAATGATGCACAGAAACCAAAAGGAATCGCGGAGATTCTGGGTATATTTTGTGCTTAAAACCGTGATAGATGAACGGACCGCGCAAGTATTTTTGCAAAGTCCTTAAGAAGAAAATCATCCGCCTGGACCCGTTAATTTTTCAGACTCTGGATTGGCGCCGGAAGCCGCCCGCCGCGTTTGATGAATTTGAGAGGGGAGAAACGGTTGACCTCCATCACAGGTCCTCCGCCGAGAAGCCCGCCGAAACTGACGGTGTCGCCGGCCTTTTTACCGATGGCCGGAATCAGCCGGACCGCGGTGGTCTTGGAATTCACCATGCCGATCGCTGCCTCGTCCGCAATAATGGCGGAGATGATTTCGGGCGGAACGTCGCCGGGGATGACGATCATGTCGAGGCCGACGCTGCAGACGGCCGTCATGGCTTCCAGCTTGGTGATGGAAAGCGAACCGCGCTCTGCGGCGGCAATCATCCCGGCGTCTTCCGTGACCGGAATAAAGGCCCCGGAAAGGCCGCCCACGTGGGACGACGCCATGACGCCGCCTTTTTTGACCGCGTCGTTCAGCAGGGCCAGCGCGGCCGTCGTGCCGTGCGCGCCGCAGCTTTCCAGCCCCATTTCTTCGAGAATGTGCGCGACGGAATCGCCGACGGCGGGGGTGGGGGCGAGCGACAGGTCAACGATGCCGAACGGCACGCAGAGCCGGCGCGACGCTTCCTGCGCAACAAGCTGTCCCATCCTTGTCACCTTGAACGCCGTCTTTTTGATGGTGTCGGCCACACCGCTGATGTCGCAGTCGCCTGCTTTTGCCAGCGCCGCGCGCACCACGCCCGGGCCGGATACGCCAACGTTGATCTCGCAGTCCGGTTCTCCGGCTCCGTGAAAGGCCCCGGCCATAAACGGATTGTCCTCCGGCGCGTTGCAAAAGACGACAAGTTTCGCGGCGCCGATACACTGACGGTCGGCCGTTGCCCTGGCGGTTTCCAGGACGATGCGCCCCATTTTTTCCACCGCGTCCATATTGATTCCGGCTTTTGTCGTGCCTATGTTGACGGAAGAACAGACGAATTCAGTCCGGCTCAGCGCCTCCGGGATGCTTTCGATCACGGCGTAATC
>JAEZRH010000016.1 GCA_023412845.1 Bacillota bacterium
GTCTCTGCTGGACAGAAAGAAAATCAAACTTCTGGTGGCGCGTTCAGCAGAGACAGCGCGTTGATGTTGTGGATCAGGCGATGGGGCGACTGGCCGCTGATCCTTCCGCTGGAGTTGTAGAACTGGATGTCGATTACGCTGATTCCCTGAGGTGTTTCATTTGCAACCACAACGACTTTTTCACCGTTCACAGATCAATCACCGTTTTCTTTTTTCTTTTATCATATTTGCATGGTGCGGGAAAGTCAATATAAATTTAACAAAATCTTAAAATGGTGCGTTCATTCTTAAAATGCTTCGGCAATGATATGGCGGTTGAATTATCCGCCTGAAACAGGTAAAATAGTTATCGTGCGGTCCTCCCCCCCTGTTCCGCCGGGCAACGGTGGAATCGGCCGGAGGGTGTGGGCAATTTTTTAACGGGAAGTCTTACCGAGAAATGAAAATAGCTTTTTTTGATTCAGGGATCGGCGGCATCACGGTCCTCCATCAGGCGATGCTGACCTTACCGGAAGAGGATTATCTCTATTATGCCGATGTCGACCATGTTCCCTTCGGGAAAAAAACGCGTGAGCAGATTGTGTCGTATACGGATGAAGCGCTGCGTTTTATGATCGGGCGCGGCGTCAAGGCGGTCGTCGTCGCTTGCAATACCGCCACGTGTTCCGCCATCGGTTATCTGCGCGGAAAATATCCGCTGCCGATTTTGGGGATGGAGCCCGCGGTGAAACCCGCGGTGGAAGAAAACGACACGGGGCGTGTGCTCGTTGTGGCAACGCCGGTCACGGTAAAAGGAGAAAAACTGCAAAACCTGCTTTCCCGCGTGGACGGACGTCACTGCGTCGATACGCTTGCCCTCCCGGAGCTCGTCACTTTTGCGGAGCGCGGGGAATTTGTTTCGCCGGGGGTGCGAGCCTATCTCGCGGAGAAATTCCGGCCGTATCGGCTGGACGCATATTCCGCGCTGGTGCTGGGCTGTACCCATTTCAACTATTTTAAAGACACGTTCCACAGGTTCCTGCCGCAAAAGGCGGAGATCATCGACGGCAGCGAGGGCACTGTCAACCATCTGGCCGACGTTCTCAGGCGGTCCGGCGGCCTGGAGAAAAACAGCGGAGCGGTCGAGTATTACGCGTCCGGCCGGAGGGTGACAGGGCCTGCGGAGCTGAAACGTATTGCCGGCCTGCACGCAAGGCTGGATCAGATGCTGAGGTACTGACCTTGTGCCTCTGCTTTTTCCGGAGTATAATCATTCTGGAATGAAAGGGGGGGAGGGGATTTTTCATGGATACTTTCAGATTCGGCATCATGGGGGCGGGGAGGATCGCCGAAAAATTCTGCGACGCGGTCCGCCGGATCGATGGTGCGGAGGTTGCCGCGGTCGCCAGCAAAAGCGCGGAGCGGGCGCAGACATTTGCCGCCCGGAACGGTATTGCGTCATGGCATGCGGATTACGGCGAAATGCTGGCCCGAGGGGACATCGACGCCGTCTATATTGCCACGACCCATAATTTTCACTACGAAAACATATTGGAATGTCTCGAATACGGCAAGCCCGTCCTGTGCGAGAAATGTATGGTCCTGACGAAGAGGCAGGCGGAGGAGGTCTTCGCCTGCGCCCGCGAAAAAAAGCTGTTTGTCATGGAGGCGATGTGGTCGCGCTTCCTGCCGACGATACGAAAGGCACGGCAGTGGATCGAGGAAGGACGCATCGGCGGAGTTACGATGGCGAACGCCTGCCTTGGCTGGGTTGCGCCGCAGGACGTCGGAAACCGCATGTATAACCCCGACCTCGCGGGCGGCGCGCTGTACGACATGGGCGTTTACTGCATCGAGATCATGAGCTGTCTGATCGGCGGCGACATCCGGAAAGTACGTTCGGATATCGTCTTTGCCGAAACGGGCGTCGACAAATCCGACTGCATCACGCTGGAGTTCGACGACTGCCTTGCGAGTCTTCAGGTTTCCATTGCGGCCCAAATAGAGGAATGCGCGTATCTATACGGGACCCGGGGCTACATCAGAATCCCGGCGTTCCACAAGGGTCAGGGCTGCTTTTTGTACGGCCCGGACGGGAGCCTTGTGGAAAAATTCGACGATCCCACGGAAAACGGCTTTGTCTACGAGGCGGAAGAGGTTGTCCGCTGCGTGAACGCAGGCAGGCTGGAAAGCGGCGTCATGCCGGCGGAGGATACCATACGCTGCGCGGAGATCTTCGACCTCTGCCTCGCGAAAGACGCCGCGGCCGGCACGCGCGGAGTTTGATTCGGCACCGCCGCTGCGGTAATAAAATTGGACGGTGATGAAATGCGTATAGCGGTGATCGACGGGCAGGGCGGAGGAATCGGCAGGGCAATCATTGAAAAGATGCGGGAGGAACTTGGTGACGACATCGAGGTCCTTGCGCTCGGTACAAACGCGCTGGCGACCTCCTCCATGCTGAAAGCAGGCGCGAACGAAGGCGCCACCGGCGAAAATGCGATCGTGGTGAATGCACCGAAAGTCGATCTCATCCTTGGAAGCGTGGCGATTCTGGCGGCCGACTCCATGCTTGGCGAGCTTACCCCGCTCATGGCTGCGGCCGTGGCGCGCAGCGC
>JAEZRH010000126.1 GCA_023412845.1 Bacillota bacterium
TACAACACACGCCCCTCAAACGTGCCTGTCTGCCAATTCCAGCACTCGCGCACATATCCCTAAAAAGGCGGAAACGCAAAGACAACATTGGTATTATAGCATTACGAGTCCTCTTTTGTCAACCGGAAAACAAGATTTTTCACAAGCCTTCCGCCAACTTTGCAAATTCGTCGTAGGTCATCAGGGAAGACAGGATCTCAGGCAGGGAGGAAGAGGAGAGATGTTCCGGAAGACCGAGTCTGCACAGCAGCCTGCGGCGCTTTTCGGCGCTGTTTTCGCCGCCCGAAAGTCCCAGAAAATACAGGTCGCTTTTCGTGATCTTCCTTCCGGCGGGTGCGGCGGCCGTCTGCGCGGAGATTCCCGCGCGTTTCAGGGCCTCCAGAAGCACGGCGTCCGACAGGCCCTCAACACCGAGCTTTCCTTCTTTGGAAGGTACTCTCTTGCGCTTCTCCTTGCCGAAAACGTCCGGGATATAAACGTGCCTTATTTTTTCCGGCGGAATGGAGCCGGAAAGGTGATGGCGGATCAGGAATCCCGCCGAGTCGCTGTCGGTCAGGACGAGCAGCCCGCGCGTCTGTGCCAGCCTGCGCAGCAGCGCCATCTGCTCTTTGTCCCTGAAAATGCGGAATCCGTTCGTTTCCAGGATCAGCCCGTCGATCAGCCGGGAAAGCTTGATCTTGTCATATTTGCCTTCCACAATGACGGCTTCGTCCACATGGATCAAGATTTTTCACCGCCTTCCGAAATCCAGATCAGTCTGGCCAGCAGTTTTTCAAGTACGAGCCTGCGGTCCCCTCTCGCTCCCTTCAGCGCAAGGTCCGCCTGGCAGAGCGCGTCAAGGCTTTGCCGCAGCACAGGGACGGAAAAATCCCTAGCGGTGCGTTCCGCGTTAGTCAGGCGGAATTCCTTACGGGCATAGTCGAAATGCTTCGCGGGCTCCAAAGCCGTCAGGCCGCTCTGCACCGAAACCTTGACGCGATACAGATCGAGATAGGCGCCCGAAAGCACCGTCAATATCGCCACCGGCTCTTCGTTCTGATAAAACAGCTGGTTCAGAATGGAATAGGCTTTGTCGTACGAGCCGGCAAGAAGCGCCCGTGAGAGATCAAAAACCCTTGTTTCCAGGTTCTTCGTGGTCATGCCGTCGACCGTCTGCCTCGTGATCTCTCCCTGACCCGTATAGGCGCAGAGCTTTTCCAACTCGTTTATCGCGTTCTGCAGCCCGCCGCCGCAGAGCGAAACCATATAGGCCGCGGTCCTGCCATCCATACTGCAGCCGCGTTTCTGCGCGGCCGCGCAAAGGAGCTTTTCCATCTGGGCCTGCGAGCGGCGCGGCACCGACACCGTCGTGCCCGCTTTGTTCGCCTTTTCGAGGAATTTTTTCCACGACCTGTCCTTCGCCACGTCGGCTTCGAGAGACGGAAGGTCCATGACCAGCACGCAGGACTCTGGCAGGCTGCCGAGAAGTTCCCAGAGCTTTTCCGCTTCCCCCGCGCGCAGCGATCCCGCGTCGAGGTCGGAGACCTCCACGCATTTTCGCTCCGCCATAACGGGCATGGCCTCGACTGCCGACGCGATCTGCTGCACGTCGGTCTCCGAGCCGTCGAACCGCTGGAGGTTGAAGTCGCGCGGGCCGCCCGCATACGCTTTGGAGACAAGTTTTTTCGCATATTCCCGGATCATGTATTTCTCTTCACCGTACAAAAAATACATCCGCGTGAATTCGGATTTTTCGATCTGTTTTTTCAGTTCCGTTTCCGTTATTTCCGGCATTACTCTTCCCTCCTGATCGAAAGGGTACGGTCCCCGCTCAGCTGCAGCACGATATTTCCGCGGCCGCCAGTCCAGACGCTGCGGCGGTCCGCGACCGACCGACCGGACTTGACAAGGTCGTTTTCGTCCATGGAGAAAACGGTAAGAACAGGCTCCGGCTCCTCCTGCCCTGCGGGTACGGCGTCCGTCACAAGAAAGTCGCAGCGTTTCCACGTCTCCGGCAGAGAGGCGGCGTCCGCCCCCGAAGGACAGAGCAGGATGGTTACGCCGTTTACGCAGATACGGGCGGCGGACGCTTTTCCGCCCGACATCGTTTCGACCGTCACGCCGTCCCAGAAAGAAGCCCGCGCGCCGTTCTGAAAAAGCGCGCTCTTTACCGAATTTCCCATTGCCTTCCGGACAAATCCGTCCACGCCGGTCTTTTCCGGAGCAACAAGCTGCCAGGGACGGAACCGGCTGGAGACATCCGCCGCGGAAGTGAATTCCTCATGGTCCTGCGTCAGCAGTTCCAGATAATCGAGCCGTGAGACGTTTTCATGGTTCAGCCACGAAACGAGCCTGCCGGAATTATAAGCGTCGCACCCCACGACGGCGGCGCGGTTCCCGCGGGTCATCACGACGGAAAGCGACGTTCCGGTATCCAGCACCGCGACGCGCGTGACGCCCCGCTGGGATATCTGGTACGACAGCACACCGGTGAGCAGCAGGATAACGGAAAGGCAGGCCGCCTGCGGCAGAAGCCGTCTGCCGCGCGCCAGCCCGTATGCAGCGGCAAGCAGCAGGCCCGAACCGGCCAGCCACAGCGGGACGAAGCCCTGCGACGCCGAAATGCTGGCGAGCGGGATGCGCGCAAGCCACGCGGCGCACCAGCGCATGTACTTTGCAAGCAGGCCCGCGGCAAGCGCAAACGGCATTGCCAGGTACGACTGCGGGAACAGCAGATTCAGGACGGCCGCCCCCGCCCCGAAACCGATCAGCAGGGTAGACGGCACGAGCTCCAGCAGATTGGCCAACGGCGACACGAGCGAGACCGTGCCGAAATTCAGCAGAATGATCGGCAGGGTGAAAAGCGTGGCGGCGGCCGACGTCGCGAGGACGCCGCTGGCCCCCTGCACAAACGGATGCAGCAGAGGAATTTTATCGAACCTGCCGTTGAGAAATCCGGCAATAGGCGCCGAACACACGACCAGCCCCAGCGTTGCGAAAAACGACAGCAGAAAACCGATGTCCGCCGCAGCATACGGGTTGGAAAGGCAGATCAGAAGAGCCGCGGCGCAGAGCGAATTGAGCGGGTCGGCCCTGCGGGAAACGACCGGCGCCGCAAGGCACAGAAGGCACATAACGCCGCTGCGCGTGACGGACGGAACAAAGCACGTCACCGCCATAAACGCCAGGATCCCGGCCCCCGCCAGCACGGACGCCGTCTTCTTCCTGAGATGCAGAAACAGCAGGAAAAACATCAGCAGTTCTGCAACGGTCGCCATATGCAGACCGGAAACGGACAGGATGTGCGAGATGCCGTCCGTGCGGAAATCCGCCGTAATGCCGCTGTCAAGACCGGACACGTCGCCCAAAAGGATCCCGCCCACAAGCGACGCTTCCCGCGGGGGAAGGACATCGTCGACCGACCGGAGCAAAGCGCTCCGGAGTCTCAGCGCATAGTAATACGGCGGGTGCGAATCCGCCGGTAGAATTTGGACCCCACCGTACTCGTACAGATAGGCGAACATGGAAATGCCCTTGGACTGATAGTATCCGCGGGAGGAATATCCGTCGCCGCCCTGCGGCAGAAACAGGTGGATTTTCCCCCGGACCCGGGAATAAGGCTCCACTTGCAGCGACCCTTGCGCCGAAAGGCGTATTTTGAAGCGCTGCGGCACGGTTTTATCATCCACGCTGTCGATCTGCATGACATAGTACCACCGGCCGTACTGGCTGACGGGAAGCTCGCAGACCGTCGCTTCCACAGTCTCGTCGCGACCGTCCAGCATATGGGGCGGCTCCGCGGTCAGCCTGGTGTAAAGGCAGAAGCTGCCGAGCGCCAGGGCGGCGGCGAGGAATGCCAAGGGAAAAACCACCGCCCTGCGCGTCCGCCAGTAGACAAAAGTAACGGCAAAGCCGCCGACGCAGAGGAAGAAGAGAATCCACGAAACTCCCGCGCCGAAAAACACGGCGGCCGCCTGCGTCAGCAGATAGCAGAATCCCACCAGCACAAGCGGCCGTTTCATAGAAGTCTCCCCCGCATCCGAGTGTTATTTGAAGAAAAGCGGCAGCGGCTCAAGGAAGTAGATATCCTTGCGGTCTTTGGCGTCGCCCTCGGCCAGCACGCACGCGCGGCCGACGATGTTGCCACCGTACATAATCACAAGCTTTTCCATGGCCGCAAGAGATTCGCCCGTGCTGATGACGTCGTCTACGATCAGCACGCGCTTGCCGCGCATTATCTTTTCGTCCTCTTCCGACAGGAACAGCTTCTGCACATGGTCCGTCGTGATGGATTTTACCTCCACATGGATCGGGTTGCGCATGTACGCTTTCACGCTCTTGCGGGCGACGACGTATTTTCCGCATCCCTGCCTCGCCATCTCGTAGCAGAGCGGGATGCCCTTCGTCTCCGCCGTGACAACGACGTCGTGCTCCGGGCAGGTGGCAAGAAGCGCCGCCGCCGTTTTCTCGGTCAGTTCCACGTCGCCCAGCATGATAAAGCCCGCGATGTCGAGGTGCTCGTCGATCGGGCAGATGGGAAGCTGCCGCTCGCAGCCCGCGATCGTCATTTTATAATATTTGCCGCTCATAGTCTATCGGTTCGACCTTTCAAAATTTATTCTGCGGGGGGAATCAGGCCCGCGCCCATCGGGCGCCCGCCCAGCAGGTGGAAATGCAGATGCGGAACGGTCTGGCCCGCGTCCGGCCCGACGTTGCTGATGACCCGGAAACCGGAATCGAGGTTGTTTTCCGCCGCAAGCTTTGCGATCACTTCGAAGATATGGGCCACAAC
>JAEZRH010000022.1 GCA_023412845.1 Bacillota bacterium
GCGATTCGGAAGCCAAAAGACGCCATTGATCAGGGAATCGGCTATATTACGGAGGACCGCAAGCTGGAGGGGCTGATGCTGTCGAAAAGCATCCGGGAGAATATTTCTTTGACCAACCTTGCGGACATTTCCGGCAAAACGCTGATTAACAGGCAGGAAGAAAAGGGCCTCTGCGAGCAAGGAATTAAGGATTTCAACATTAAGTGCTTCGGGGAAGAGACCAATACGGAAGATCTGAGCGGCGGCAACCAGCAGAAGGTCGTGCTTGCCAAATGGATTCTGAAGGGGCCCAAGATTCTGATTCTGGACGAACCCACGCGCGGCGTGGATGTCGGTGCGAAAGAAGAAATCTACAGCGTGATCAACGCGATGGCCGAAAAAGGCGTCGCGGTGATCATGATCTCTTCCGAACTTCCGGAGCTGCTCGGGATGAGCGACAGGATCATTGTCGTCCGGGAAGGAAAAATCACGGGCGAAATCAGCAGAAAAGAAGCCAGCGAGGAAAAAGTTATGACGCTGGCAACGGGGGGAACCATCTAAATGAAAGAGAAACGCATCTCCATACCGGGATATCTGCAGGAATACGGCTCTCTGGTAGCGCTGTTACTGCTTGTCATTGTTATTGGCATCATCAGTCCGGATTTCCGGACGCTCAACAACTTTTTGTCACTGCTGAGGCAGTCTTCCGTAAACGGGTTTATCGCTTTCGGCATGACGATGGTGATCCTGACGGGAGGGATCGACCTGTCGGTCGGCTCTGTTCTGGCAGTATGCGCTGCGTTCGGCGCCGGTATGATTACCCTTATGGGAATCCCCGTCCCCGTCGCCATGGTCCTTACCTTGCTTCTCGGCCTGGTCCTTGGGGCAGTCTCCGGCCTGCTGATTACGGTGGGAAGGCTTCAACCGTTTATTGCAACCCTGGTCACTATGACGGTGTACCGCGGTGCCACCCTGATCTATACAGGCGGCAAGCCGATCTCCAATGTTACGGGTCAGCAGTATGCCATGTCTGGTGTTTTGGATTTCTTCGGGAGAGGCAGCTTAGGAAAAATTCCGTTCCCGGTTCTTCTCTTCATTCTGATGTTCGGGGTTTATTATGTACTGCTGAACAAGACTACGATGGGCCGCAAGATCTATGCGGTCGGCTCCAACGAAAAATGCTCCAAACTGGCCGGCATCAACAGCAATAAGGTAAAGTTCCTTATTTACAGCGCTTCCGGGTTGATGGCCTCGATTTCCGCTCTGGTCCTCCTTTCCCGGCTCGGTTCCGCGCAGCCGACCCTCGGCCAGGGATTTGAGATGGATGCCATCGCCGCAGTTGCGCTCGGCGGAACAAGCATGAGCGGCGGCCGCGGTAAGATCACCGGGACGCTGATCGGTATTCTGATCATCGCCGTCCTGGACAACGGGCTTAATATTCTGGGCGTTTCTTCTTATTGGCAGGATGTTGTGAAAGGATTGGTTATTCTGGTGGCTGTTCTGTCTGATAAAAACAGATAAACAGATAAATCATTTTTGATTTTAGGGAGGAAAATTTGATGAAGAAAAAGGTTTTGGCAACGATTCTGACTGCAATGATGGTGATGTCGTTCACTGCCTGCCAGGGCGGCGGCGCAAGCAGCACTGTCTCGAGCGCAAGCGCTGCGTCCGAGGCGGCCAGCACGCAAGAGAGCACCTCTTCCGCGGCGGCGGCGAGCAGCCTCGGAGCGGTCGGGTTCTCGATCTCCACGCTGAACAACCCATTCTTCGTATCCATGGCAGACGGGGCTAAATCCGCGGCGAAGGAGCAGGGCATCGACCTGACGGTGGTGGATGCCGGCAACGATGCTGCAAAGCAGAGCACGGACATTGAGGATCTGGTAGCCAAGAAAATCAAAGTTCTTATCGTAAACCCGGTCGATTCGGCCTCCGTGGCCCCGACTGTAAAGGACGCCATCGCCGCCGGAATCAAGGTCATTGCCGTCGACCGTTATGTAGAGGGCAAGATTCAGGACTGCTTCATCGGTACCGATAACGTCAAAGCGGGCGAAACGGCCGGGAAATACTTCCTGGAAAAGGTCGGGCAGGGCGCGAAGATCGCAGTTCTGGAAGGCATCCCCGGAGCCTCCAGCGCCATTGAAAGGAACCAGGGCTTCCTGAATGCCATTAAGGGCAAAGTCAACATTGTGGCTTCCCAGACCGCAAACTATGACAGGTCGCAGGGCCTGACCGTAACGGAGAATATCCTGCAGGCGCACCCGGACATCAAAGGAATCCTGTCCGCAAACGACGAGATGGCTCTTGGCGCCGTGCAGGCCGTGGAAGCCGCCGGCAAAGTACCTGGCAAGGATATTCTGGTTTCCGGATTCGACGCCGGGGACGATGCGCGCAAGGCCGTTAAGGATGGCAAGATGATTTTCACCGTCGAGCAACAGACGACAAAAATGGGCCAGACGGCCGTGCAGACCGCCCAGCAGATGATGCAGGGCAAGACGGTCGAAAAGACCATCCCGATTGACATCACAATGGTTACAGAGTAAAAGCCGGAGCTGTTCCTTCCTTTGGGCCGGCAGTCCGAAAAATTCTTAAATAATGTAGGGGATAAAATTGGTTACGATTCAAGATGTAGCGGAGTTTGCGGGCGTTTCGATTTCAACGGTTTCAAACGTGCTTAGCAAGAAAAAATACGTCAGCAAACCTTTGCAGGAAAAAGTTTACCAGGCTGTGGAAAAGCTGAATTATGTAAGAGATTCCGTCGCCAGCACTATGAAACTGGGCTACACGAAAACCATAGGCATCATTACATCCGATATCTGCGGCCTTTTTTATCCCTATGTTATTAAAGGAATCTATGAGGTTTTCAGTCAATACGGATACAATTTTACCATTTTCGACTCCCATGTCATGGGCAATGAAAACGGTCTGAAAAAAGAGATGGAAAGCTTCCAGCAGCTTTTTTCCAACCGGGTCGACGGAGTGATCTTCGTTTCCAACATATCTTCCAGCAACGAAATGGAATACATAGAAAATCTAAAGGAAGAAGCGTGCCGGATCAAACCGACACCCCTAGTGAGCGTTGAACGTGATTTCTCAAGATACGGCGTCGACTCCGTGTTCTATGATAACGTGAAAACGGCCAAAATAGCCACGAAGCATCTGATCGACTGCGGCTGCAGGAATATAGCGCACATCAGCGGCCCCGCCAACGAGCAGATCCCGAAGGAAAGAATTAGGGGATACCTGGAAGCACTCAAGGAAGGCCATATTCCAGTGGACCGCAAAAACAGGATCGTCCATGGGGATTACACACACCAGAGCGGCTACCGGTCCATGAGCCGCCTGCTGGGAAAAGGGCTCCCGATAGACGGCGTATACGTTGCCAACGACCAGATGGGGATCGGCGCGATCAAGCTGCTCCATGACAAAAAAATCTTGATTCCGGATCAGATTAAAATTATCGGAACCGATGACGTCTTTATTTCTTCCGTGAGTGAGCCTCCGCTTTCCACCGTCCACATCAAAAAGAAACGGATGGGGAAAAGGGCGGCTGAGATTTTGTACAGACGGATTGCGGAAAACCAAGGAAAGATGGAAAAAAAGGGTGAAGTGATCTCTGACAACATGGATACGGAGTTGGTCGTGCGCAAATCCACTGATGCAAATGCAGAGAACGATAAATCATTGATGGACTGGTAAAGGGGAATGTACGAGGCTATGCTGAAAAAAATACCGAAAATAATCCCGCCCGAACTTATGAAAGATATGATGGAAATGGGCCATGCGGACATTCTGATCCTTGCAGACGCGAATTTTCCGGGAACGGCTCATGCGAAACGGATCGTCAGGGCCGACGGGCTGCTAATTCCCGAGCTTCTGGAGGCGGTTCTGCCCTTCTTTCCGCTGGACGGATTCGTGCCGGAACCGGTGAAGCTGATGCGCAATCTGCCCGAGGAACCGGTGCCGGAGGTTTGGGAAACCTACCGCCGCCTGTTGAAAAAATATGATGACGCACAAGTTTTTCAGGATTTTGAACTGATCGACCGGATCCCGTTTTACCAATACTCCGAAAAGGCGTATGTCATTGTGCAGACTGGCGACACCGCACGGTATGCGAACATCATCCTGCAGAAGGGAGTTTGCTGAGCAAAAGGAATGGACTATTACGAAGAAAAGAAATATGTAGGGAATATCGACCAGCTTTTCGGTGTGAAACGGGTGGAATTGAAGGACGGCAAGGCGGACGGCTCCGTTCTGGTGGATGTCCGAAACCGTTCCGGAATGCACTTTTCCGTCAATATGAGCCGTGGGATGGACATTCCCTTCCTGGATTTCTGCGGAGAAAACATCGGTTATCTTTCTCCCTGCGGCGTTGTGGCGCCACAGTATTTCGACGACAAGGGCCCGGGGTTTCTGAAGAGCTTTACGGTGGGGTTCCTGACGACCTGCGGCTTGAAGCTCGCCGGCGCCCCGTGCGAATATGAAGGCAGGGAATATGGCCTGCACGGCAATCTCTCCAACACACCCGCGGACCATTTCAGCTATAACATCGTGGAAAGCGGAGTCCCCTATGCTGAAATCAGGGGGACCGTGAGCGACAGCGTGATTTTCGGTGAAAAAATGAAACTGGAGCGAAAGATCCGCTGCTATTACAAAGAAAGAAAATTTCAGATTTCCGATGCGGTCACAAACGAGGGGTACCGCAGGACCCGGCATATGATTCTGTACCACTGCAATGTCGGATATCCCATCCTGAGCCCGGAAAGTGAAGTTTACATACCTGCGAAAAAAACAGTCGCCAGGACCGCGCACGCCGCGGAGGGCATCGCCTCTTGGGGGAATACGGAAGAAGCCGACCCTAATTACGAGGAGATGTGCTATTACCATACCCTGATTCCTGACGGAAGCAATCACGCCAGTGTGGCCGTCTATAATCCGGTGCTGGGGCTTGGGATAGCCCTGGACATAAACCTGAAGACACTCGATCATTTTTTGCAATGGAAAATGATGGGCGCCGGGGAATACGTGATGGGCCTGGAGCCAGGAAACAGCACGATCGACGGCATTGCGGACGCCGTTGCAAACGGCTCGATGAAATATCTCGACCCCGGCGAAACGGTACATTACGAAATCGGCGTAAGTATTTTAAGGGGACGCGAAGAGTTCGAAAAAATCAAATCTAACGGGGGTACTAAGCCATGACAGAAATTGAACTGATCGACAAAGCCGGGAAAGAACTCGATGCCAGACTGGCCGAAGCGAAAAAAACCGGGAACCTGGTCGTGAAGGATGCGACGGAAAACGAATCGGCCATTCGTGAGACGTTCCGGAAAGGCGATGGAATCTTCCGCCTTTTCCCGGCGTTTGTGCCCAGAAGATTCGGGAAAGCCGGATTCCGCCTCAAGCTGCACCCGGACGATTATTTTGCATTTGGCATGGCAAGGGGATCCATCACCGAACGGTGGTTCTCTTCCACCATTGCCGCCCAGAACGGTGAGCTGGCGAAAGCGGACGAAGGCCTGAGCTATGTTTGCGCGGATTACGGCTCGGACGAGAAATTCGCTCTGCGTACGGCCGTCAAGGTGCTCGGCAAGGAACTGATCGGCAGCGAACTGATGGAAAAGTATCACGGTTGGCCCATGTATTCCAAGTTCTTCGACAACCTGAATCCTCTGTTCCATCATCTGCACCTGACGTTCGAAGCAGCGGCGCGGGTCGGAAAGCTCGGCAAACCGGAAAATTACTATTTTCCCAAACAACTGAACAACTATTTCGGCGAATGCAACTGCACCTACTTCGGCTTCGACCCCGATGTGGACCCGGAGGAGATCAAGGCGAGGATTCGCCGTTTCGCAGACGATGATACCAGAATCACCGAGCTTTCCCGCGCATATCGCGTCCAGCTTGGAACAGGGTGGTATACTCCGGCGGGCGTCATTCATGCGCCGGCCTCCGTCCTCACCTATGAACCGCAGTGGAATTCGGACGTCAATTCCGTTTATGAAAACATTGTCTCCGGAGAGGTCTACCCGCCGGAAATGCTGGATGAAGAGTGCCCCAATAACAAAAAGGGCGACATCGATTACATTTTCAGCTTGCTTGATTGGGAGAAAAACGTGGACCCGCATTACAAGAAACACTATTTCCGCCCGCCCGTCGTCGAAAGGCAGACGGAACAATATACCCAGAAGTGGATTACCTATGCGAACCCCTACATTACTGCGAAGGAACTGACCGTGAACCCCGGCCAGACCGTAACGGTCAGCGACGGGGCAGCTTATGGCTGCATCTTTGTAGAGGGACACGGAAAATTCGGCACCTATGAGGCGGAAGCACCGACCCTGCTCCATTTTGGCCAGCAGAGCTCCGATGAATTCTTCGTGTCGGAAGGAGCCTCCAAACAGGGTGTAGTCATTGCGAACGCCAGCAAGGTGGAGCCTCTGGTCCTTCTGAAGCATTTCGGCCCCAACTGCCCGGGGGGCCCACAGTCCGTACAGTGACCTCAGCAGAAAAGGCGGCCCGGTTCGGCTCGGATATTTTCGCCGGCCGCGCCGGGCCGTTTCTTTTTTCCGAAGGCCCTGCCGGCCTGCGGCTGCGTTGGGCTGTACGATTTCGACAGAAAGGAATCATGCCATGAGTTATTTGGTTGGAATTGACAATGGAGGTACTTATTCCAAAGCGGCTGTTTTTGACGAGGACGGGAATCAGATTGCCGTGGCCAGCGTTCCAACGGTCGTTATGACCCCAAAGCCGGGTTATGCCGAACGTGATATGGACGACCTGTGGGAAGCGAACGCACAGGTCGTCCGGGAGGCGATCGGAAAAAGCGGAGTCGATCCGTCCGATATCGCGGGAGTGTCTTTCTCCGGGCACGGGAAGGGCCTTTATCTTGTCGGAAAAGATGGGAAGCCGGCATACCACGGGATTTTGTCAACCGACACAAGGGCATGGGAGTATGTGGAAAAATGGTCGCGCAGCGGGGTCCGGGAAGAGGTATTCAAGCGGTCCTTCCAGAACATCCTCGCCTGCCAGCCCGTGAGCCTACTTGCATGGCTGAAAGACCATCATCCGGAGGTTCTGCAGCGGACTGAATATATTTTCTCTGTCAAAGATTACATCCGTTATAAGATAACCGGAGAGGCTTACGCCGAATACACGGATTTTTCGGGCGGGAATCTTTTAAATCTTCAGACCGGCGGGTACGATGTGGAGCTTCTCCGCCTTTTCGGACTGGAAGAAATCGGCAGCAAGCTTCCCCCGCTGCGCCGCTCCACCGATGTTTGCGGTCATGTTACACAGCAGGCGAGTGAGAAAACGTGCCTTCCCCAGGGGATCCCCGTTGCCGCCGGTATGTTCGATGTAGACGCCTGCGGCATCGCTTCGGGGCTCTCCGGAGAAGAAAAACTGTGCATGATAGCCGGTACGTGGAGCATCAATGAATTTATCCGTAAAGCGCCCGTTACAAACGGGTCCGTCGCGCTGAACTCTATGTTCTGCATCCCTGGGTATTATCTTGTTGAAGAAAGCAGCCCCACCTCGGCGGGCAATCTGGAGTGGTTCCTCCGGAACCTGATGTCCTGTGAAAAGGCTGAATGCGAAAAGAACGGGAAAAAGGTTTATGGCCTCGCCGACGGGTGGGTGGAAAAGATCAACCCGAAGGACGATAATCTCATCTTTCTTCCGTTTCTGAACGGCTCCAATGAAGACGCGCTGGCCAGGGGTACTTTTGTGGGGCTGGCTGCTTATCACAACAAAAAGCATATGTTACGTTCCGTTTACGAAGGCATCGTCTTTTCACACCTGACCCACGTAAAAAAGCTACTGAAGAACCGGGAGACGCCAAAAAGCGTCCAGCTTGCCGGCGGCGCGGTGAACTCCCGGGTGTGGGTCCAGATGTTTGCCGACGCTCTCCAGTTCCCCATCGACGTTGTGGCGGGAAAGGAACAGGGGGCGCAGGGCGCCGCGATGGCGGCCGGTGTTGCCGCGGGGATCTACCGGGATTATCCGGAGGCGATCCGCCACATGGTCAAAATCACCGGAACGGTGTTGCCGCGACCGGAATATCGCGCGGTTTACGAGGAGAAATACGCCACATACCGCGCGGTAATCGACGGGCTCAGCGGCGTTTGGGAACGTTTTCGCAACTGAAAAAGGAAGGAGGTAGGCAGGGTCCTGTTCCCCGGAAATCACGTGGAAATACGGAGCGCGAGGAGAAACGAATGAAGAGAAATTATCGCCTTGGAATTTACGAAAAAGCTCTGCCTGGTACGCTTTCCTGGGAAAAAAAACTTACGGCGGCGAAGGCGGCCGGCTACGATTTTCTAGAGATCAGCATCGACGAAACGGAGGAAAAGCCCGCTCGGAAGCAGCGATTCCCGAACTGCTACGAAAAGCATGGAAATCATGAAAAAAGCCATTCGGCTTGCCGACGACCTCGGGATACGGATCATCCAGCTTGCGGGCTACGACGTCTATTATGAGGAGTCCACCGCAGAAACACGCCGACTGTTTGCAAAAAACCTGGAACTTGCTATCCGAGAGGCAAGCGGAGCCGGTGTCCTCCTCGCCTTTGAAACAATGGAAACGGAGTTCATGAATACCGTCGAAAAAGCCATGCGGTTCGTACACCATGCCCATTCCCCTTTCCTGGGGGTCTACCCGGACATAGGAAACATCACGAATGCCGCCAAGACCTATGGGACGGATGTGATGGAAGACCTTCGAAGCGGAAAAGATCATATTATGGGCGTACACCTGAAAGAAACGCTTCCGGGCAGATTCCGCGAAGTTCCGTTTGGAAGCGGCCACGTGGATTTCGAAAACGTGATTGCCAAAACTTGGAGCCTCGGCGTCCGACGTTACGTAACCGAGTTCTGGTACAAAGGGAACCCCGCATGGAAAGGCGACGTGGACGACGCCGTCACGAGGATGCGGGCAATTCTGGACCGCCAGCCGGATGCGGCAGAAAACCATGCGGAGGGCAGATGAAAGGACGGCCGGCAATCGAAAAGGCACACTTAAAACCGTCTGCAAATCTTATATGTGAGGAGAATCGATTATGTTAGAAAAACTGAAGCAGGAAGTTTATAAAGCCAATATGTGCCTGCCAAAGTACGGACTTGTCACATTCACCTGGGGAAACGCGAGCGGCATCGACCGGGGATCCGGGCTGTTTGTCATCAAGCCGAGCGGCGTTGAATACGATCAGCTGTGCCCGGAAGACATGGTGGTCGTCAACCTAAATGGAGAGGTGGTGGAGGGACATTACAGGCCTTCTTCGGATACGCCGACGCACGTGCAGCTGTACCGGGCTTTCCCTAAAATCGGCGGCATCGTGCACACCCACTCCTCCTGGGCCACAAGCTGGGCGCAGGCCGGAAGAGGAATCCCCTGCTACGGTACGACGCAGGCCGACTATATGTACGGAGAAATTCCATGCGTCCGGAATCTGACCCTCGGCGAGGTCAAGGACGCATATGAAAAAAACACGGGCCTCGTAATTGCCGAATACTTTGAAAAACACGACTACGAAGCCATGCCCGCCGTCCTTTGCAAAAACCACGGTCCGTTTACTTGGGGAAAAGACGCGGAAGAAGCGGTCTACCATGCCGTGGTGCTTGAGGAAGTCGCGAAGATGGCCGCGAGGTGCGAAAATATCAACCCAAGGGTTCGGCCTGCACCGCAGGAACTGCAGGACAAGCATTACTTCCGGAAGCACGGAGCCAATGCCTATTATGGACAGGCAAATCTGCCGGGGGTATCTTAACGGTACAGAATAAAAAAGCGTTTCGGGCAGGGGCTGTTCTCTGAACGCAGATTGCGTGAACCCCCTGCGGCGTTCTATGAAGGCTGTGTCATACTGCCGGGTTTCTACCAACAACGGGAACAGCTCGACAGTCTGGAAAGCCAGCAGGCATTTTTTCTGGAATACGCGAAACGAAATCACTATAACCTGACAAGCATCTACGCTGACGAGGAGAAAAGCGGCACGAAGATGAAGAACCGCACACAGCTTCTCCGGATGCCGTCCGACGCGCAGTGCCATTCCTTTGAAGTCGTTCTGATCAAGGATGTTTCTCGTCTGGCGCGCAATACCGTGGACTTTCTGACCAGCATCTGAAAAATGAAAGCCCTCGGGATCACCGTGTTATTCGTGAATTACGACCAGACGTCTTCCGACATCTCCGAATTCACGCCGCCCACGATTCCCGCCATCGCATAAATATGCCCGCAGTGATTCTAGATCTTCCTTTGTACTAATTCTCCCCCTCCCCGCATACCTATTAGCAATCGGAGCGGTTTGGAGGGTGGAACAGTGAAAGGGATTGTTGAGGAACGCGCCGTGGAGCTCGGCGAGTACATAATCGAAAACAAGACGACCGTGCGGGCCGCCGCCAAAAAATTCGGCATCAGCAAGTCAACGGTACATACGGTTGTAACTTAATTGAACGTTTTTCGGTGATAGTGAGATAAAGCAGAAGGCGCATGGAGCCTGAATTTTCATATAAAACACGGCGGCAGGAAGAAATTCTTCCTGCCGCCGTTATCGTTTTGATTACTCCTCTCAATTTTGAAAGCCTACAGCATCATGCAACTGAATAAACGAGGACTGCGAGACCCGCTAAAAGCAGCAGGCAACTCAGTGCGGATTTTCTTTTGATTGCATGGACAAGCCGAATCAGGCTGCTCGTTTTTGCAGGCAACGGCATTGTACTTTCGGTTCCGGAGCAATACCCAGGCTTCACGAAAACATGCTCCGCCTTGGCCCGGATTGATAATGTCCTATGATTCCGGGTGCCTGCTCCCTTTTCAATCCCGGGTTTCGAACTTCCTAAGTTGCGGATAGAATATGCCTGTCCGTTCCGGGCGCCAGAACAGACTGGCGTTCCACCATGCGGACACCGATGACCGCGTTTTCGGCTGCCAGCGTACCTTTATGCGAAATCTGATACCGCAGCCGGGAAACCGCCCGTTTCCCCAGCAATTCTTTATCAACATTCACCGTCGTCAGCTTTGGATGTACCTTTTCGCACATTTCAATATTATCGAATCCAACGAGGGAAATATCCTGCGGTACGTTAATATTCAGAATCTGCAGCGCCGTCAGTAAAAGGATCGCCGCACGATCGTTAGAACAGACAAATGCCTGCGGCACATCGTGAGTCGTCTTAAGAAGACACACGATCCTCTGTGTATCGTTCCGGAGGACGGCGTCCTCAATATCCGACAAAATGGAGTACTTTCGGATATAGTCGTCAATATTTTCAACCCGCAGCGCATTGCTTTCCCGTCCGAGGGCCTCTCGGAAACCGAAGAAGCGCTCTTTGATGCTCAGGGAATACTGAAGGTCGCCGAAATAACCGATTGTCTGGAATCCACAGTCCAGAAGATACTTCGTCTCAATAAATCCGCCGAGTTTGTTGTCCGTCAGAATGCTGTCGACCGAATGCATCAGGGATGCATGATCCACCAGTACGAGCGGAAGATGATAGTCCTTCAGGCGGCCGATGTTTTCATCGCTGATTTTCCCGATTACCGCAATACCGGCGACGCGGTGTCTTTCCACACAGGACGGCACCGACATGGCGCTGTTGTCGAAGAACTGGATGATGGTGTCGTACCCGCTCTTTTTTGCTTCCTCCACAAAAGAGTAAAGAACCTTACCGTAAAAGTTCATGTCGTCCGAGTAAAGCTTCTGCATCATGATGCAAAGGTTGGTGCTGGTAAACGTGTGCACATACCGGTTCTTTTTTTCGAGGTATCCCGTTTTCTCCGCCATGTGAAGAATCCTGGCACGGGTTTCCTCGCTGACGCCGGGCCTGTTGTTCAGTGCGAGAGACACTGCGTTTATGGAAAGGTTCAGCCTGTTCGCGATATCCTTCATGGAAATATCCATAAACCGCCACCCTCTTCTTCTCTGGTCCTATTCATTTCTTACAAACAAATTAAAGCACGCCGAGATGCGCGTATAAATCTTCAATCGCAATATCCGCGCGGCAGATCTTATCGTCCGCAGCACCGTAATAAACGGTCACGACGCCGTTCTCAAAAATGCAGCCGCAGGTAAACACCACATTGCCGAAGAAGCCGTCCGTCTCGTAGCAAGCCTCCGGCTGCAGAAGCGGAAACCGGGACTTCGCAATAACCTTCATGGGGTCCCCGGCGTCCAGCAGAAACGCGCCAAGGCAGTACCGCTGGTCCCAATCGGCGGCGTGGTAAATTTTGATCCAGCCCTTTTCCGTACGGAACGGAGGCGCCCCGCCGCCGACGCGGCCGCTGTCCCACCCCTGCTGCGAAACGCTGTGAAAGTGGCGGTGGCAGCCCCAGTGCAGCAGGTCGTCCGACTCGGAAAGCCAGATGTCCGGCGTTCCGATGGACTGCGGGACCGGCCGGCTGAATGCAAAATATTTTCCGCCGATTTTCTCCGGAAAGATCACAACGTCTTTGTTTTCCGGAAGAAAGACGAGGCCGTGCCGCCTGAAAACACGGAAGTCCGTCGTGGAAATGATCGCGGTAGCCGCGCCGTCCGGTGAAACCGCGGTATAGTTGATGTAATAGGTACTGCCGATACGGGTAACGCGCGGGTCTTCCATTCCCCAGCTTTCCGTCTCCGCGTCCGGTTCGATCATGGGATGGTCGTCAACGGTAAAATGAAATCCGTCCTGCGAACGGGCCAGACGGAAATGCGAAAACGAGGTAAGGTACGCCACTCTGTGGCCCCCGCCTCTGTACAGGACCGTTCTGGAGTCGGTGAAATCCAGTTCCGGATGGTCGTCTTTTTCCAACGTCACAATTTCAAGCTCGTTACATCCGTTGCGGCGGGCAACGGTGGGGAAAGCCACAGTGCCTTCCGCCACGTCCTTCACGGACTCCGCAACACGGCAGACGAGAAGATATTCGCCGTTGTATCTGGCCACCCCGCAGTTGAAAATTCCATCCACCTTCAGATTTTCATGCGTGGGTCTGACGTCCGTCGCCGTCAGCAGCGGATTGCATGCGGTCCGAATCAGCGCAGGCGCCGTCTGTTTTGTTTTTTTCATTGCCATTTCCCCTACTTCAGCATAAAGTTGATTCCTTCTTTGAAATACCTGGAAAAACACAGAAACAGGACGATAATCGGCAGCGTCAGCAAAATCGACGCCGCGTACATGGGTCCAGGAAGGGTCGAGTTCTGGTTGAACTGCGTCGAAATCAGCACGTTCAAGGTCTGAACCTTCACATTCGGCGCGATCAGCATATCCCACATCAGTTCGTTCCAACGCGTCATGAAAACAGACAGAAACACGATGATGCTGATGGATTTGGTAGACGGGAGCGCGATAGACCTGAGAATCCTCCAATCGGAGGCGCCGTCGATCTTCGCCGCTTCAAACACGGATTTCGGCACGGTCTTGAAATAATTGATGTACATGAAAATGCCCCAAACGGAAATGACCAGCGGAAGGATCATTCCGGAGTAATGGTTTGCCAAGGGCTTTACAATCATGTAGCGTGGTACAAGAAGGATAATGACCGGGAAAAACATCTGGAATAGCAGCGATGATTCGACAAGCTGCTTGCCCCGGTACTGCATATTAGTACTGGCATAGCCGGTCATCAGCCCGACCGCCACCGAAATTACGGCGGTCGGCGTCGCCACGATGAAAGAATTCAGCAGCGCGCGCACCCACATTAGCGCGTCGGCCGCACCGGAACTGTTGATCAGATAGGAATAGCTTTTCAGCGAAAGCCCCTGAGGAGCCATTGATTTGTCGACCTGCTCCCACGGGAGAAACGACTGCAGCAACATGTAATAGTACGGAAACAGAGAAATCAGCAGCAGCAAAGCCGCAAGGATCAGGCAGACCACCGTACCGGTACGGATTTTTTTACGAGTCATGTTCTTCCCTCCCCTACCAGCCGAATCGTTTGTTGACCCGGTTCATCAAAATGGCGATGAGCTGGATGGTCACGAAAATCTGAACCGCATTTGCTATGGCCATAGCCGCCCCATAGCCGGCGTTCAAGCTGACAAAGGAGGTCTTATAGATTTCAAGCTGCCACGTCGTGGTGCTCATATCGGGTCCGCCGCCGGTCAACAAAAACGGTTCGGAAAAAATCTGAAAGGAAAGGCCCGCAGCCAGAACAATGACGGAGGTCAGCGTCGGAGTGATCATGGGAAGCGTGATGCGGAAAAATTTCTGAAATCCGGTGCAGCCGTCCAGCAAAGCAGCCTCGTACACATCGTCCGGCACCGACTCGATGGCGGAAAGCACAAACAGCGCGTAATAGCCTCCCATTTTCCAGACAATCATTGCGATCAGAATCCAGAACGTCGCTCCGCTCTGCAGCCAGTTGATGTCCATTCCGTACCGATCCCGCAGGAAGGTGTTCAGCGCGGAATTGTAACTGAACACATACTTCACCATGACCGAGGTCGCAACCCCCGAAGTAAGATACGGGATAAAGAACAGCGTTGCGGCAATCCCCTTGATTTTATCCGGCAGCTTTGAAGTCAGCAACGCAATGCCGACACCTGCCGCAAAGCAGAGAACCACAATGGGAACCAGGTACCGGAACGAGTTCCAGAACGCCGCCTGCACGTTTTCGTCGGAAAACAGCTGCTCAAAATTGTCCAGCCCGGTCATGTGATAGGTCGGCGTCATCAGATTCCAGTCGGTCAGTGACAGCCACACCGCCCAGACCAAAGGAAGCAAAAGAAAGATAACGGTATAAAGAACATAGGGAGTGTTGAACAGCCACGCCGTACGGCTTTCATGTCCGGCATGTTTGGAATTGTTCTTTGTCAGAACCGCTTCCCCGTTATTTGGCATGAAGAAAGCTCCTTTCTCGGCTGCGAACAGCAGGAAGCGTTCCCGCCTCCGTGGCCTTCCGGCTTTAAAGGCGGGAACACTTTGGGATGCGGATGCGTTACTGAAGCTTGCCCGCGGTCTTCATTCCGGCGATGGCGGAATCCACGTAAGAGGAGGAATCCGGCGTCTGGTCGATCTGCGCCTTGACAACCTTGCCCGTTATGTACGGAGTGAGGCCTTTTGAGGCAAGCGCCGTCAAAATGTCTGACATCTTTTCATTCGCCATGCAGGGGATTCCGTTTGGAACATAAGCGCTGATGGCCTTCATTGCCGGATTTTTGTCAAAATAACCGGTAAGCGCAGAATCTGTGTCAAGGTCGCCGCGGACCGGCAGCATCGTTGTCGCATTGAGCCAGTCGATGTCGAACGAATCCTTGCCGGCACCGGTAAAGCAGTATTTTAGAAATTCCACTGCGCCCTGGTGCTGTTCGTCTGAGACATTCTGGTTCTTGTACAGAACAATGCCTTTGGAATCCGCAAAGGTGTATGCCTTATCGCCGGAATTCTGGACCAGCATGGGCCCAAAAACATAGTCGCCGTCAAGTCCGTACTTTTTACCCGCCGCGGTGTTAGCGGAAACGTCCCATGGAAGGCCCATGCCCACGACGACCGGCACAGTCTTTTGCTGCCAGATGTTTTGAATCTGCCCGGTCAGCAATGAACTGCCCATTTTCCCGTAAAGGTCAAATACTTTCTTGGCGGAATCCTTATCCATGACCAGCTTGTCTCCGTCCACAATGCCCTTTCCCTGAGAGAACGAATCATACTGCGCCTCAAAGTCAAACCATCTCTCCCACCAGTCATCCGGACGGGTCAGCTCGTACCGGTACATGAAGTGGCTGACACCGCTGCTCTTGAGTTCACTCTGCTTGCTCTTGTAGGTTTCCAGCAGCGTGTTGAACTCGTCAACCGTCGTGGGGACCTTGGCGATTCCCATTGCTTTCAGCGCTTTGCTGTTGTAGGCATAGCTGATGGGGTTCACATACAGCGGAACCACATACTGTGCGCCGTCAACGGCCCAGTTGGACATGACGCTGTCAAGTTTTCTTTCCGAAACTATGCTCTGGTACCAGTCTTCTTTGCTCAGGTCATAGGCCGCCTGCGCCTTAGCGAGAGTCGCGCCGAAACTGCGGCTGATATTCTCGGAGGCAGCCGGAACGGAACCGGTCGTAATAGCGTTCTGAATACCCGCCTCGGAAGACGGCTGAGCCGGCATCTGCTGTACTGTGACCTTTATCGTTTTGCCGTTGACCTTTGTGGCGGTAGCATTAAATTTTTCTGCGTATTTGCTCCAGAAATCAAGATTGTACTTTTCCGGCGCGCTCCAGAAGCTGACCGCGATCTCTCCGCCACTCTGCTGCTGTGAACCCGTCGCAGGCGCCGCCGAAGCCGTAGCCGTAGCCGAGTTGCCTCCCGTGCTCCCGCCGCCCGAACAGCCCGCCATGGAAGAAAAGAGCATTGCTCCCGATAAAAGCAACGCTGTCATTCGAATGCTTTTCATAACACAAACCTCCCAAGTATTTTTATTGGCTTTATTATCCTATCTATTTCGCTTTAATTTCAATAGAAAGTTACTTTAATTCTGGCATCTAAGGTCATTATACTCATATTTGGCACTGTAAATCGCAATAAAAGCATTGATTATATCAATTCAAAGAATTTTCATCAAGTAAAATCAAGCTTCACCGACCACCGGGCCGCGCAAGTGCTGCAGGTTCCGGCCGAATCAATACTGTCCTTGCTGCCGGGAGAGATATTGGTTCCAACGGCACTCTTTTTACATAATATTGCTACATGCGGCGTTCCCCAACGGATCAAACGGTGCCAAAACAGAAGCCTCCTCGTTCCCAAACTTTCCTGTACTCCGCTTTGTACTAATTCTCCTCCTCCCCGTATAACTATTAGCAATTGGAACGGTTGGAGGGTGGAACTGTGAAAGGCATCGTTGAGGAGCGCGCCGTTGAACTG
>JAEZRH010000038.1 GCA_023412845.1 Bacillota bacterium
CTGCTCGACCGGGAGCCGGTGTTTCAGTACGGCAAAAACGACCGCCTGCAGGAACTGATCGACAACATCTGTAAGAACTCCGGTTCCGAACCCGCCAGCGAAGCGCGGATGGAGGCCGGCCTGCTTCTTTTCCTCTCCGCCCTGATGGACCAGTTCGGGCGGCAGACCGTCCTGCGCGGGAACGGCTTCGAGTATGTGCAGAAGGCCATTAAATTCATCGATTACAACTATTCCGGCAACATCAGCGTCGGGAACGTCGCGGCAAGCGCCGGCATCAGCCGCAGCCACCTTTACCGGCTGTTCATGCAGCATATCTCCATGCCGCCGAACGAGTACCTCATCCGCTACCGCATCAACAAGGCCGCTGCCCTGTTGAAAACCGGTCGTCTAACCGTCGGAGAGGCCGCTTATTCCACAGGTTTTTCCGACCAGCTTTATTTTTCCAGAGCGTTTAAAAAATACATGGGGGTCCCCCCCAGTCGCTATATGGCGGACAATCCGGCAAAGGCCGGCGAAAGGGAGCAGAAAGTATGAGCGAGGCTGCCGATAAAATTCTGGCGTGGTCAAAGGAAATCAGGGAATCCAGCTGCGTGTCATGGAACCGCTTCCCCGAAATCTACCTTTATATGGACCAGGTCCTCACCTACATGGACAAGCAGCTCCACCTGTACGAGAGGGACGAAAACGACTGCCTGCTGACCTCCAGCATGATCAACAATTACGTGAAGGACGGCGTTCTGCCGAGGCCGGAACAGAAAAAGTATTCCCGCGAGCATCTCGCGGTCCTGACCGTGATCTGCATGCTGAAACAGGTGCTTTCCATTCAGGACATCGCGGCGCTGATCCGCACCCTGCTGCAGAACGCATCGTCGAGCGAGATGTACGAACGCTTCTGCGACGCGCAGGGCGCCGCGATGCAGGAAATCTGCGACCGGGTGGAAAAAGCCGCTCCGAACGGCGAAGACGAGCTGATGCGCCTCGTGATTGAGCTTTCCGTCGAGGCGAACGCCCGCCGGACCGCGTCCGAACGCATTCTCAGCGAGCTGGCCGCGGAAAAGAGAAACGAAGAAGAAAGCCGCGAAAAAGGCCGTAAAAAATAGCGGCGGATGTTGCAAAGCATCGTTCGCACCTGCGGCGTGTGCGGCTGTCGCGGGAACAGTTCTTTAGGCTGCCCAGGCAAAAGCGGCCCGGATTTTCACGCGGCCCGATGCCCGGCCGGAACAGGTATGCCTGCCGCCCTCCTCTTCCACACACTTTTATGATAACCATAATTTTATTTTGGCATAATATAAGGGTGTGAATGAAAAGGAGGGTTTTTTCCATGTGTGGAATTGCAGGCTTTTGCGACTACAACGAGGATCTGACCGATGAAGCGCCGTTTTTGGGACATCTGGTCCGGCGGATGGGAAACACCCTGAGACACCGCGGCCCCGACGAAAGCGGCATTTTTTTGTCGGCGCACACCGCGTTTGCACACCAGCGCCTGGCCGTGGTGGACATTGAAGGCGGCAAACAGCCCATGACCGCCTATGCCGGCGGCTACCGCTACACCATCGTCTACAACGGGGAGCTGTACAATAGCAGCGAACTGCGCCGTGAACTGGAAGCCGTCGGATATCTGTTTGAAACGCACAGCGACACCGAAGTCCTGCTCAAATGCTACATCCAGTATGGAGAAAAATGCCCTCAGAAGCTGAACGGCATCTTTTCCTTTGCCGTCGACGACGAACGCCGCGGATGCTGTTTTCTCTGTCGTGACCGTTTCGGCGTGAAGCCCCTGTTCTATTCCGTCACGGGAGGCAGGCTGATATTCGGGTCCGAGATCAAGGCGCTGTTCCAGTACCCGGGAATCAATCCCGCGGCGGACCGGCAGTCCCTGTGCGAGATTTTCGGTCTCGGTCCCGCAAGGACGGCCGGGGTCGGCGTTTTCCGCGGGATTTCGGAACTGAAGCCGGGTTTTTCCGCCGTTTACGGCCGCGACGGGCTTCACCTGAAACCGTATTTCCAGCTGGAAAGCTACGAGCACTCTGAAAGCTATGAGGATACGGTCAAGCAGGTGCGGTACCTTGTGGAGGACGCCGTCACCCGGCAGCTTGTCTCAGACGTGCCGCTCTGCACGTTTCTTTCCGGCGGGCTGGATTCCAGCATCGTCACGGCGCTGGCCGCGCAGGATTACCACAGACGGGCGGAAACGCTCTCTACCTATTCGTTCGATTTTACCGGCAACGACAAATACTTCCATCCGACGGCGTTCCAGCCGGACTCCGACAAGCCCTGGAGCCTGAAAATGGCGGAGTTCTGCAAAACGGACCACCATGTGCTGATCTGTGACAACATCAGTCAGGCCGACTGTCTGTACGACGCGGTGGATGCGAAGGACCTGCCCGGTATGGCCGACGTGGATTCCTCGCTGCTGTATTTCTGCCGGCTCATCAAACGGGAGCACGTCGTCGCCCTTTCGGGCGAATGTTCCGACGAGGTGTTCGGCGGATACCCGTGGTTCCACAAAAAAGAGGCGTTCGAGGGGCACTGCTTCCCCTGGTCGCCCGATCTTTCCATCAGGACGCAGCTGCTGAAGCCGGAGATTGCCGACGCACTCGACCTTCAGGAATACGTCGACGGCAGATACGAAGAATCCATCGCGGAAGTCCCCGTTCTGGAGGGCGAGGACCCACAGGAAAAACGCCGCCGTGAAATCTCTTACCTCAATATCCGGTGGTTTATGTCCACCCTGCTGGACCGTAAAGACCGCATGAG
>JAEZRH010000067.1 GCA_023412845.1 Bacillota bacterium
TGGCCGAATACCGTCCAGGCCTCCCTTCAGGGCAAGATGACTGCCGCGCAGGCAATGCAGGCGCTGCAGAAAGGGCTTTACGGCAAATAACAAGGTAAATCTGCCGGGGGCTGCGGAGCTCTTGCTCGGCGGCCCCCATTTTAAAAGAGGTGGCTAATTTGTTGCGGAAAAAGACTAACATATGGCCGTATCTTCTCATTGCACCCGCGCTGATCATCATTTTGGCCGTGGTGTTCGTCCCGGCGGTCAACGCGATCCTCATGAGCTTTCAGAGCTATGACCTCCGCAGGCCTTCCGAGATCGGCTTTACCGGTCTGCAGAATTATATCGATATCTTCCAGGACCAGCTTTTCTGGACTTCCCTTCTCAAGACGATCCTCTGGGTCGTTTTCGGCGTAGGGTTTCAGTTCGTTTTCGGATTTCTTCTTGCTTTGCTTTTGAACAGGAAATTTAAAGGCAGAGGAATTGCCCGCGCGATAAGCCTGATCCCATGGGTCACGCCCGGCGTGCTGATCGGCCTGATGTGGAGATGGATCTACGACGGCAATTACGGTGTCTTGAACGATATTTTGCTCAGGCTCGGCCTGATCCACGACAAGATCCCATTCCTCGCGCAGTCGGGCTCGGCGTTCCCGGGCGTGATCGTCACCATCATCTGGCAGGGCATCCCGTTTTTCGCGCTGATGCTCCTCGCCGGGCTGCAGGGCGTTCCGGCGGAGCTTTACGAGGCCGCGGATATCGACGGCGCCAGCAAGTTCCAGCAGCTTTTCAAGGTGACCATCCCTTCCATTAAAAACACCATTTTCGTCACGACGCTTCTGCGCATCATCTGGGTCGCGAACTCCGTCGACGTCATCTACAATATGACGGGCGGCGGGCCGGCCTACGCGACGCAAACCCTCAGCGTGTATATCTTCAACGACGCGACGGCCCTGAACCTGGGGTATTCCTCGGCCATGTCGATTTTGCTGACCCTGCTGCTGCTGTTGGTCGCCGTGCCGTACCTCAGAAGCATGTTCCGGAACCAGGAGGCGTAACATGAGAGAGAATAAACGTTTTTCCAGCAGGTTTGTAAGCCTGTATCTTCCGCTTTTCGTCATGCTCGTTTTCCTTCTGTTCCCGTTTTACTGGATGTTCGTCACCTCGCTCAAGACGGACACCGAACTCTACGGCAGCATGGTCACCTACTGGCCGAAAATGCCGACGGCGGATTCCTACCGCAAGCTGTTCACGGATTTCAACTTTTTAAATCCGATGGGCAACAGCCTGATTGTTGCGATCAGCACCACGATCATTTCGCTTGCGGTTTCCACCCTTGCGGCCTACGCGTTCTCGCGCTTCCGCTTCCGGGGAAGAAAAGGCTTCATGATGCTGTTCCTCACGAACAACATGTTCCCAACGGTGCTGCTGCTGATCCCGCTCTATTCCATCATGCGCAGCCTCAACCTGCTCTACACGCCCATGTCGCTGGTGTTTTCGTATACCACGTTTACCATTCCTTTTTCCGTCTGGCTGCTGAACGGCTACCTCAATGACCTCCCCATTTCGCTGGAAGAGGCCGCCGAGGTGGACGGCTGCAACAAGGCGCAGGCGTTCCTGAAGATCATCCTCCCCGTGCTGGTGCCGTGCCTTGTGGCAACCGGAGTCTATATCTTCATGAATTCCTGGAACGAGTACACGTTCGCCGTCATGTTCACCAACGAGAACAACCGGACCATTCCGGTCGCGCTGAACAACCTGATCGGCGAGCTCGGCGTGCAGTGGGGCCTGCTGACGGCAGGCGGCATCATCACCGTCATCCCGGTCTGCGTCATGTTCTTCTTCGCCCAGAAGCGTCTTGTCGAAGGACTGACCGCGGGAGCAGTCAAAGGATGAGCTTGCGGGCCTACCGTGAAAGCTCAAATTTAAAGGAGTATGAAAGATGAATGACGAAAACCTGAACCAGAAGGCGAAGCAGCTCCGGGCGGACATTCTCCGCATGCTTTACACCTGCCAGTCCGGCCATCCGGGCGGCTCCCTTTCCTGTGTGGAGATTCTGCTGGCCCTTTACTATAAAGTCGCCCGCGTGGACCCGAAAAATCCCGGCTGGGAAGACCGCGACCGCATCGTGCTGAGCAAAGGCCACGCGTGCCCCGCGCTGTACGCCGTCCTCGCCGACAAGGGCTATTTCCCGCGCGAGGATCTCTGGACGATCCGCCAGCTCGGCAGCCACCTGCAGGGCCACCCGGATATGCGCAAGACCAGGGGCGTCGACTGCAACACCGGTTCCCTCGGCCAGGGCGTTGCCATTGCCATGGGCATGGCGCTCGCGGCAAAATACAAGAAGAAGGATTATAAGGTCTATGCGATCACCGGCGACGGCGAATCGCAGGAGGGCCTTGTGTGGGAGGCGGCGATGGCCGCGGCCCACTATAAGCTGGATAATTACACCGTGCTGCTCGACCACAACCGCCTGCAGATCGACGGGTCGAACGACCAGGTCATGAGCCTCGGCGACATTGTTTCCAAATACAGGGCGTTCGGCTTCGAATGCTACAAGGTGGACGGTCACGACGTCGACGCAATCGTCGGGGCGCTGAACGCTCCCTTCAACGGCAAGCCGAAATTCATCTGCTGCGAGACGGTCAAGGGCAAGGGCGTTTCTTTTATGGAAGACCAGTTCGGCTGGCACGGAAAAGCCCCGAACAAGGACGAATACACGGCCGCAATGAAAGAACTGGGGGTATCTGTCAATGGGTAAATCACTGAGGGTCGCATACGGTGAGGCACTGGTCGAGCTTGGGAAAAAGAACGACAAGGTCGTCGTCTTGGACGCGGACCTTGCCCACGCCACGCAGACCGCGATGTTTGCCTCCGAATTTCCGGACCGCTTTTTCAATCTTGGCATCGCCGAGGACGACCTGATGTGCGCGGCCGCCGGCTTCGCGCATTCCGGTCTCATCCCTTTTGCGAGCACGTTCGCGCTGTTCGGCGCGGGCCGTGCCTATGAGATCATCCGCAACTCCATCAGCTATGTGAACGCGAACGTGAAGTTCGGCTTCTCCCACTCCGGCCTGAGCGTCGGCGAGGACGGCGGCAGCCACCAGAGCATCGAGGACATTGCCCTGATGCGCGAGCTGCCCGGCATGACGATCTTCGTCCCTTGCGACCCGACGGAAACGAGAAAAGCCGTGTTCGCCGCCGCCGAGATCAACGGCCCGGTCTACATCCGCGTCGCGCGTCCGCCGTGCGAGGACTACACCGACGCCTCCACACCGTTCATTCCCGGCAAGGCCAACGTGATGAAAGACGGTTCCGACGTCTG
This sequence comes from Bacillota bacterium, assembly GCA_023412845.1. GTDB lineage: Bacteria > Bacillota > Clostridia > Oscillospirales > Acutalibacteraceae > Thermocaproicibacter. The sequence continues at coordinate 3,305 of JAEZRH010000067.1, forward strand.
CATCATCTCCTGTGGGCTGATGATCCCCTACGCCCTGCGCGCCGCCGACATGCTCGCGGGCGAAGGCGTGAGCGCCGCCGTGGTGAACATCCACACCATCAAGCCGATCGACGCGGAGACCATCCTTACATTCGCGAACAAGTGCGGCGCAGTTGTGACCGCAGAGGAGCATTCCATCATCGGCGGGCTCGGTTCCGCCGTCGCGGAGGTCCTCGCGGGCAATTCCTCCGCAAAATTCGCGCGCGTCGGAATCCAGGACAAGTTCGGCCAGTCCGGCCGCCCCGACGATCTTTTCAAAGCCTACGGTCTCACCGCGGAAAACATCGCAGAACAGTGCAAAAAATTAAAGAAATAAGAGGGAAAACAGCAATGGAGATCAAAAAATTTGAATTCGAGGGCGAAGGCCTGACACGCGTTTATGAAAACGAGAACTGGACGGTCGGCATCAAGAACTGGAAGCCCGCCAACGACATCGCGAACACCGACTGCCTGGAGCGCCACAATAAGACCGACGAGCTGTTCGTGCTGATCGCAGGCGAATGCGTCCTGCTTTACGCGAACGAAGTAGACGGCCAGCTGGAGATCGGCGCGGTCAAAATGGAGCCGAAGAAGGTCTACGATATTCCGCCGACGCTGTGGCACAACACCGTCACCAAAAAGGACACGAAGCTGATTCTGATCGAGGATTCCGCGACCGGTTCCGCGAACAGCGACGTGCTGAACCTCACCCCGGAGCAGATCGCCCGCGTAAAGGAACTTGTCGCGCAGTAAAATTTGTGATAAAATCATTGTGAGAAAATGACATGGCCCGGGCGGAGGGAGCAACCTTCCGCCCGGGCTGCGGCGTAAAGAGAAGTCCGCACCGGGTCCGCGCCCGTGCGGGCTCCATCCTGAAAAAAGAAGGGATTATCATGAATCAGACCATCCGCAGCGGCGGCATGCAGGCAGTCATCAAATCGACGGGGGCCGAGCTTTCTTCCCTGACGGCTTCCGGAACCGAGTACCTCTGGCAGGGCGACCCGCAGTACTGGCACTCGCAGTCGCCGGTGCTGTTCCCCATCGTCGGCGGCCTGCGCAACAAGACGGCCGCGACGGCCAACGGCGGCACCTGCCATATGGAGCGCCACGGCGTGGTGCGCAAACGCGAGTTCGAGCTGACGGGCAGCACGGAATCTTCCGCGGAGTTCACCATCCGTTCCTCCGAAGAGACGAAGAAGGAGTTCCCGTACGATTTTGAGTTCCGCGTGAACTACTCGGTCGAGGGCAAAACGTTGACCTACGCCATGACGGCCGTGAACACCGGCAAAGACGTGATGCCCTATTTCGTCGGTGGTCACCCGGCGTTCCGCTGCCCCCTGCTGGACGGCGAAAAATTCGAGGACTATGTCGTGGAATTCGCGGAGAAGGAATACGCGGCCTGCCCGCGCGCCCTGCTGGACGGCCTGGCCGACGTGAACCACCGTCAGGTGGTGCTGAACAACGAGAAGGTGTTCCGTCTGGACCGTGCCTGGTTCGCCTACGACTGCCAGGTCTTCGACCAGCTTCACTCCCGCTCCGCCGCGCTCGTGAACCCCGCGACGGGGCGCGGCGTGCGCGTGGATTTCCCCGGTTTCGACTATTTCATCCTCTGGACGAGCAAAAACGGCGGCAATTTCATGGCGCTTGAGCCATGGACCGGCCTGACCACCTGCACCGACGAAGACGACGTGCTGGAACACAAGCGCGGGGTGAAATTCCTGAACCCCGGCGAAGAACGCACCCACGCGTTCACCATTACGCTGCTGTAAAAAACAGACGGTAAGTAAAAAGCCCCGCGGATTTGTTTCCGCGGGGCTTTTGTGCATCCGGGGCGCGTCAGGTTTTCCAGAAGATTTGTACTTCCTCCGCCGTGGCGTAGATCACTTCAATGAGTGCCGCCGCAGCTTTGCGTTTGTCCTCCAGCGTCAGATCCCCCCACAGCGCCGCGGGGCCGCGCACCTCCCCGCGGCGCGCCTGCGCTCCGCACTCTGCGGCGAGCACGGCCAGACGGCTTTCCAGTTCCCCGCGCCGGGCCTCCAGCTCTTCCATGCGGCGGCCGATGCGGCCGAGCAGCGCGCCGTCGGCAAACGCGATCTTCGCGGAAAGCGAGCGCAGTTCGCTTTCCGCAGCGTCCCGCTCCGCGCGCAGGGCGGAGGCCTCCGGCGCTTCACCCCGCTCCGGCCCGCCGTCGGGTAGAAGGACGGAGAATTCCGCCAGCTTGCGCATGATTTCTTCCCCGACGAGGCGCTCTACCTCGTCGGCGTGCAAAAGGCCCGGCCCCGGGCACGCGCCGGAATCCATTTTCCGGCTGCATAGAAAATAGCGCACGCGCCGATCCGGATATTGTTTGCAGGTCAGCGCGTAATGGCACACGCCGCATTTGAGCAGGCCGGCCAGCCAGGTGTTGCGCACCTTGCGGCCGGTTTGCACCTGTTTGTTGCGCAGGCATTTCACGCGGCAGGCAAGCCACACATCAGCCGGAACAATGCCCTCGTGCGGTGCCAGCACCAGCCGGCTGCCGTTCAGCCTGGCCTGCTTGCGCCCGGCAGCGCCACGCCCTTTGTAGTAGTAGCAGCCGTTCGTGCCGATGAAATCCTCCCGGGGCGATTCGATCTCGGTCCCCTGCCCGGCGAAGAAATCGTAGATCTCGGCGTCGGCCCGCACGTAGGCCGGGTTCTTGAGGCAGGCGGCGATGCGCGCACGCGACCACGGCTTGCCCCGGCAGGTCAGACCCTGCGCGGCGAAAGAGGCCGCCACGTCACCGTACGAGGCGGAGGGGTCGGCGTACCGTCCGTACATCCTCCGCACCAGCTCCGCTTCCCCCGGCTCCGCCACATAGGTTTTCGTCCGTTTCCCGTGCAGCGCCGCGTCAGCCAGACGGAACCCGTAGGGCACGCGCCCGCCCATGTAAAAGCCCTTGCCGCTGCGGGAATAGTAGGCGTCGGTCACGCGCTGTTGGATGGTTTCCCGCTCCAGCTGGGCGAATACCATGCAGATGTTCAGCATGGCCCGGCCAATGGGCGCGGACGTGTCGAATTTTTCCGTGGAGGAGATGAAATCCACATGATATTGCTCAAAAAGGGTCATCATGTTGGCAAAGTCGAGAATGGAGCGGCTGATGCGGTCCAGCCGGTAAACGACGACCGCTGTGACCTCGCCCCTGCGGATGTCCGCTACGAGCCGCCGGAACTGCGGCCGGTCGGTGTTTTTGCCGCTGTAGCCGATATCGGCGTAGACGCGGCAGGGCTCGCCCTTCGCCTCATACCGGCAGATCTCGGCCTGGCTTTCGGCCGAGATGCTGTCCTCACGCTCCACCGACTGCCGCACGTAGATCGCGGTCATCCTTTCGCCCCCTCTCCACGGAACGGTTCAGCGGTATTTGGAAAAGACGGCATACAGCGCCCGGGCGGCGCGTCCCTCCTCCCGCTTTCGTTCCTCCCGGTCCAGCAGGGGGGTCATGTTCCGCACCGGAATCCGCCGCTTGCCGCAGACGGCGCTGCGAATTTCTGCGCGGTACTGCGTTTCGCCTGCCATAGAGCGTCCCTCCTTTTCCGGATGGTACACTCTATGACGCGCAAAGGCTGAAAATACCGTTTTCCGCAGCTTACAGCAGGAGTTGCCCGTCCCGGCAGGACCCGGTTTTCCGCTCGGTTACGGTGTCTTCCGGGCCGACCGTGCCGCAGAGCAGGGGAGAGGCCGGGTCGTACCGGGCGAAGGCGGACCGTGCGGCATCCGCGCCGCGGTCCGCATAGCAGTATCGGCAGCCGTGCAGGCAGGTGCCATATGCCCCGATGTCGACGCTCTCGCAGCATCCGCACGCGGGCCGCTGGTTTTTGTCCTTTGCAGCGTTCAGGTGGAAGTCGCCCAGGCGTTCCAGCCGTTCCCGGTCCACGCAGCGGGCCGGGAGCGCGTCAAGGTCCGAGTAATCCTCTTCCTCCGCGCAGACGGTCAGTTTCATGCCTCGGGCAGAGGCGGTGCGAACGAGCAATGCCATCAATCGGCGCCTTTCTTCCGCCGAAGGGCCCCGCACGCCCATCGCCGCAAGATTTCTGCCAATGTGCCGGTAATAATCGAGGAAGCTCACCGTGCAGGTTTCGGTGCATCCGGCCAGCAGCGACGCGAGGCGGCCGAAATACTCCACGTGGTATTCCGGCGTGTATTTTGCGCTGAAGAAGATCGGGTCGTACCGCCAGACGACCCTGTCCTTGCCGATCCGCCGGGACAGCTCCCGGAAAGCGGGTACCAGCACATCATTTTTGGAAGGGACGTTCGGCTCCGCGTCCTTTCCGTATGCGTTCAGCGTGAACTGAAAGTAATAGGGGTAATCCCGCAGCCCGTCCAGCCTTTTCAGCATGGGAACGGGGTCTTTGGTCCAGAACACGATGCCGTCCACCACGTCCGGCGCAAGGCTGATTTTACTGATGCGGCGCGGGTTCACCGGGTTCCGCACCAGAACATATCCCTCCTTCAGACGCCGGAGCAGCCACCCGGAATAAAAAGCGGGGATGTCCGTGCGCCTGCTTGCGCTGAGAATCATGTGCAGCCCTCCGTTCTGCCGTTCGTCCGAATCTTCGCTTCCATTTTACCTCCGCGGACGGCGCGCGGCAACCACCGGAGACATTTTTTG
>JAEZRH010000031.1 GCA_023412845.1 Bacillota bacterium
GTATCAAGCTGCAGCGAGAGGGGATTCTTTTTCATTTGGGGTTCTTTCATCATTTTTTCCTGCCTTTCTACTTCAGTTTGATGCGTGGGTCGATGACTTTGTACAGGATATCGACGACCACGTTCATCAGGACGAGGATTATGGCAAGGAAGAGCGTTGTGCTCATTACCAGAGGATAATCGCGGCTCATGATGCACTTGATGAATTCACGCCCGAGACCGGGAATGTTGAAAATAGTTTCCACGACGAAGCTGCCCGTCACCGTATAGGCGAGCAGCGGCCCAACATAGGTGACCACCGGGATGATCGCATTCCGCATGGCATGCTTAAACAGCAGCGTGAACCGGCTGACCCCTTTCGAAGTCGCCGTGCGTATGTAGTCCTGGTTCAGCGCGTCAAGCATGCTTGAGCGCATCAGCCGGGTGATGTAAGCCATTGGATAAAAGGCAAGCGACGCCACCGGCAGAATATAGGAAACCGGGGTCTTCAGGCCGATGGTGGGGAGAACTTTCAGGTAGACGCCGAAAATCACCATCAGTACGGAAGCCATCACGAAGCTCGGCACCGCGATGCCGATCGTGGAGATCACCATCAGAACGTGATCGGCTATTTTGTCATGGTTCAAAGCCGCGACGGAACCCATGACAGTGCCCAGGACCAGAGCGAACAAAACGGCCAGGCCGCCCAGTTTGGCCGAAACGGGGAAGTCGGTAAGAATAATATCGTTTGCGGAACGGCCGAGCTGTTTCAGGGAAACGCCGAGGTCACCCTGCAGAAAATTGCCCATGTAATTCAGGTACTGCTGCCAGAGAGGTTTATCCAGCCCATATTTGGCCTTGAGGGCCGCGACTATATTGGGGGACATGTTCTTCTCACTCATAAAAGGGCCGCCCGGGATCATATTCATTACAAAAAAGGTAATCAGTGAGATCAAAAAGATCGTCAGCAACGCATATCCAATGCGCTTCGCTACATAGCTTGTCACATCTTCCACTCCTTAAATTATTTCTTTCAAATCACTTCGTAAGACTCCGCTCCACCCCAACTCCTTGATCCCTTTTATCAATCACGGACCCATGTATATTTTCCTAAAAAGACTCAACTCCCCCCGCCGGCGGCCCGGCCGGGATTCACACTTTCCCTTTGTAAAGCATAGAAGTAAGACTAATACCAAACATAGGACACACTCTTCGTTGAGCATGTCCTACAAAGTTAAGATCAATGAAATTTTATATCGTTTATCGTTTCAAAAAGGAAATTCATCAGCATAAAATATTCATTTGACTTTTTCCGTTTTGAATTGATCCCTCTTTTCCAATGCATGTTGTCAAAGATTACAGCGAGGAATATCCCCCTCGAATTTCTTTTGATTATAGCAACTTTTTATCGGTCTTGCAAGGCAATTTCTAAATTAATTGCACAGTAAATCGATGGAAATTCCAAATTTGCACGGTAAGTTAGGAATATTGAATAAATTCGTAAAGAATAATTAAAAAATTTAGGACCATATATACAATTTGTACTTTTTAGCTGATCGGACCGCGATGAACCCCGGAAATTGCTTTTATGCAGCGCCGGTGATATACTGAAGAGGCTTTAGAATATACGGCTGAAGGGGCTGCATTGTATGGATCGGTGCGACTGGTGCAAATCGGATGATTTATATGTGAAATATCACGATGAAGAGTGGGGAGTTCCGGTCCATGACGACAGAAAGCAGTTCGAATTTTTGGTGCTCGAATCCGCACAGGCCGGCCTGAGTTGGCTGACGGTTCTTCGGAAAAGAGAAAATTATCGGAAAGCATACGATAATTTTGACCCACGGAAGGTGGCCCTTTACGACGGCGGCAAAATCGGCGAACTGCTCCTGAATCCGGGAATCATCCGCAACAGGCTGAAAATCGAGGCCTCCGTTGTAAACGCCCGCAAATTTCTGGGAATACAGAAGGAATTTGGAAGCTTTGACCGCTACATCTGGGAATTCGTCGATTACAAGCCGATCGTAAACAGTTATAAAAGCATCTCTGAAATACCGGCGGCTTCCGCCCTGTCGGACAGGATCAGTTCTGATTTGAGGCGGAGGGGCTTTCGCTTTTTAGGCTCAGTTACGATCTATGCGCATATGCAGGCGACCGGCCTTGTCAACGATCATGTCGATTCCTGTTTCAGAAAAAACAGGTGCACTGCCATTTTGCCTTAAGCGTACGAGAGCAAAGGGTAAAACAGCCACAGCTGTTTTCTTTTGCTCATGCCGAAAGGTGCCGGGCCAAATGATCCGCGCCCGGTCATCATAACGACCCACGGATATCTTAACTCAAAAGAAATGCAGGACGCCCCGTCCGTCGAAATGTCGCGCCGCGGTTATATCGTACTTGCGGTGGATATGTACGATCACGGAGATTCACGATGGAGCGGGAAGATCGATGTCGGCAAACAGTTCAGCACATTCTGGATTTATTCTCAATTTGGCGCCGCCAAATACATATATAATCAGCCGTATACTAAAAAAGATGCCAAGGGCAACGCATACGTTGCCGTCAGCGGTCATTCCATGGGCGGCTTTTCCACGCTCGTTTCTCTCTACATGGATGAAATGAACGCCTTGAAAACCGGCCACCGGATGATCTATGCCGGGCTTTCGGTGGGTGCGGATTATTCTTATACTTCATCCATCGCTCCCGAGGATCAGTTTCTGGCGGCTTTCGGCAGCCGCACCATAGGAATGATCTGCGGGCACTACGATGAATTCTTTTTCAGCAAGTCCGATGCGGAAAAGACGCCGGCTGAAAAGGCTATAACCGGCACCGTCATATACAAGAATTTCCCATCGACGGCGTCCGGCAAAGAATTTCTTGGCATTGCGGCGAATGACGCCTCAGGCATTGCAGGCAGCTTCTACAAAGTTAACTCCGGAGAATTAAAGGTCAAGAACGTGGCGCTTCGCGCCTCACAGCAGGGCCAACGGATCATTTATACGCCGACTGAAACACACCCGTGGAACCATTTTTCAATTTCCAGCACGGCGGACGAGATCGACTTCTATGCGCATGCTTTCAGCGGCGTGACGTCTCCCAGCCAGACAAACGCGGGTCTGCCGTCCGGCAATCAGGTCTGGTGGCTGAAGGAAGCTTTCAACCTAATCGCCCTGATAGGCTTTTTCCTGATGTTCGTCCCGATCGTAACGCTTTTGCTCCGGGTCCCGTTCCTGAAAAAAGCGGCGACCTCCGAATTGGCCCCGGTTTCGGTCGCCGGGAAAGGCCGGCGCGAGACCGTTTACTGGATCTCCATCGCCGTCAGCGCTCTGCTCCCCGCAATCCTCCTGAATATCGGCGGCCTGGTGCTTTGGCTGATCTGCCAGTACGGAAAAGATTTTCTGACGGGCGTGGCGCTCTTCCCCGCACAGGCGCTGAACGGAATCCTTTTGTTCGCATTGTTCCCATGCCTTGGCATAGCAGCTGTTTACGCCTGCAAATTATTTGAAAAGACGAACAATGTCTGGCTTGGGGCTTTCTTGAATACCATCTTATTTACGATTATTTCCGCAGCCAATACCGCCATGTTTTGGAACTTAGTGTAGGTGCAGCAGGCTGAAAAACCGGGGATGCTTCTCATCCGGCGTCCCCGGCTGACGTTGCGATTTATTTGCTTTATACTTGTGCAGGGGCCACCATTTGCGGTATAATAGAACAAACGGAATTTCAACAAAAAGGGCGGATACCTTTGCAGCTCGAATGGATGGGCGAGTATCGTGATATGGTGGAAAAACTGATTAAATACTGTAATGTTTATGCGTCGGTTTATAATCGCGAGATGTACCACGGCGCACAAATAGACTTTTCCTATTCCCAGATCCAGGTTGTCGAGTATCTGCTTGAAAATGAAGATCTACATCAAAACATGTCCGAAGTTTCGTCCCGCCTCGGGATTTCGCCGAGCGCTTTTTCCAAACTTATCAATCGGCTTTCGCAAAAAGGGCTTTTGGAAAAATTCCATACGGATAAAAATCGGAAAAATGTTATTATTCGGGTGACGGATTTAGGCAGGCAGGTTTATCAGCAATATTCCGATTTCATTTTTAAGGAACATTTTTCGAAGATGTTTAGCGTAGCAGACGAAATCCCGAGTGAATTTATTCCTAAGATTGCCCAAATGTTCGATGCTGCCATATGCTGTCATAAGAGCCCCAAGACGGAAGAGCTTCCTGTTTTGATCCCGATCAAGCCGTCTGCGAATCCACAGCTGAAGAATAGGGAATAAACTATGAATCCAAGAGAATTGCTGCAACATCTCGAAGACGTGCCGGTCATCCCGGCCATCAAGAGCGACGAGGGGCTGGAGCGGTGCCTTTCCTGTGAAAGCAAGGTCGTTTTTGTCCTGTACGGCAGCGTCAACACCATTCACGCTATTGTGCTCCGCTTAAAGGGAGCGGGCAAGACTGTTTTTGTGCATATCGATTTGCTGGACGGGCTTTCCACAAGAGAGGCCGCCGTGGAGTATCTGATCCAGAATGTGGCGGCGGACGGCATCATCTCCACGAAACCGGGCCTCATCCATTTTGCGCATTCCCGCGGGCTGCTGACGGTACAGCGTTACTTTGTTCTGGATTCTCTTGCGCTGGAGAATATACGCAGGACGGATCAGTCCAGCAGCGCCGATCTGGCCGAAATTTTACCCGGCCTGATGCCCAAAATCATTTCAAAGCTGAACGCGGAAATTCAGAAGCCCATTATTGCCGGCGGCCTCATCAGCGATAAGGAGGATATCCTGACTGCCCTGAATGCCGGGGCTGTTGCGATTTCATCGACCAACCAGAATGTCTGGTTTATGTAGCGGAGTCCCATTCCAACGGATTCGTGAACTGTCATTTTACCTGGAGAGTATGAGAGCAAAAGGTAAAACAGCAACAGCTGTTTCCTTTTGCTCTTTTTTACTGCTAATTTTAAGGAGGAATACCATGTACGACGCGGCAATTGTGGGCTGCGGCATCATCGGAGCCGCGGCTGCATACGAATTGAGCCGGTACCGCCTGAATACGGTGGTGCTTGAAAAACGCAACGATGTGTGCGATGCCACGACCAAGGCCAACAGCGCCATTATCCACGCCGGATACGCCCCGGAACCCGGCACGCTGATGGCGAAACTGAATGTGCGGGGCTCCGAACTGGTGCAGGAGCTTTGCGCCAGGCTGGATGTTCCCTACAAGCGGATTGGCTCGCTTGTGCTCGCTTTCGGCGGCGAGGACCGCGGAACGATTCAAACCCTGTATGAGCGCGGCGTTCGGAACGGCGTAAAAGGTCTGGCCCTGTTAAGCGCCTCCGAAGTGCGGGCCATGGAGCCGGCAATCGCCTCCAACGTAACGGGCGCACTGTACGCGCCGAGCGCTGCGGTCGTGAACCCGTGGGAATATGGGATCGCCCTCGCGGAGACCGCCGTGAAGAACGGCGTCCGGCTGCAGCGTTCCACGGAAGTGCTTTCCATCAGCCGGATCGACGGGGGCTGGAGGCTCATGACGAACCGCGGCAGCGTAGAAGCCGGATTTGTGATCAATGCCGCGGGAGTTGACGCCGGCAAAGTCCACAACATGGCTGCGGAGCCGGATTTTTCCATCCGTCCCAGCCGGGGGGAATATTACCTGCTGGATAAATCGGAGGGCACGCGGGTCTCTCATGTGATCTTCCAGTGCCCGAATGAGAACGGCAAGGGCGTGCTGGTCTCCCCGACCACGCACGGCAACCTGATCGTGGGGCCGAACGCACAGACGGTGAAGGACGATAAGAATGTCTCAAATACAGCGGCAGGGCTGGAATTTGTGCGGCGCACGGCGCTGCGCTCGGTTCCGTCGATCGCGTTCCGGGACAACATCCGCAATTTCGCGGGCCTCCGCGCCGTCTGCGACCGGGACGATTTCGTGATCCGGATCGCCGCGCCTGGATTTCTGGACCTTGCCGGCATCAAATCGCCGGGCCTTTCCGCGGCACCCGCCGTTGCGGAGTATGCGCTGGAACTGCTGCGGAGCGAAGGGCTGCAAACGGAGGAAAAAGCCGACTGGGACGGCGGGCGGAAAAAAATACGGTTCAAGGAACTGAGCGCGGAGGAAAAGACCCGGCTGATCCGCGAAACCCCCGCGTACGGCCGGGTCGTCTGCCGGTGCGAGACCATTACGGAGGGCGAGATTCTGGATGCGCTCCGCAGTCCGATCCCTCCCCGTTCGATCGACGGGGTCAAACGCCGCGCAGGAAGCGGCATGGGGCGCTGCCAGGGCGGGTTCTGCGGCCCACGCGTTCTGGACATCATGGCGCGTGAGTGCCGCGTGGCTCCGGAAGAGATTCTGCAGGATAACGACGGCAGCTGGATTTTGTGCGGCGAGACCAAAAGGGGAGCGAATGCGGATGCTTGATCTGATCGTGATCGGCGGCGGGCCAGCCGGGCTGGCGGCAGCCTGCAGCGCGTGGGAAAACGGAGCAAAGGACATTGTGATTGTCGAGCGCGACAAAGAGCTGGGGGGAATCCTCAACCAGTGCATCCACAACGGCTTCGGCCTCCACTATTTCAAAGAGGAGCTGACCGGGCCGGAATACGCAGGGCGGTTCATCAAAATGCTGAAATCCACCGGCGTTCAGGTCAAGCTGGACACCATGGTGCTGGACGTTACGGAAAACAAGGAGGTACATATCGTCAGTGCGGCGGAAGGATATCAGGTGCTTCAGGCGAAGGCGGTGATCCTGGCCATGGGCTGCCGGGAACGGGCCCGCGGCGCGGTCTCTATCCCGGGCAGCCGCCCGGCCGGCATTTTCACCGCCGGAGCGGCGCAGAGGTATGTCAATATGGAGGGGCAAATGGTCGGCCGGCGCGTCCTCATCCTCGGTTCGGGGGATATCGGCCTGATCATGGCGAGGAGGATGACGCTCGAGGGGGCGAAAGTCCTGGCCTGCGTAGAGTTGATGCCCTATTCCGGCGGCCTGAACCGCAATATCGTTCAGTGCCTTCAGGATTTTGACATCCCGCTCTATCTTTCCCATACGATCGTCGATATCAGAGGAAACGAGCGCGTGGAGCAGGTGACCATCGCAAAGGTGGATGCGGGCTGCAAACCGGTCCCCGGCACCGAAAAGGTTTTTGACTGCGACACCGTGCTGCTTTCCGTCGGGCTGATCCCCGAAAACGAGCTGAGCAAAAAGGCGGGGATACGGATCGACCGCAGGACGAACGGGCCGGTGGTTTATGAGGACATGGAAACCGGCGTTCCCGGAATCTTCGCCTGCGGGAATGTCGTGCATGTCCACGACCTTGTCGACTTCGTGACGGCGGAGAGCCGGCGCGCGGGAGCCGCCGCCGCGGAATATGTTGCGGAAGGGGAGAGACCGGAGGGCGATGCGCTGGAGCTGGTCAACGGCGACGGCGTCACCTACACGGTGCCGCAAAAGATCCGCAGAGCGGGCGTAAAAAAAAGCGTGGACGTTTTTTTCCGGGTCAGCCGTGTCTGCGGCCGGAGCACGATTTCCGTCTGCTGCGGCGGCAGCGACATCGCCCGCTTTCAGCGCGAACACCTTGCGCCCGGAGAGATGGAGCACGTCACTCTGCCCAAAGTGCTGCTCGAAAAATGCAGCACCGGCAATCTTACCGTATCTGTGGAGGAGGTTTCCCATGACTGAGCTGATCTGTATCGTCTGCCCGAGAGGATGCCACCTGAAAGTGGATGAGGAAAACGGATTTGCCGTTACGGGCAATTCCTGCCCGCGGGGAGCGGAATACGGCCGGGCCGAACTGACGAATCCCACCCGTGTCGTGACCTCCACGGTCCGGGTGGCCGGCGCGCTGCATCCCCGCTGCCCGGTCAAAACCAATATGCCGATCCCTAAAAAGCTGGTTTTCGACGCTGTCAAAGCGCTCGACGGCGTCTGCCTGAAAGCCCCGGTCGCCGCCGGGCAGACCGTGGTGAAGAACGTCTGCGGCACGAACGCCGATTTCATCGCCACAAGGGATTTGGAAAGAAGGTAAAAGAATGAAGAAATATATTCTTGCCCTCGATCAGGGGACGACCAGCTCGCGCGCGATTCTGTTCGACCGGGATCAGAACATCGTGGGCATCAGCCAGAAGGAGTTCTCCCAGATCTACCCGCAGGAGGGCTGGGTGGAGCACGATCCCATGGAAATCTATTCCTCCCAGACGGCGGTCATGATGGAGGTGACCGCGCACAGCGCCGTCAACATGGAAGATATCGCGGCCATCGGCATCACCAACCAGCGCGAGACCACGATTTTGTGGGACCGCGCCACGGGCCTGCCGATCCATAACGCTATTGTGTGGCAATGCCGCCGCACCGCGGATATCGTCGACGGCTTGAAAGCGCAGGGGCTGACGGACCACATCCGGGAAACCACAGGCCTGATTCCCGACGCTTACTTTTCGGCGACGAAGATCAAGTGGATTCTCGACCATGTCCCGGGTTCCCGGGAACGCGCGCGGCGCGGCGAGATCCTGTTCGGCACCGTGGATACCTGGCTGATCTGGAAGCTGACGGGCGGCGCAGCCCACGTGACCGACTATACAAACGCTTCCCGGACGATGCTGTACGATATCCATAAGCTCGAATGGGACGACACGCTTCTGGAAGCGCTGGATATCCCGCGCGAGATGCTCCCGGAGGTCCGCTCCTCCAGCGAAATCTACGGCTACGCCACCCTGCAGGGAACAAAGATCCCGATCGCTGGCGACGCGGGCGATCAGCAGGCCGCCCTGTTCGGGCAATGTTGCTTCAGCAAAGGAGAGGCCAAGAGCACCTACGGAACCGGATGCTTTTTGCTGATGAATACGGGAGATGCCCCATGCAAAAGCAAAAACGGCCTGCTGACCACCATTGCCATCGGCAGGGGCGGGCGCATCCAGTACGCGCTGGAAGGCAGCGTGTTCGTCGGGGGCGCGGTCATCCAATGGCTGCGCGACGAGATGCGGCTGATCACGGAGAGCAGCGACGCCGAATATTACGCCCAGAAGGTCCCGGATACGGGAGGGGTCTATTTTGTTCCGGCGTTCACCGGCCTGGGCGCGCCCTACTGGGATATGTACGCGCGCGGATGTATCATGGGGCTTACCCGGGGGACCAAGAGATACCACATCATCCGCGCGGCACAGGAGTCCATCGCCTACCAGACCTTTGACCTGGTTCAGGCCATGCAGAAAGACACAGGCCTCGCCCTTTCGGAGCTGAACGTCGACGGAGGCGCGAGCCGCGACCGGTTTTTGATGCAGTTCCAGGCCGATATTCTCGGCAGCCGCATCCGCAGGCCGATGATCCGCGAGACGACCGCTCTCGGCGCCGCCTATCTTGCCGGTCTTGCGGCCGGGGTGTGGAAAGATACGGATGAAATCAAGGCGCTCTGGAAGTGCGACTGGATCTTTGTGCCGAAGCTTGAGCCGGAGAAAAAAGAGGCTCTGCTCGACGGATGGCACAGAGCCGTGGGGCGCAGCAGAGGCTGGATCGTAAAAAACTGATCGCAAAATTTAAAAATTCCCGCGCCTTATCGTTCCGGCCGGCATAAGTTCACAGAACTTTACCGCCGGCGCCGATCGGACGCGGAAATTTTTTTCCGCCCGCACAGCCGTGCCAAACGCTTTGAATAGAAGATTCCGGAATGCAGACAATATAAAAACAAATAGGATGGTAAGGTGAAAAAATTGAAAAATGGCACGGTATCGTACTGGAACAAAACCGGTGAGAAAGAAAATTATCCGCCCCTTGAAAAGAGTCTGAAAACCGACATTTTAATTGTCGGCGCAGGGATAACGGGTATCACCTGCGCCTATTGTCTGGCGCAGAAGGGATTTGAGCCCGTGGTGATAGAAGCGGGAGGCCTGTGCGACGGGACTACCGGCAATACAACGGGCAAGATCACGATCCAGCACGGCATTATCTACAGCGCGATTGCAAAAAAGCACGGAATGGATTTCGCGAAAGGATATGCCGAATCGCAGACCGGCGCCCTTGACTTTATCAGGAGAACGGTGGAAGAGCG
>JAEZRH010000042.1 GCA_023412845.1 Bacillota bacterium
CCCGAACGCGGCCGCCGGTTCCATTTCGCTTTTCTACATCCTCGGCGCGGTGCTGTTCGGCCTTTTCATGAAATACGCGAAGCCCAGCCAGCCGGTGATGCTCGTGACCGGACTCGCGCTGTTCGTCGCCATGATGGCCACCGGTATGGCGTGGCCGGTCTACCTCAACAAGCTGCAGTGGCTGCTTGTTGTATTCGCCTACATTTTCTTTACGGCTGTCGTGCCGATGTGGATCCTGATGCAGCCGAGGGATTACCTCAGCTCGTTCCTGCTGATCTTTATGATCCTCGGCGCGGTCGTCGGCATTTTCGTGACGAATCCGCAGATGAACCTGCCGGTCTACACCAAGTTCAACGTGGGCGGCAAGATGTTGTTCCCCATGCTGTTCGTCACCATCGCCTGCGGGGCGGTCTCCGGATTCCACAGCCTTGTTTCGTCCGGGACTTCCTCAAAGCAGGTACGCAGTGAAAAAGACATGCTGCCCATCGGCTACGGCGCCATGGTGCTGGAGTCGCTCCTTGCCGTCGCGGCGCTGGTCGTGGCAGGTGCCGCGGCAAAAGGCGGCAAGCTGCCGGACGGCACGCCGTTCCAGATCTTTTCCGCAGGCGTAGCGGGATTCTTTGTAAAATTCGGCCTGCCGGAATACGCGGCAAAGTGCAGCATGACCATGTGCGTTTCCGCCCTGTGCCTGACGACGCTGGACTCCGTCGCGCGCATCGGCCGCATGTCTCTGCAGGAGCTTCTGTACGATGAGGACGGCAAGGCGCATTCGCCCGCGGCAAAGTTTTTCTCGGACAAATACGTTTCTACCGTCGCGACCCTGGCGCTCGGCTTTGTACTCTCGCTTGGCGGCTACAACAACATCTGGGCGCTGTTCGGCTCCGCCAACCAGCTGCTCGGCGCGCTGGTTCTCATCGCGCTTGCGGTCTTCCTGAAAACGACGGGCCGCGAGGGCTGGATGCTGTACGTCCCCATGACCGTGATGCTCTGCGTGACAATGACCGCGCTCGTGATGGCCGTTGTAAACATCTTCGTTAAGATCGGCGCCGGAAAGTTCGTGTTCCTCACCGACGGACTGCAGCTCATCCTCGCCGTCGCGCTGATGTCTCTGGCCGTCATGGTCACGTTCCACTGCGTGCGCAAGCTGATGGAAAAGCCTCAGCCGAAATCCTCCGCAAAACGCGGCGGGACTTCCGAGCCCGCCGTGTGATAAAACGCCCGCCGGTTCAAAAAATCCCAGTCCCCCGGCGGGGCGCAGTCAAAAAGTCGGGGCGAATGCTGAAAAGCATTCGCCCTTTGTTTATCCTTTAACAACAGAAGCGGTTCCGGAGCAGTCTCCACAAATCGGATATATCCAGACGGCGGCACAGGATCGGATCCTGTGCCACCGTCTGCTGTATCAACCCTGCGGCGGTTCCGGGGCATCCTCTGCGATATCTCCGGCCTTCGCGCCGATAAAGTCCAGCAGGTCTTTCGGCGCGAGTTCCACCTGCGTGCCGATCTTCCCGCCGCTGACGAGGATCGCCGGCTGCGACAGGCAGCTTTTGTCAATCACGGTGGGGTACTGCTTTTTCATCCCGATGGGCGAGCATCCGCCGCGGATGTAACCCGTCGCCTTGTTGATCTCGCTCACGTGGATCATCTCGACGGATTTTTCCCCGACGCTTTTCGCGGCGGCTTTCAGATTGAGCTCCTTCGCCACGGGGATGACGAACACGAAGTACCCGCCGTCGGCGCCGCGCGTCACGAGCGTCTTGAACACCTGGTCGACGTTCTGCCCAAGCTTGTGCGCGACGGAGACGCCGTCTATCTTCCCGTCCCTGTTTTCATAGGCCCACGGCCGGTAGGCGATGTTCGCCTGGTCGAGGATGCGCATGACGTTCGTCTTGTTTTCTTTCTTCGGCATCCGAATCACTCCTGTTTTTCAAGACCTGTTCTTTAAAACACGGCTTCGAGGACCGTAAACGCCGTGACCGCCCCCAGCACTGCCACACAGAACCATGCGCGCACTTTCTGGCCGGGAGAATTGGCGTATTCGCCCATCATCTCCCGCCGTGAGGTCAGCATGGTGAGCGAGACGAGCACCGGCGTCATCAGCACGCCGCCGGCCACCTGCACCGCCACCGCCACGCCGTTCGACCTCAGGTACGGCACCAGCGACCCGCACGCCGCCAGCAGCACGCTGAGCATGTAAACGCCGTAAAATCCAGGTGCCTCGCGCACGGAATCATTCAGGCTTTCAGACCAGCCGAACGATTCCGCCACGCTCCACGAGGAGGAGAGGGAGACCGTTACGGCGGCGAGCAGCCCGGAATCGAACAGGCCGAGCGCGAACAGCGCGCCCGCCGCCTGCCCCATCTTTCCATTCAGCGCGGCGACGAGTTCCGGCGCGCCGGCGTGCTCAAGGTCCGGAATGGCTCCGTAGATGGAAGAGCCGATGATGATCAGCGCGGCCGCGATAAGCACCTGGCAGACGCAGCCTGCGAGCGTATCCGCCCTTCCCGCCCGCACATGCTGCGTTTTTGCGCTCCGGTCGGCGTACGCGCCGTTCTGGTAGAAAATCATCCAGGGAGCGATGGCGTTGCCGATCAGCGCGGCCGTGTACCAGAGGAACGGGCGGCCCGCCGCAAGCGCCGCGCTCTGCCGGACGGTGACGGCCGGCTGGGTACGCAGCGCGAACACGAGGAACAGCAGATTGAAAAGCCCCACGGCAAGGCCGAAGCGTTCTTTGGCCTTGTACCCGCTCAGGGTGGCGACGGAAAGGACGAGCGCGGTGCTCACCAGAACCGCCGCGGGCAGCGAAACGCCGAGCAGCTGCAGCCCCGCGGACATGCCCACGAATTCCGTCAGAAGCGTCAGAAGATTTTCAAGGAAGAGCGCCGCGACCTGAAACGCCATCCACCCGATCCCGTATCGCTCGCGCAGCAGGCGGGTATATCCCCGGCCGGAAACGACGCCCAGGCGCATTGCCATCTCCTGTACCGTGTAGGTGACAAAAGCGAGGCACAGGGTCATCGGCACGAAAACGCCCCAGCCGAATTTGGCGCCCGTGACCGTGTAAGACAGCACCCCGCCCGCGTCGTTGCCCGCCATAGCTGCGAGCATGCCTGGCCCGAGGAACAGAAAGAACAGAAACGGGCGCCGGTTTTTTTCCTGCATGGAAACACCCCCAAAGCAGTCTATGCCCCGGGGAGTGTTTATGTCAGCCTTTTATTCCGCGATCTTCCACTTGACGCCCTGCGGCGTGTCTTCCAGAACCACATGGCGCGCCTTCAGTTCGTCGCGGATGCGGTCGGCCTCGGCCCAGTTTTTGTCCTTGCGGGCCTGCGTACGGCGGGCGATCAGTTCTTCGATCTCGCTGTCGGCCGTCTTTTTCTTCTTTGCGTACAGAAGGCCCAGCACGTCCGCAAGTTCGTTGAAAAGGCCCAGCGCGAACGAACACAGATCTTTCGACGGTTCGGCCTCGGCGGTCAGGGTCGTGTTGATGTCCTTCGCGAGGTCGAACAGCGAGGAGACCGCGTCCGCCGTGTTGAGGTCGTCCTCCATCGATTCGATGAACCGGTCGCGGTAGCCGTCGAGACGGCGGCGGATCTGCTTTTCGCCTTCCTTCTCGCCGGGCGCGGCGTGCTGGAGGCGGAATTCGAG
>JAEZRH010000086.1 GCA_023412845.1 Bacillota bacterium
ACGGCAGCCTGACGGAAGACGGCCTTGCGATCGGCCGGATCTCTTCGTTTTTCAATCCGCTAACATCGCTGGTCATCAATTGGGTCATTGTCCTGATTCTTTGGGTCGGTTCCGTCAACATCGATACGGGCCGGCTGTCACAGGGACAGATTATTGCGTTCATCAATTATGCGAATCAGATCCTTCTGGCGCTGATGGTGATGTCGAACCTGATTATTCTTCTGACGAAGGCGATGGCGTCGGCCGCACGCGTCAACGAGGTGCTGGATACCCGGCCGGACATGACGGAACCGGAGCAGGAGCCGCAGACCGATCCCTTGGCCCCGGCCGTAGAATTCCGCGACGTTTCTTTCGGATATCATCATACCGGTGAAAAAGCGCTGGAACACGTGAGCGTTGCGATCCGCAGGGGAGAAACGGTCGGCATCATCGGCGGGACCGGTTCCGGCAAATCCACGTTTGTCAATCTGATCGCCAGATTTTACGACGCCGCGTCCGGCACGGTCTTTGTGGACGGCGTGCCCGTGCAGCGGTACCCGCTGCGTGCCCTGCGCGGCAGGATCGGCATGGTGCCGCAGCGTGCCCTGCTCTTTTCCGGCACGGTCGCCGACAATATCCGCTGGGGCGCGGAAGACGCCTCCGAAGGCGCCGTGCGGGAGGCCGCCGTCACGGCTCAGGCGGACGAGTTCATCCGTACGTTCCCGCGCGCGTACGACGAGCCGATCGACCGCGGCGGCGTCAATCTGTCCGGCGGGCAGCGGCAGCGACTGACCATCGCGCGGGCGCTGGTTTCAAGGCCGGCAATCCTCATTCTGGATGACGCTTCCAGCGCGTTGGATTTCATCACGGACGCGCGCCTGCGCAGGGCCATCCGGGATTTTGTGCCCGGGCAGACCGTGCTGCTGGTTTCGCAGCGCGTTGGCGTCGTAAAGGACGCCGATGTGATCCTGGTGTTCGAGGACGGAAAGATCGTCGGTTCCGGCACGCACAAAGAGCTGCTGCAAACCTGTGAGACATACAGGGGAATCTGTTACACACAGCTTTCGGAAGAGGAGGCGGCGCAATGAAAAAAACGTTTCTGCGGCTGATGCGTTTCATCGGCAAATACCGCGGCCAGCTCCTTTTCTCCGCGCTGTGTGCCGTGATAAGCGTGGCGTGCACGCTTGCAGCGCCTATTGTAATCGGGCGGGCCGTGGATGCCATGACCGCCGCGCATGCCGTCCGCTTTTCCGTGATTTTCCGCGCGCTGATCCTTCTTACATTTCTCTATCTTGGCAGCAGCCTGTTTCTGTGGCTTCTGACGTGGGTCACGAACCGGATTTCCTACAATACGGCAAATCAGCTGCGCCGCCGGCTGTTCGACAGGCTTTCCGTTCTGCCGCTTTCTTTCTTCGACGGCACCTCGCACGGCGACACGGTCAGCCGCTTTGTCAACGACGTGGATATCATTACGGACGGCATGCTGCAGGGATCCGTCAGCCTGATGCAGGGCGCCGCGACCATTGTCGGGGCGATTCTGGTGATGCTTTCCCTGAATCCGGGCATGACGCTGATCGTGGTGCTGTCCGCGCCCGCTTCCTATTTTACGGCCCGGCTCATCACGATGAAATCGCAGGAGATGTTCCGCCTGCAGGCGGAAGAGCTCGGCAAACTGAACGGTTATTCGGAAGAGATCATAGAAGGGCAGAAGGTTGTCAAGGCGTTCTGCTATGAACCTAGCGCCCGGGAAAGATTCCGGGAGATCAACGCCCGCCTGTACGAGACCGGCGTGAAGTCCCAGTTTATTTCGTCGCTGTCGAACCCCTCCACGCGCATCGTCAACAATGTGGCGTATGCCGTTGTGGGTGTGTGCGGCAGCCTTTGGGCCATTTCCGGCAGCCTGACGGCGGGGGGAATCTCCAGTTTTCTGATCTTCGCGGTGATTTTTGCAAAGCCGTTCAACGATATCACAAACGTCATCACGCAGATGCAGTCCGCCGTGGCTTCGGCGCAGCGCGTTTTCCATATCCTGGACCTTGAACCGGAACCGGCCGATCCCCGGGACGCGGTCCGGGCGGACGTCTGCACGGGAAAAGTCGAGTTCCGCAGTATTTCTTTCGCCTACGACCCCAAGCGGCCGCTCATCCGCGATTTCAATCTTCTGGTGGAGCCGGGCAGCAGCGTAGCAATCGTGGGCCACACGGGCGCGGGCAAGACGACCCTCGTGAACCTGCTGATGCGCTTTTACGACGTGAACGCGGGGGAAATCCTGGTCGACGGCGTCGATATCCGAAGCATGACCCGCGAATCCCTTCGCAGCAGGTTCGGCATGGTGCTGCAGGAGACCTGGTTGTTCGACGGGACGGTCTATGAGAATATCGCTTACGCAAAACCGGATGCCTCCCGCGAGGAGGTCGTAAAGGCCGCCAAAGATGCGGGAGCCGACGGATTTATACGCAGACTGGAAGAGGGGTACGACACGCGCGTCACATCCGACGGCGGCAATCTTTCGGAAGGGCAGAAGCAGCTTCTGACCATTACGCGCGTCATGCTTGTCAATCCGCCGATCCTCATCCTCGATGAGGCGACCAGCAGCATAGACACCTATACCGAGATGAAGATTCAAAAGGCGTTTGCCAGCCTGACGGCGGGGCGCACCAGCTTCGTCATCGCCCATAGGCTGTCGACGGTGCGGAACGCCGACACGATCCTCGTCATGGACCGCGGCAGAATTGTGGAAAGCGGCCGCCATGAGGAGCTTTTGAAAAAGAACGGCTGCTATGCCGAACTGTACAACAGCCAGTTTACGGCAGGACAGACGCTCTGATGCCGTTTCCCCCGGAGCGGCGCCGGGCGGATGCGGCGGTCCGGCAATCGGTACGAAAATCGACCGGGGGCTTGACTGCGTTCACGGCGGGTATATATAATACGTATGAAAGCGCAAGCCGTCGCCTTGCGGCGTTGGGCGGCGTTTCCACGCCTGATCCGTCCGCGCGGAAGCGCGGAAATAACAGCGATGGAGGTTTTGATACTTGAGCAGTAAAAAAACAATTCTTGTCTGCTTTCATGCGGACGAAGAACATAAGGAGCTTCTGAGAAAAAGCGCATGCGGAGCGGAACTTGTCTGGCTGGATGAAGAGGCGCCCATCCCTCCGGAACTTCTGGGGCGCGCGCACGCCATCTTCGGGAATCCGGAACCGGCAGTCCTCAAAGAGGCGCGGAACCTGGAATGGCTACAGCTTGCCAGCGCCGGGGCCGACCAATACACGCGGGAGGTTCTTCCGGAGGGCGTCAGCCTGACGAACGCCGCCGGGGCCTACGGGCCGTCCATAGCGGAATATATGGTATGCGCCGTCATGAGCCTGATGATGGATTTCCCGGCGTGCCGCGACGACCAGAGGAACCGCGTCTGGCGCCGCGCGCATCAGATCAGGCATCTTGAGGGCACTTTGGCGCTTTCCGTCGGGTTCGGCGGCATCGGGCGGGAATTCGCGAAACGCTACCATGCACTGGGCGGTCATGTCATCGGCGTGAAGCGGACGGCCGGTGAAAAACCGGACTATGCGGACGGAGTATACCCTATCGAAGAACTGGATTCCCTTCTTCCCCGGGCGGACGTCGTGGCCCTCAGCCTGCCTTCCACCAAAGACACCAGAAACCTCATTGATGCGGGGCGGCTCGCCCTGATGAAGAAAAGCGCTTACCTCGTCAACGTCGGCCGCGGGACGGCCGTGGACCCGGACGCGCTTTACCGGGCTCTGGCATCGGGCGGCATCGGCGGCGCTGCGCTGGACGTCACGGAACCGGAGCCCCTGCCCGCGGACAGCCCGCTGTGGGATGTCCCCAATCTCGTCATCACGCCGCATATTTCAGGCGGCTGGTGGGTCCCGGAAAATTACGAGCGCGTTTTCAGTGTCGCGCTCGAGAATCTGGGAAGGTACATGCGGGGCGAGCCGCTCAAGAACCTGGTCAACCTGAAAGCGGGATACTGACCGGGCGGCGCGGGTTTTGCAGGCAAAGGAAAGGCGGAAAAGACAATGAGCTGTTTCGGCAACGTTCTCTGGTTCGTTTTCGGCGGGCTGCTGCTTGGGCTGAGCTGGCTCGCCGTGGGTTTGCTGTGGTGCGTCACCGTCGTGGGGATTCCGATCGGGGTCCAGTGC
>JAEZRH010000108.1 GCA_023412845.1 Bacillota bacterium
ATCCAGGGGCTTGCCACCACATCGGGCTTCGGCACTCCGCGCAGGATGGCCACCGGTTTCGACTACAACCGCATGTCTCTTCTGCTGGCCGTTCTGGAAAAGCGCGCCGGATTTTATTTTTCCAATCTTGACGCCTATGTAAACGTCGTAGGCGGTTTCCGCCTCGACGAGCCTGCAAGCGACCTTGCGGTCGCCCTTTCTCTTGTTTCGAGCCTGAAGGACAGGCCGATCCACGACGACGCGGTGGTATTCGGGGAAATCGGCCTTGCAGGGGAGCTGCGCTCCGTAACGCATGTGAAAGCGCGCATCAACGAAGCGGAGAGGCTGGGATTTGGAAGATGCATCCTCCCTTACCAGTGTCTGCAGCAAGCCGGCGGCAGATCCGACACGATCCGGCTGATCGGGGTCAAAGACGTACGGGAGGCTTTTGCGGCTGCTGCGGATTCGTAGTGTCCGGTTCGCGGGGCGTCACTTTGATGCAGTGCACGCATCCGTCGCCGGTGTAATTCGTGATTGCCGATGGCATCTCGAGCGAACAGTATCCGTCTTTCTGGTACACGCAGTCTATATCGCACTGAATCATGCTCATAATCGCTGTCACCTCAAAAATATTCTGTAAAAATGCGGCCAAAATTATTCATGGAAGCGCTTCTTTTTAGCTAATAATTTCTTCATCCCATCACACAATAACCTGTGTCGGGGGGATGAGAATGAAATGAATCGGTACACAGTGCTTGCAGTTTCCACGGTGCTTGCGATCGGGACCGTCCTGCTTTCCGGTCAGTTTGTCAAGAATTCCATCATAAGGGTTTCCGCCATCCGCATTACGCCGGGTACGGCGGAAGAGACCATTCTCTGTACGGGACGGGTGGAGTCGCTTGACGACAGCAAAGTCTACGCGCCATCCAGCGGACAGGCCAAAAAGGTTTACGTAAAAGCAGGGGACAAGGTGACGCGCGGCCAAAGCCTTATGGACGTTGCGGTTCCGTCTGAATATTCCCAGAGTCTTCCCGCCGAATACCAGATGTATTCTTCCTACTTAAACCAGTCGCAGCCGCCAAGCAGTTCTTCCGGGACCGAACTCAAAACGCTGACGTCTCCCGTCGACGGCACCGTGACGTCTGTTTCCGTTACGGACGGCATGTATGTTGGGACGACAGACCCCGCCGTCGTCATTAAAAGCGCCAGCGGTATACAGGTGCGCCTTTCCGTCGAAGAGTCGCAGATTTCCGAATTGAAGGTAGGGCAGCAGGCGCAGATCACGGGGGTCGGATTCCAGAACTCGGTTTACAGCGGGGTTGTCGCCGGTATTTCGGACGAGGCCAAACAGCTGACGACTACTTCGGGCCAGGAAACCGTAATCGAGGCCGTGGTCACTGTCAGGAACCCCGGCAGCGATATCAAACCGGGATTTACCGCGAAGGCGAAGATCACGACTTCCAAGTCTTCCGGCGCGCTGATTATTCCTTACGAAGCGGTGTGCGAAGACGACGCCGGCAGTGAATTTGTCTATCGGTTCGTCGCGGGAAAGGCGGTCAAGACGCTGATTCGGACGGGAAAAGAATTCAATTCGGGCTTTGAAATCAAACAGGGGCTGAAAACCAACGATATCGTGATAACGAATCCGGACAGCATTTCGAACGGCGCGCGGATTGTGCCCACCATCAGCAGGGCGGTGGTCTCCGTTGGATGAGTATGTGAAATGCGCCCTGAAAAACCTTGGCAGGAAGCGGATACGCACGTTCCTGACGATTCTCGGCATCTCCATCGGCGTGGCCTCGGTAATCCTGATCGGCAATATCGCGCAGATGGGTACGGATACCGTCACCGGCGAAATGGACAGTCTTGGGCTCAGCGGCCTTTCCATCACGTCCGCCGGAAAAGACGCGAGTGTATCTCTGGACGACGACGACCTTAACCTCATCAAGACCATGGACTCGGTAAAACAGGCGGCGCCGATCCTGATGATAACGACAAAGGTCAGCGCCCGCGAAAATGACATGCAGGCAATCGTCTGGGGCGTCGATTCCGATTCCGGAGATATTATTTCCCTCGAACCTGTCTACGGCAGGCTTTTCAACCGCAACGACGTAAGGACAGGCGCCTCGGTCTGCCTGATTGACGAGCAGTTTGCGCAGAAAACATATTCCCGTGAAAATATCGTCGGCAAAAAAATATCCGTCCTCTGCGGCGGAACTTTTCAGCAGTACACGGTCGTCGGCGTCATCAGGACCGGGACGGGCCTTCTGCAGAACGTCATCGGCAACTATATCCCGACTTTTGTCTACGTACCTTACACCAACCTTCAAACGGCCGCCCAGAAGAAAAGTTTTGACGAGATCGCCGTTAAAATCAAGGCCGGCATCCCGACGGATGACGCCGGCAAAACGATCGTCACCCGGCTGAACCGTATGAACGGGGCCGACGACGCGTATCGCTCGACCGACCTTGCCAAGCAGAGGGAGGGCCTGACCGGGATTCTGGATATCGTGACGCTGATCCTTTCCGCTGTCGGCGCGATCTCCCTTTTGGTTGCAAGCCTGAGCATTATGACCATGATGCTCGTCTCGGTCAACGAGCGCACGAGAGAGATCGGAATCAAGAAAGCTTTGGGCGCCACGAGGGGCGCGATCATGCTGGAGTTTTTGCTGGAGGCGGCCCTGCTGTCCTTTATCGGTTGCGTCGCTGGCACGGCGGCGGGGCTGCTGATCTCATGGGGGGCTTCCGCCTTTTTCCACACCGTTTTCCGAATCCGGCCGGATATCATGCTGATGGCCTGTGCGTTTGCGCTTCTGTCCGGCACGGCTTTCGGCGTTTATCCCGCATGGCAGGCCGCCCGGCTGAAACCGGTTGACGCCCTGAGACAGGAGTAAAAACGTGAAATTTATCCGGAGTCCCAATCTTCCCCAAACGGATATAGGCCTTGCCGCCGTATCCGCTACATATCCCGAAATCGCGTCGGCGCTTTCACGTCTCGGCATCCGGTGCATCCTTGTCGGGCCATGCGGAGCGCTCTCCGGGCCGGTCGGGAGCCATGCGGACATGCTCTGCTTTCACGGCGGCGGCGACCTCATGATCGCCGCCAGGGGAGAAAGCGCACTGTGCGCCGAATTCCGGAAATACGGGTTCCGTGTAACGGAATCCCTGAATCGGGTCTGGTCGCCGTATCCGAATGAGGTTGGGCTGAACGCCGCGAAAATAGGCGGCCGGCTGATCGCGGACCCGCGCTTTCTGGACGGAGCGGTGCTTTCTGCCTGCGGCATAGTCCGGGTCCTTTTCGTCCGTCAGGGATATGCCAGATGCTCCACGGCCGTTGTCGATGAAAACTCGATCATAACCGCGGACCCCGGGATTGCGGAAGCGGCCCGTTCCGACGGGATGGACGTTCTGAAGATCCGTCCCGGCGGCATTGCACTGCCCGGCTTCGAATACGGGTTCATCGGAGGAACCTGCGGAAAAATCGGCAAAAACCGGATGGCCTTTGCCGGCAGGATACAAGACCACCGGGATTATGCTGAGATCAAAGCGTTTCTGGACGGGCGCGGAATCGGCATCGTCCCGCTTTCCGACGGTCCGCTGGCCGATATCGGAGGCATCCTGCCGCTCATGGAGCGATAAGCTATATGTAGGCCCGCCACGGCTCCGGAAACATCGCGGCGCCGTGCGGGTCAATGGCAGTTCTGTCGGAGGCTACATCCGGGCGTGACCCGGCTGGGATATATTTTTCAGCGCTTCGCCGGCGTTGTCTTCCAGAACAGGCTCGGTTGAAATATCGCACAGGGAAACGACACCGACGATGCTGTCGTTTTCAATGATCGGCAACCTGCGGATGCGTTTCTGGCTCATGATCCGGGCGGCATCGTGCACATCCATCTCC
>JAEZRH010000138.1 GCA_023412845.1 Bacillota bacterium
GAGGAGGGCTGCGGCGCGGCGCTGCGGGCGGCTGGTGCGTGCGCAGGAGCTTTGGGCGCGGGAGCCGGGGCCGGGGCCTCCGGCTTCTCCGGTTCGACGGTGAGGTCCGGCTTTTCTTCCACGACGACGGCCTTCCGCTTTGCCGCTTCCGCAAAATACGCATCCAGGTCCTTAGAGTTGTGCTGCTGGGTGAAGGTTTCAAACACGACGTCCAGCTCGTCTTCCGTCAGGGCCGTCATGTGCTTTTTCACTTCGCCCGTGTACTTCTGGAGGGCGTCGATCACGTCCTTGTTGGGAACGTTCAGGTCCCTCGCCACTTCATGGACCCTGTATTTTATCATCATAATAAGTTTCCTCCTCGTTCTTCCGCGCACAGCGCCAGCAGCGCTTTTGCAAATCCGGCATCGTTCACCGCGATGATTCCTGTTCTTTTTCCGAGCGCCGCTTCCAGCGCGTCCATGTCCGTCCCGGCCTGCCGGCAGCGCACCCCGCCGTCTTCGGCCTGCGCTTTCATCTTCTCCGCGGTGCGCAGCGAAAGGTCGCGGGCAAGCAACAGCAGCTTCGCGCGGTGCCTGTGCACCGCCTGCGCCGCGGCGTCGGCGCCGAGGTCCAGTTTCCCGGCCCTGCGCGCCAGGCCCAGAAGCCCAAGCAGCTTTTTATCCGTTGTCTCCAAGCAGTTCTTCCTCCATGCGGTCGTACACTTCGTCCGGGATTTTGCACTCGAAGGCTTTTTCGAACCGGCGGGCTTTGCGGGCCGCCTTCAGGCACTCGGCCTTCCGGCACACGTAGGCGCCGCGCCCCGGCTTGCGCCCCGCCAGGTCAAGCGAAATCTCGCCCTCGGGCGATTTCACCACGCGGACCAGTTCCTTTTTCGGCTTCATCTCGCCGCACCCCGTGCACATGCGCATCGGTATCTTCTTTTTCCGTATCATCCCGTACCCCCCAGTCTGCCCCGCGCCGCGCTATTCCTTCTCTTCCGGTTCCGGCGCTTTCTCACCGTAGAACCCGCTCTGCGGTTTGATGTCGATCTTCCAGCCGGTAAGGCGCGCCGCAAGGCGCGCGTTCTGCCCCTTGTTGCCGATGGCGAGCGAAAGCTGGTCGTCCGGCACGCTGACGCGGCAGGCCTTCGAGCCGTCCTCCGCGGGGACGACCTCGACTACGCTGGCGGGAGACAGTGCGGAGGCGATGAACTTGCACGGATCATCGCTGTATTCCACGATGTCGATCTTTTCGCCGCCGAGCTCGGAGACGATGTGGTTGACGCGCATGCCTTTCGCGCCGATGCAGGAGCCTACGGCGTCCACGTCGGGGTTGTGGCTCACGACGGCGATCTTCGTGCGGGAGCCGGCTTCGCGGGAAACGGCCTTGATCTCGACGGTGCCGTCGAAGATCTCGGGCACCTCCTCTTCGAACAGGCGGCGCACAAGGTCCGGATGCACGCGGCTGATGATGGCGCGCGGGCCCTTCTCCGTCTCTTTCACGTCGGCGACGTAGACCTTGATGTGGTCGCCCACGCGGATGGTCTCGCCGGGAACCTGCTCCGTCTTGGGGAGCACGGCCTCCGCTTTGCCGATGATGAGCGTCGCGGCGCCGGAGCGCGGGTCGATCTGATCCACGAGGGCGCTCACAAGCTCCTGCTGCTTGCTCTCGAATTCCTGGAACATGCGGCTGCGTTCGCCGTCGCGGATGCCCTGGCGGATGATGTTGCGCGCCGTCATGGCGGCAATGCGGCCGAACTCCTTCGTGTCCATCGGGACACCCACGGTTTCGCCCACGGCGGCGGTCGGGTCGATGGCGCGGGCCTTCTCCAGCAGGATCTCCTTGCCGCTGTCCGTTATGTCCTCAACGACGGTCTTGTTGAGGTAAACCTCGAACAGGCCCTTTGCCTGATCCACGCTTACCATGCAGTCCTCGTTGCCGTAGCTGTTCTTGCAGGCCGTAACGATCGCCTTTTTGATGCGGTCTATCATGAAATCCACGGAAATGCCGCGCTCCCGCTCAAGCAGGTTCAGCGCCTCGAAAATCTCACTGCTGTCGTTCATCTTTCTTCAGTCTCCTCCAAAAAATCGTCTTCCCTCAGCCGCACAGACGCGATGTCTTTCCGGGAAAGTTCCCTCTCTTCCCCGGATTCTTCGGAAAAGGTCACGGTGCCGTCCCCGTACTTCAGCAGCGTGCCGCGGAGGTCGCGCCTGCCGTCGGGCAACGGGCGGATCAGCCGCACCGCGATTTCGGACCCGAGATACTGCCGGAAATGCTCGGGCCGGGTCAGTTCCCGGTTGACGCCCGGCGACGAAACCTCCAGGCAATAGGATTCGGCAATGGGGTCGAGCTCATCCAGCGGGCCGTTCACCGCCCGGCTCATTTTTTCGCAGTCCTCGATGCCCACGCCTGCGGCCCTGTCGATATAAATGCGCAGAAAGCTGTTGCCGCCCTCGCGCACATAGCGCACGTCCCAGACGGAAAGGCCCAGCTTTTCTGCGCACGGCACGGCGAGTTTTCTCACTTCCTCCGCCACGCCGCCCTTTTTCCGTTCAGACAATCGCTTCACCTCTCGTAATACAAACAAAAGAGCGGGTCGCCCCACTCTTTCATCCTTCTTCAATATTCCTGCGTAATTATAGCACGCCTTATCGAAAAAAACAAGAGGATTCGGAAAAAATGGCACTACTCCTCCATTTGTTTCCCCAAGAACGCCGCTGCGACCTGCGCGAGCTTCGTCTCCGTATCATCGGGAGCCGAGGGTTTGTCTTCGCTGTTGAGCATGACGACGGCTCCCGTCACGTCGCTCGACGCGAGGATGGGGCAGATGACACAGGCAGGCCGGTCGATTCCCTCAACAGGCTGTATCTTCTCCCCGCCCGTACCGATGAACGGCCGCCGCGACTGCATGCACTCCTCCAGTTCCGGCGTCACCCGGCGCTCCAGAAACTCCTTGCGGGAAACGCCCGCCGCCGCGACAACATGGTCCCTGTCGCAGATGAGCATAGGCACCCCGTCCGTCCGGTTAAGAACTTCCGCATACTGGGACGCAAATGTGGAAACCTCCCCGACAGGAGAATATTTTTTAAAGATCACGCCCCCCTGCGAATCCGTAAAAATCTCAAGCGCGTCGCCTTCCCGAATACGAAGCGTGCGGCGAATCTCTTTTGGTATGACTATGCGGCCCAGGTCGTCAATCCTTCTGACAATTCCTGTTGCTTTCAATTTGATTTCCCCCTATGCAGTGATTTGACAACCATATTATCCGCATTAAAAATCCGGCTATGCAGGATTTAACAAGGTTGTTTCTGGAAAACCCGGAGCCGCCGTCAGTTCAGATTTCTCTTGTAAACACAAAAAAACCGGTTTATAATGAACTTGGAAAAAGGAAAAACGGCCGCTTGCCGGCCTGCATCGCTGGGGGAATCGTGTTGAAAAAAGCGTTTAAATTCTGCCTGCTCGCCATTGCCGCGGTCACCGTTCTGACCCTCGGGGGATGCTCGGCGCGCTCGTCCGTCTCCTACGGTGATTTTGAGCAGAAGGCCGAGGCCGCCGGGTTCAAGGTCAGCGAACAGACCGCGCCCTCGGAGGAGGTCACGAAAGACCTTTCCGCCGTGAAGGACGGGTCGGACACGCAGCTCAACTTCCTTACGTTCGATACTCCGGCACACGCGCAGAGCTGGTATTTCTCGCAGAAAGACAGTCTGCCCGCCGGCGGGAAAACGCTGGTGGACAGCGACTCCTACAATAAATTCACGCTTTCAAACGGTGAAATCTACTACGTCCTGGTCCGGATGGACAACACGTTTCTAAGCTGCCAGACGACCGTTTCGAAAGCGGATGAGGTCGGCAGCTTTCTAAGCTCCATCAAGTATTGAGGCGGGAACATGGCGCCGCTTGAGCCTGCGGCTTTCATGACTTGAGATTTTGTTAAAAATCCGGTCTTTTGCGTCGCCCCGGGCATCCGCCCGACGGGCTACGGCAAACCGAACGGGTAAAAATGTTTTTCGGCCTGAAAGAGCCGGTGCGGAAAATAAATCCGCACCGGCTCTTTTTATATTTTCCCCCGGACGCAGTCCCGTTTCTTTTTTCCGCTTTTCAGGATTTCTTTTTCCCAGCAGCTGTAGCACATCGGCTGATAGCTCTCGTTCCCGCCGATCTGGATCTGCTCCCCTTCCCACACGATCTCTCCGTTTTTGAACCGCGCGTTGACTTCCGCTTTTCTGCCACATTTGCAGATCGTCTTGATCTCCTGGATGGAATCAGCGATTTCAAGCAGCCGTTTGCTCCCCTCGAACAAGCAGGTGCGAAAATCCGTTTTCAAGCCGTAGCACAGCACGGGGATCGAATCGTCCAGCGCCAGCAGCTTGAGCTGGTTGACCTGGGCTCCCGTAAGAAACTGGGCTTCGTCGACGATGACCACATCCGGCCACGGTTTCCCTCCGCTATACCGCAGGAACCGTTCTCCGAGGCAGAGCTCCCGGATATCGCCGTCCCTTGGGAGCGGGATGGCCCTGCTTGCGAGCCCGACCCTCGACCGCACGGCGTCGGCTTCCGTTCTGGTGTCGACCGTCGGCTTTAAGAGCGCGACCGTTTTGCCCTGCTGCTCGTAGTTGTATTTGACCATAAGGGCCTGGGCCGTTTTGGAGCTGTTCATGCACCCGAACCGGAAATATAATTTAGCCATTTTCCCCTAGCTTTCCTCCCCCGCGGATTCCTGAGCCCTTCGCAGCAGCACCGGCTGCGTGCGCGGGAAAGCAAGATTTTCCGGAGGCTCGGTGAAGAGGTCCACGCGGTCCGTTCCGGGGCCCGCGGCGTCGAAAAATTCCTGGATCTCGGCGAAATACAGCATGCCGTACTTCATGGCGCCGTCGTCGCCGCGCTCGGCGTAGGCGCTCACATGCCGCAGACGGAACCGCGCCGCGCCCGTCTGCTCGCAGAGGCCGCGCCGGGCTGTCTGCTCGATGTTCTCGCCCTCCCGGCGCGGGCTTCCGGGCATGTCGTACGCTCCATTTTCTCCGCGCCTGCAAAGGACCCATCGGTCCTGAAAACGTGCGGCGACCGCCGCGTATTTCAGCAATTCGTCGTCAAGCTGCTGGAAGAACAGGACTTCCGTCATCCTCATGATCTCCTCGTTCTAGAATACCCTGCCCCCGGTAAAGCCGGTAAACGCCAGGGACAGGACCCCGACATAAAGCAGCACCGCCGGCAGTCCGGAGAACGCCTCCGGCATATCGGGGTTGGAGCACGCCTTCATGGCGCAGGAAAGCGCCAGCGACGCAAGGAAAAAAGACACGCCCGTGCCCAGCGCGTAAGCCGCCGTCTGGGAAAGGCCGAGCCCGAAGATCTGCTGCACCCAGGGCATGGCGACCACCACGGTGTTTGCCGCCGAAAGCGCGAGCGGACCCGCGTTCCTCCCGTAAAAAGCCGGAGCGAGCCGGCGGAGCAGGTACGCCGCCGCAAGGTACATCAGCGCCGCCGCCGCGGCAAACACGGCCGGCCTGAGGAATTCCCCCCGGCTCCCGGCAAGGCGCGGATTCAAAAGCACGCCCGCACCGGCCGAGCCAAGCGAAAACAGCGTGACAAACAGCGAGCAGGAGAGAACCGACGACGGTCTGCGGGCCGCGCGCAGCGCGCGGCTGAATCCCGCGCCGCCGGAGAACAGGAGATTTTCCGCGGTCAGGGCCAGAAGCGCGGTCGTCACCATTCTTGCGAACACGGATCATCCACCTCCCGAAAAACGGCGCGAACGCCTGATGTTGGCCTGCTGAACCGCCGCCGCGAGAAACCCCATCAGCACAAAGCCCGCGAACGGCAGGTCGCCGCCCGCGCCTACCCCGCCGGGGCCCTGGCCGAACAGGCCGCCCGTCATCCAGAGCCCGCGCAGCGCCGCCACGGCGCAGATCACGCCCGCAAAGCCGATGGAGCACCCGGCCGCGTCGGCGGTGACCGCCAACAGAATATGCTCCGGCGCATATTCTTCGGCACGGGAATACAGCACGGAGTTGCAAACCATCAGGCCCGCCGTCATGCCGAGCCCCGACACGGTCTCCGGCATCAGTGCCTGCGCCGCAGCCGAAGCGGGGAGGTAACAGGCCGCCGTGGCAATCAGAGCCGCTGCAGGGCGCGCCCACTTTGGAACCAGCATCCCCAGAAGGCACATTAGGATCTGCGACGGGAACGCCGTCAGGACGAACAGGAGCGCAAGCGCCGCCGCGTTTTTGAGGCCGAATCCACCCGCGGCGACCGGATAGAGGCCGAGCGCCCCCACGAGCACCGGGTTGCGGAAAAACGCGCCGTTGCGGAAGATGGCCCCTGCCTCGCGCAGGTAAAGCCTTTTATTGCTACTCATGAGGCTTCCCCTCCCATCCGTGCAGGCGGCCCACCGCGGACTCCAGCACCGGCGCCGCGGCGTTGGCCATCAGCACCGCAAAGGCCGCGCCCTGCTCGTAAGCGCCGAAATGCCGGAAAACCATCAGCACCGCGCCGGCAAAGGCCCCGTACAGACATCTTGCGGAGAACGTGCGCGGCGAAGTGACCGGGTCCGTGACCATGAAGACCGAACAGAATAGCAGCGAGCCGGTGAGCAGTTCGTATTTGACGGACGTCACGGGGCTGCAGGCGATGCGCGGGAAAAACGCCGCGAGCAAGGCGCAGACGGCGAGAAAGCACGCCGTCGTTTCCCACCGTGCGGCGCGCCGTACGAATAGCAGAAGAGCGCATGCGCTGATCACCAGCGCGGCCGTGGTTCCGAGCGGGCCCACTGCGGTCCCCCACAGAAGGTCCAGCGGCAGGATATCCGGCTTCAGGCCGCTCTTGAGCACCGCCGCCGGGGACTGCTCGGTGCGGTACGCCGCATCCGCGAACAACGGCAGGGAAAACGGCTCCGACGCGTCAAGATACGAAAACATCAGCTTCGGCCAGCAGACTGTCGCAAAAGCAATCCCCGCCGCGGCCGGGTTGAACGGAGAACGGCCGAACCCGCCGAACGGCATCTTCACCGTGAGCACGCCGAACGCACAGGCGGCGCAGGGCAGCCAAAGCGGCGCGTTGACCGGCACCAGCATGGCCGTCACAAGGCCCGTGACGGCAAAGGAAGCCTCTCCCACGGAGGGCATGTTTCCCCGCAGCAGCTCGAAAAGGAGCTCGCACACAAGGCCGGTCAGCACGGAAGCCGCGGCCATGACGAGCGGCCTCGCCCCGAACCGCACGGCCGGGATGACGAGCAGGGCGCACAGGGCGAACACCGTCGTCTTCAGCATGGCAGGAACGGATTCCTCCGTGCGCACGAACGGCGGAAGCGCGCTACGCAGTTCCATCCGCATCACCGTCTTCCTTAAAAGCAGCCGCCCGCCGGACCGCGGCCTCGAGGTCGATTCCGCTGGGGCAGACGATGCCGCACGCGCCGCAGCCGGTGCATGCGCCGACGTGGAACAGCCGCGCGGGGTCCGGGGCGCCGCTTTCCATCTCGCGCAGCGCGAGCCACGGCAGGATGCCCGCGGGACACGCGCGCTGGCAGCGCCCGCAGCCGACGCAGGGGAAGGAACGTTCCGCCGGCGGCCTTCGCAGCGCGATCACGCAGCGGGTCGCGGCCGTCACGGGAAGCGAAAGATCGCGGACGGTCCGCCCCGTCACGGAGGAACCGATCACGACGAGACGCACGTTTTCGTCCGGTTCGGCCACCCTCAGCACGTCACCCACGGGCGTGCCGATCTTCACGCGGAAGTTGCGCCAGCGGCGGACGCCGTCCCCCGCAACGGTGACGACCGTTTCGCGCTGTGGCCTGCCCCGCCGCACCGCTTCCGCCAGCGCGACGCAGGCCTGCACGCCCACCCAGACGGGTTTCTCCCCCGCCCCGCGCAGGCGCCGGGCCAGGATGTCCCGCGCCGGATAGAGTTTGCCGGCAACCACGGTGCCTGTGTCGGGGACCGCCTTCGAAAATCCTGCGGCTTCCCTGCGGGAGAGCACCGCTACGGCGGTCTTTTCCGCGCCGCACGCCTTCGCGGCAAGATTCAGCCCGGAGGCGGCTTTCGCCGCCTCCGCGCGCAGGACCGCCGTGGCGCCGGAAACGTACGGGTCCTCGTCAAAAGCGCAGACGAGAAGGAATCCCGCGCCGAGCCGGGCGTAGCGCCTCAGCTTCCCCTCGAGCGGGGCGCCGTCGAACTCGTCCACGATTTTCGCGCGCAGCGCCGCGGAGAGGATATCGGAAGCGCCCGGATTCTTCTTCAGAGGCGTAAAGGATTTAGGCCCCGGCAGGTCGCCGGGAGCCGGCAAAGATTCGATTCCGTTTTTCAGCGATGCGCTTTTCTGCTGTTCCAGCCTGACGCCGCGCGGACCCATCCCACCGCCCCCGTTTGCAGCAAATTTCAGTACTCTACCGTGCCGGCCTCTTTCAGGCCGCGGATCGCGCCGCCCATATCCGGCGCCCCGAAGACCGCGGTCCCGGCGACGCAGACGTCCGCGCCCGCAAGCGCCACCCGGTGGACGGTCTCACGGTTGATGCCTCCGTCCACCTCCACCAGAACGTCCGGTTTTCTCTCTTTGACCGCCCGGATCTTCGGCAGGGTCTCCTCCATGAATCTCTGCCCCCCGAAGCCCGGTTCCACCGTCATGACAAGGACCATATAGAGCTGATCCAGATAAGGGAATATCTTCTCGACCGGCGTGGCCGGTTTGACCGCCATCGCGGGCTTCGCACCGCTTTCGAGGATAGCCCTGACGGTCTCGCCGGGGTCGGACTGCGCTTCCTCGTGGAATGTGATGATGTCGGCCCCGGCCCGGCGGAATTCCACCAGATAGCGAAGCGGCTCGTCTATCATCAGGTGCACGTCGAAAGGTTTGTCCGTGTATTGCCGTATCGCGGCGATGATCGGTGCTCCGAACGTCAGGTTCGGCACAAAATGCCCGTCCATCACGTCAAGGTGAATCCAGTCGGCACCGGAAATGTCCGCCCGGATGATCTCGTTGCTGAGCTTGGAAAAATCGGCTGCCAGTACGGAAGGCGCAATTATCATAGTTTTATCTCCTCCGGTCCCTATTCTACCCTATTCCCTGCCGATTTTCAACAGCAAATCCCCGCATATGAAAAGAGCCCGCCGGAGGGCGGAGCCTCCGGCGGACGATCTATGATAAAGCGGTCGAAGATATCTCCCCGCACTTCATTGTATGCGGGCACAGCCCGTTTCGCCCCGGCAAGCCCGTGCCTGCACGCAAATTTGCACAGCCAATCGGGCGCGTACCCGGGGCAACGAGTTAAACAGTGGCGTCACAGACATGGAAAAGGAATTATTTCTGCCCAACAAAAAGGCGGGAACAATCCAAAGACTGTCCCGCCAAGAAAAGCTATCCTTTTTACCCGCCGGCGGCGGGCCGCGCATGCAGGCTCAGCCTGCCGATCAGTTGAGGACGTACACTTTCATGGTGCGCGAACCGATCTGCTCGCATCCGCTGTACGTGTCATAGTACAGGTCCGCAAGGATCCTGTTGCCCATCGCCGCGCCGCCCGTGTCGGCCGCCACCGCGTATCCGTAGACGATCTTGCCGTTTGGCGAGGCGATATAAAGGCGCGTTCCATACGGGATGATCTTCGGATTGACCGCCACGAGCCCATACGCGGCCGCGCGGCCCGTAGAAGTGGTGCCGCCGCCCGTATAGGCGGTGCAGCGGCCCGTCAGCACTTTCCGGTAGCTGACGGTATTGCCGTCTTGGTCGACAAAGGTTCCGGCCTCGCCGACCGTAGCCGCGCCTTCCACGTAGCTTTTCGTTCCAAGCAGCACGACCTGATTGACCGGCTGCGCCGTTACCGTAGAACTTACCACCGCGCTCTCGGCGGGCGCTCCGTCGCAGAGCTTCTGTCTTGAAACAATCGTCCTCACGCCGTTTTGTCCGGCAGTCTGCTGTTTTCTGACGCCCACCGTCAGACTGGAGTCTTTCTGGATCACCGTCTGGAAGGGGACCGCCTGGGTCGTGGTCACGTCCCGATAAGACACGCGCGCCACTTTGATGTTCATTCCCTCCGTGACGTTTGCGCCGGCCTGCACGCTCGTGGTATCGTTGGTGCCGACCGTCACGCCCGCCTGAGCGAGCGCCTGCGAAACCGTACCTTCGTTCACCTGGACCGCGGACGTTGTTCCGTCGGCCGCAATGGTAATGTTCATCCTGCGCAGCAGCCTGACACTCATGCCGTCCAGGACCGGGGTCTGGGCCGGAGGCGTAACAGTGTCGTTCTCATCCGGAACAACGTGTGCCTGTGACAGCGCATCGAGCGCCGTATCGCCGTAATGGAGCCGCACGGCGGTGCTGCGTCCATCCGCCGTCACGGTCACGTGCTTTGCGGTCCGCACCGTGATTGTGACGGTGCCGGATTCCGACTGCCTGCGCGTCACCAAATCTTCCGAAGACGGTACAACGCCAGCAAGGGAAAGGATTTCGTCCGTGCTGTCGGAAACGATCTCGACCCTGGGCTTCTCCACGCCGTCGACCGTGATGTCGGCCCACCGCGCGGAGGCCATGACCGTCGCCACCGAGCCGGCCGTAACGGCGACCATCAGAACACAGGAAACCGTCCAGCGCAGAATCTGTGCGCGCTGTTCCTGTTCCAGCTCGCGGAACGCGCGCAGCCGGTCTTTTAAAAATCCGGCCATCGCGCCGGGAGTACGCGGCATGCCCTCCGCCAGAGCGGATATGCGTCCGGGAAGCTTCCCCGCGGTCCGGCGCAGCCGGAGCCATAATCCGGAGACAAATTCTCCGAAACCATTCATCAGCCCGTTGAGGCGGATTTTTCTCAAAAACTGCAATCAATTCACCTTTTTTCCTAGGTCTTTGGCGGTTTTCAGGGTAACTTCCGCCACTTTAGAAAGGCCTGTGATAGAGGAGCCGTATTGATGCGAGTTATTATATCCACCGAATGCCCAGATGTCAAATGATCTTAAAGATATAATTTATGCAAGTTGCACAACTCATTTTGCGCAATATTTCCGCCCCGATATTTATTTACCCCGTTTCCGGCACATTTTACCTTTTCTCTGCGGGTGACCGCACCCCTGTTTCTGTGCAAATTGCAAGAAAATAGGTGGTTACAATCTTGTTACAACTGTTACACGTCTGTTTTTATTTGTTTTCGACAGCTTTTTCCATTCATATTTTATTCATAGGAAGCCGGCAGGCCCTGCCGCTGCTGACTTTTTGCTGGGCGTGGTTTTTTCCTGGCGAAAGTAAAAAATTTTTGGGGATTTCCCTCGCCGGTTCTGTAGATTTTTTTTGAAAAAGCCGGTTTTATTTTCGTAAAGAAATGATTTGATCCAAATTTTTATTTCTCAACAGATAAATAGAAGCAAAAGAAAACGGCGGTTTTTTCTCCGCCGTTTTGTACTATATATAGTAATAGAAAAAGAGGGGTCCGACCGCCCAAAAAGGCCCCGCCCGCTATGCTTCTCTAAGACCGCAGATTGTTCAGAATCTCTTCGCAATTCTGCTTTGTCACCGCGCGGTAGGGGATGCGCACGTACCGGTCGCCTTTTTTGATGACGGCGGGCTCGCTGCTGCCTGTGGCGAAATAATAGGAAATGTCGAAAATAGCCTGCGCCTGGCCCTTCGCGTCGTTGAAGACCGTTCCCGCCATGGTCCCGTCTTCCACGGCCTTCAGGCCGGGCTGCGTGGCGTCAATGCCGAATACGGCCGGTTTTGCGGTCAGCTTGCTTTCCCGGATGGCGTCGATGGCACCCAGCGCCATATCGTCGTTATTGGCGAGAACCACCTCGATGCGGTTGCCGAGCTTGTCGATCCACTGGAGCATCTTGGAGGTCCCCTGCGCGCGCTGCCAATTGGCGATCTCGTCGCCCAGCTTTTCCACGCGGACGCCCGCCCCGGTGATCGTCTTGACGGAGGATTCCGTACGCAGCAGGGCGTCCTGATGGTCCTGTTCCCCTTCCAGCATGACGTACTGCATCTTGCCGTCGTGATTTTTGTCGAGCTTCGGATCCTTTTTCCACGCCTGCGCGGCGATCTCACCCTGCAGCTGACCGGACTGCGCCGCGTCGGCGCCCACGTAGTACGCTTTATCCCACATGCGGATGTCCTCCTCAACAGGCTCGCGGTTGAAGAAAATCAAGGGCATCCCCGCCGCTTTCGCCTTGTTGACGATCACCGCGGCGGCGGTACGGTCCACCTCGTTGACGCAGACGACGTTATAGCCGTGGGAAATAAAGCTGTCGACCTGGTCGTTCTGCATGGCCTGGTTCGACTGCCCGTCCACAATGTTTACCAGTATTTTTTTGCCGCTTGCAATCTCCTTATCCTTCGCGATCTGCTCGAGATAGGTGCACAGGCTTGCGACAAAGGTGTCGTCCTTGCGGTAAACGGTGACTCCGATTTTAATGGTCTGCACTTTGCCGGTGTCCTGCCTGGGAGCGCAGGCGGCAAGCTGCGTGAGCAGCAGAGCGGCCAGCACCGCCGCTGCCGCCGCACGGATCCGTTTCTTCATTCCGGTCAGTCCCCTCCGCAAAAAATCAACCGGCCTACTGTACAAACGGAAACAGCAGGCGCTGATTGTCCGAGTTATACATATTTGTGCTGTCCACGATGGTGAAATTGACCTGCGTCTTGGCAGCCGTGCCGGCATCCGTAATGCGGTTCACGGCAGTCTGGATGCTGAGATAACCGATATTAAATTCATTCTCAACCCCAAGGGAATTGATGACGCCGCTCTCCAGCAGCGAGACTACGGTGTCCGTGCGGCCGAGGCCGTAGATTTCCACCTGCCTGCTGCCGGTCCTCAGAAGGTCGCGTTCGGCCTTGGCCACAGCCTCCAGCGTGGCGCCGTCAAGGGCGACGACGGTCAGCGCGCCGGTGTTCTGCAGCATGCCTTTGGCCGTGTCGTAGGCCTCCTGCGGGTCGTCGGGAATCGACCAATACTCGATCTGGTCTCCCGTCGGCTGCAGGACGGAAAGCACGCCCTGATACCTTTGCTGGATATTGCTGCAGTCCATGCTGTTGCGGAGGATGGCGATCCTGCGCGTCGTGCGGTCTTTTGCAAGGAGCTTCCCGGCTATGGCGCAGCCGAGACGGTAATTGTCACAGGAGACGTACGGCAGATTGGGAATGGTGTTGACCGTGGATTCCATGGTGACGACAGGCACGTTTTTTATCGCCGTCCGCACGGGCTGCTCCAGGTCGGCGGCGTTGACCGGCGCGATCACGATCGCGTCGGCGCCGTTTGCAATTTCACGCTGCATCAGCTGGATCTGTTCGCCGGTATTATTTTCGGAGGAGAGCGTGACGAAGCTGACGTCGCAGTTGAGGTCCTTCGCGGCCTGGTCGATGCCCTGCTTGATGGTCGTCCAGCTCTCCGTGTTCTTGCCGCGGATAATGACCGAAATCTCGTACGGATCGCTGTTTTTCTTTTCCGTCAGTTTATCCCGGTTAAGGAAAAGGCCGGCGGCGACAAAAGCGAAAAGGACGACCGCAAAAATCAGAATATTCCGTCTTGTCATGTCTCGCCGCCTTTCTGCGGAAGGCCCGGCTGACCGTAAGGAAGCGCAGGCAGGTGGATGCGCACCGTCGTGCCCTCGTCCGGTTCGCTGTAAATGGCCAGGCCGTAAGCGGCTCCGAAATACAGGCGGATGCGCTCCGCCACATTCCTCAGGCCGATGCCGGAGCCCCTCCCGGCCGAAAAGGGTGTTTTTGTTGCGACCGGATCGGTCAGCAGCGCGTCGGCCTGCTCCTGCGGCATGCCCAGGCCGTTGTCGACAATGTCGATATAAAGATCTCCGTCTTTCAGATAGGCGCGGATGTGGATCTCTCCGTCCCCATCCATGAATTCCATGCCATGGTAGATGGCATTTTCGACAAGCGGCTGGACAATCAGCTTGATTGTCGAACAATTCAGCGTTTCCGGTTCCGCGCCGATGGTGAACCGGAACTTGTTTTTATAGCGCATCTGCTGGATGGTCAGGTAGTTGCGAACATGCTCGAGCTCATCCCCGATCGGTATGGCTGTTTTGCCTTTCGACAGACTGATGCGAAACAGCCTCGCAAGGGCCGTGACCATGGTGACCGCTTCGTCGTATCTTCGGTTCTCGACCATCCAGACGATGGAATCGAGCGTATTGTAAAGAAAATGCGGGTTGATCTGCGCCTGAAGTGCATCAAGTTCGCTTTTCCGCTTCGATTCCTGCTCCTGGACGATGTCGTTCATCAGGCTGCGCAGCTGCACCACCATGGAATTAAGTGCTTTCCCAAGGTGCTGCACCTCGTAGGAACCGGTGGCCGGGACGTCCACCTCCCGTAGTTTGCCCTTTTCGATCTCCTTCACGGCGCTCTCCAGTTCTTTGATAGGGGTCGCGATGCGCCTCGAAAGGGACATGTTCACGAAAACGAGCAGAAATCCCGCAAAGAAGATGAAAAGAAGCGCGAACAGTCTGATCTGGGTATAGTCGGAAGTGATGCCCTGCGTGGTGGAGACGGCGATGATCTTCCACCCGGTATAGCCGACGGTCTTCACGGTGACGAGGCGGTCCTTGCCCTCGAAGGTCTCATGGTGGCTGCCGTCGTCGTAGCGGGACTCCACGGCGTTATTTTCACGGGTCAGGTTGGAATAGATGAGCTGCTGGCGCGGGTGGTAGATGATCTCCCCGCTGCCGTCGGTCAGGTAGAGATAGCCCGCTTCGCCGAAATCCACATTCTTGCAGATCTGTTCGATGCCGCTGAAGTTCATATCCACAAGAAGGACGCCGTGAGCCGTGGAGCCCGCGCTGGTCAGTTCCACCGAACGGCTCAGCGACACCACCCAGTGATACTTGTTGTCCGGGTCCACGTAAAGGTTTTCGACATGCGGCGTTGAAAAATGGCAGTTCTCGATCTGCCTTGTCGCGTTGATGAACCAGGACTGACCCGAGACGTCAGCATGCGGCTTGACCTGCATGATCGGCTCCGCGGCAATCATCTGGCCGGTCGTGGAAAAGACCCCCAGGCTGATGAGCTGGTCGCGGTTGGTGTCGTACAGAAGGTTCATGTCGGGGGTGATATCGTTTTTCAGAAGATCCGCGTTCTTCAGCACGCCGTAGTACATGGAGTCGGAAATGCGCAGCATGTTGCGCAGATATGTATCGAGGTTCATGTTCACCTGGTCCACCATCCGTTTGTTGCTGTCCAAGGTCATCTGCTCGGAAGAGGAGATGAACCGCATGGAAAGGATGATGCCGACAAGGAGCATGCCCAGCACCGAAACGATGGTGAACGTGATGGAAATGGTGAACTGAAGGCTGCGGTGCCGGAGAAAGTTTTTGAACTTCGTCAGCAGGTTTCGGAATCTGCTGCGCATGGCTGCACCCCCCTTCGTCGGAGTCTCAGGAGTGGCTTCTGTACTTTGAAGGTGAAATGCCGAATTTTCTTTTAAATACATAGCTAAAATAGTTGGGTTCGGTGTAACCGACCTTTTCTGCAATGACGTATGTTTTGTCGTCTGTTGTGTTCAGAAGATTGACGGCTTCCTGCAGGCGCACCTCGGTCAGGTACGTCACAAAGCTTTTGCCTGTGTCGCGCTTGAACATGGTCGAAAAATAGGTGGCGCTCACATGAAGGTTCGAACTGAGCTGCTCCACCGAAAGGCCCGGGTCGGAAAAATTCTGCGCGACATACTGCCGTGCTTTTTCCGCCAGCATTTTAGTGGCGTCGACGCGCTCCCTGCGGATGAGGGAAGCGGTTTTCAGGCAGCTATCAAGGTACCAGCGTTTCATTTCCTCCGGCGTATGAAAGGCGGAGATCGCGCCCGCGTAGTTGCAGTCTTCCCCGAAGATTTCTTCCGCACCGAGTCCGTACGTACGCAGGATCTTCAGCAGCGCCGCAGTCTGCTCCATCAGCCAGAGACGGAACTGGTTGAGGCTGATGCGGCCGCCCTCGATCCGGGTGAAAAAGCTGCCGACCTGCGAACGGATTTCTTCCTCGGAACCCATCTTGACCGCATTGACGAGCTCGCGCTCCTCCTGGTCGTCAAACTGGGCCGTAGCGGGAACGGCGGGCTCCACGTCGCCGATGAAGACCGCCTTCTCATACCCGGGCATCACGCTGTAGTCGAGCGCGTTGTTCGCCCCCCGGTAGGAGTGGCGCACCTCCGCCAAAGTGCTGCACGGCGCGCCCACGCCCGCCGTCACACGCATGTCCAGCACCTGTTCCGCCGCGCGGCAGATTTCTCCCATCCCCGTCAGGATCGACGAGATCCCGCCTTTGGAGTCCAGCTCCGCAAGGACCGCCACACAGCCCGAATAGTAGAAATCGTTGAAGCGGCAGTAATTGCTCAGGATCTCCTCCACCGTGCTTTTGAGCGAGATGGGCGCCAGTTCTTCCTGTCCGCCGAGCGCGGTGACCGAGCCGGGAAGAGCCTCGGCGCGCACAAGGGCCACGGCCCACTGGCCCGCCCCCGTGTTGATGTCGTACCGGTCCGCCTGCTCCCGCAGGCGTTCTTCCGGTTCGCGCCCCTCCATCAGCCCCACGAGGAACTGTTCGCGCAGAACGGGAAGACTCTCGGTATAATTGCGGCGCAGCGTTTCAACATCGCGCTTTTCCGCGAATTCAAGGTCCATCTTCTGTCTCAGCTTTTTCAGCGTTTCCGTCAGCTCCGCCGCGTTGATCGGTTTCAGGATATATTCCGCGGCATTGAGCTGGATGGCCCTCTGCGCATATTCAAAATCATCGTATCCGGAAAAGAAAATCAGCTTGGACGACGGCAGGAAGGTCCTCAGCTTCGCCCCCAGCTCCAGACCGTTCATGAACGGCATCCGGATGTCCGTGATCACAACGTCGGGCTGAAGGTGTTCGGCTTTCTCCAGCGCTTCCAGACCGTTTTCCGCCGAACCGACGACGGTGTAGCCTATATTTTCCCAGTCCAGTTTACGGACGATACCTTCGCGGATCTCCTCTTCGTCATCCGCCAGCAAAATTTTGTAGTAGCCCATACCATTCTCCGTTTTACCTGAATATTTTTCGCCTGCGGCGATGCGGTCATCGGGGACCCGCCTGCCGCCGCTTTCCCTATGTCCGATTTTTTATTTTGGATTTTATTATACACCATCCATGCTAAAAATGTTGGCATGTTACAGAATTTTTCTGTGACAGATTTTGAAAACAGGCACGGAAAATTCCGCATAGAAAAGTTTCAGCCCATGAGACATCATGAGCTGAAACACAGGAATGCTGTGCAACTTTAAGGATATATGCTGAAATCCGTTCCTCCGAAGGATTTGCCGTATGGTACGGTGAAAACTCAGTGCCACAGGACCTTCTTGTATTTGGAAAGATCGATGGCGACGGCCACGGCGATGATGATGCCCTTGATGACCTGCTGCCAATACGGATTCACGTTGATGAACTGCAGGCCGTACTGGATGACCGTGAAGATCAGAACACCGACGATAATGCCTCTGACCTTGCCGATGCCGCCTGCCAGAGACACGCCGCCCACGCAGCAGGCCGCGATGGCGTCGAGCTCATAGCCGTTGCCGTACTGGTTCGTGGCTCCGGCCGTACGGGCCGCTTCCAGAACACCGCCGAAGCCGTAGAGAAGGCCGGCGAAAACAAAGATTTCCATGATGGTCCTGAAAACGTTGACGCCGGAAACCCTCGCGGCTTCCATGTTGCCGCCGATGGCGTAAATGTTCTTGCCGAACACCGTCTTGTTCAGGACGAACCACATGATGATCGTAACAACAAGAGCGATCGGGATCAGAATGGACACCTTGCCGAACAGCTTGGTCTGGGCGATTGCGGTAAAGTCGTCGCGCACACCGCCGATCGGCTGGGAGTTGTTCGGCGGGAGGTCAAAATAGATGGATGCGACGCCATAGATCATGACCTGCGTTGCAAGGGTCGCAATGAAGGGGTGCATGTTGTACTTTGCAACC
Source organism: Bacillota bacterium (assembly GCA_023412845.1). GTDB lineage: Bacteria > Bacillota > Clostridia > Oscillospirales > Acutalibacteraceae > Thermocaproicibacter. The sequence goes on from JAEZRH010000138.1 coordinate 17,874, forward strand.
AGGAAGCCGTTCAGTGTTCCGAAAATCCCGCAGACCACGATGGAAAGCAGGATGGGGACGATGATCGGCAACCAGGGAAGATTCGGATAAAACCGGTTCGCGTAAGTAGAATTCTGCAGCATAGAGGTGGAAATAAGTGCCGCCAAGCCGACCATGCGGCCTGCGGAAAGGTCCGTGCCCGCGATGAGGAGCGTCATGCAGATGCCGAGCGCGATGATCAGTTTAATCGACGACTGCGACAGGATGTCGAGCAGCACGTCGTTCTGCACGAAATTCGGCGAAATGATGGCCACCACCACAACCATGACCAGCAGGGCGAAAATCAGGGCGTTGTTGAGGAAGAAAG
>JAEZRH010000011.1 GCA_023412845.1 Bacillota bacterium
ACCGGGCAGGTGGCCGTGGTAACGGGAGGCTCGCGCGGAATCGGCCGGGCAATCGCCCTGAAAATGGCTGAAAACGGCGCGGACGTCGCCGTGGTTTTCGCCGGAAACGAGAAGGCCGCGCAGGAAACTTGCGCTCTAGCCTCCGGATATTCGGTACGATGCCGGGCGTATCGGTGCGACGTGTCGGATTACGAAGCGACGAAAGCGCTAGTGGAGGAGATCATCGGGGATTTCGGCAAGATAGACATCCTTGTCAACAACGCCGGGATCACGCGGGACGGTCTCGCGGTCACCATGAAAGAAGAAGATTTCGACGCGGTGCTCGATACGAACCTCAAGGGCGCCTTTCACATGATCCGCCACTGCTACCACCATTTCCTCCACCGCCGCACGGGCAGGATCATCAACATCAGCTCCGTCGCGGGACTGACGGGCAACGCGGGACAGGCGAATTACGCTTCCGCGAAGGCGGGACTGATCGGCCTGACAAAAACCATCGCAAAGGAACTGGCCGGGCGCGGCGTGACCTGCAACGCGATCGCACCGGGCTTTATCGAGACGGATATGACGCAGAAGCTTGGCGATAAGGCGCGGGATGCCATTGTGTCTTCCATCCCCATGAAACGCGCGGGCAAACCGGAAGATGTCGCCAACCTCGCCGTTTTTCTTGCCGGTGAGGATTCGGCCTATATCACGGGCGAAGTCATCCGCGTGGACGGCGGCCTTTGCATCTAGGAAACCAGCGGTTTCCAAAATCCATCGGGAGGGTTCAAATGAACAAGAGAGTTGTTATTACAGGGATGGGCGCCATCACGCCGGTCGGTAACACGGCGCCGTCCTTCTGGCAGGCGCTTGTCGCCGGAACCTGCGGCATCGGACCCATCACAAAGTTCGACACCGCGGATTATAAGGTCAAACTGGCGGCGGAAGTGAAGGATTTCCACCCGGAAGATTCCATTGAAAAACCCATGCTGCGCAAGACGGACCTTTTCTGTCAGTACGCCATGACGGCCGCCGCGGAAGCGATGGACGACAGCGGGATACGGGGCAAAGTCGAGCCGGAGCGTCTCGGCGTTTTTGTCGGCTCCGGTATCGGCGGCATGCAGACCTTCATCGAGGAATGCACAAAGCTGAATACTCTGGGGCCGAGGCGTGTTTCGCCGTTCTTTATCCCGAAGCTGATTTCCAATATCGCCGCGGGCAACATTGCCGTCGCCCAAAACGCGCAGGGGCCTTCCATGTGCATTGTCACCGCCTGTGCCACGTCGTCCCATTCCATCGGGGAGGCGTACCGGGTGATCCAGCGCGGCGAAGCGGACGCGATCATCGCGGGCGGCTCGGAAGCGACGATCAACGGGCTTGCCATCGCAGGCTTTACCAACAGCACGGCGCTTTCGACTTCGGCAGACCCGGCGCGCGCGTCCATTCCGTTCGACCTTGAGCGCGACGGCTTCGTCATGGGCGAAGGCGGGGCGATCCTGATCCTTGAAGAATATGAACACGCCGTGTCGCGCGGCGCGAAGGTCTATGCCGAAATCTGCGGGTACGGCGACACAAACGACGCTTACCATATGACCGCCCCGCAGCCGGAGGGCATCGGTGCGGCGGAAGCGGTCCGCAAAGCCGTAAAAGAAGCGGGTATCAATCCAGACGACAGGCTGTACATCAATGCGCACGGGACCGGTACGCAGCTGAACGATAAGACCGAAACGGAAGCGTTCAAAAAAGCGCTGGGAAAACAGGCCTACTCTGCGCTGATCAGCTCCACCAAATCCATGACCGGCCATATGCTGGGCGCGACCGGCGCCGCCGAGGCGATCGCCGCGGTTCTGGCGCTCAGAGACGGCGTCGTCCCACCGACCATAGGATACTGCGTGCCGGACCCGGAATGCGACCTCAATTATGTCCCCAATACGGCGCAGAAAGCAGAACTCGATTTTACGCTCTCCACAAATCTGGGGTTTGGCGGGCACAACGCCTGCCTCGTATTCCGGAAAGCGGAATAGAGCATCGCTGAAAAAGGGAGGAACCTCGATGAATCTTGATGAGATCCGGTCGCTTGCGCAGATCATGAAAGATGCGGAACTGACGAAGATCGAAGTGACCGACGGAACCCAAAAAATATGCCTTGAAAAGCGCGTCGCCCTGACGCCTGCGCTGCCGCCCTCTTCTTATGCGCCGGGTGCGGACGAAAAGCCCGCGGCCGGCCTGTCGAAAGCGGCGGAAAATCTCCGTGAGATCAAAAGCCCGATGGTGGGCGTATTTTACGCTTCGCCTTCGCCGGAGCAGGAGCCGTATGTCAAGGTCGGCAGCGCCGTTAAAAAAGGCGACGTCATCTGCGTGATAGAGGCCATGAAGCTGCTCAACGAGATCAGTTCGGATCAGGACGGCGAGATTGCCGAGGTCTGTGCCGACAACGGGGCGATCGTGGAATACGGCCAGGTGCTTTTCCGCCTCCGGCAGGCATAACCTGACGGCACGCCGCGGCCACAGCCGGGCGTGCGGCTGGCTAAAATTCTAGGGTTTCCCAGCCCGGACAGTTTTGGGAAACTCATGGCAAGTTCTTTGATACCATTGGGTGCTCACCCGCGCGGAGCGTCCGGAAAGATTGTTTATCGTGCGCGGAGAAACGGCGGAATCAGGATGAACAGAGACGAACTGAAAAAGAAATTGCCCCACAGGGAACCGATGCTGCTGATCGACGAGGCGGAGCTCTGCGGAGAAAACCTCGCGGCGGGCCGATGCTTCATCAAAGGCGACGAGTGGTTCGTGCAGGGGCATTTCCCCGGGATGCCGATCGTTCCGGGTGTCATCCAGTGTGAGATGCTTGCTCAGACCTGCTGCGTGCTTCTGGCGGACCAGGTCAAGGGGAAAATTACCCTGTTTACCGGACTGGAACACGTGCGCTTTAAACATAAGGTCCAGCCGGGCGATACGCTTGAGATCGAGTGCAGCCTTGTAAAAAGCAGGCCCCCGTTTTATTTTGCAAAGGGGAAAGGCAGCGTAAACGGTGAATTGGCCGTGAGCGCGGAGCTTTCTTTTGCGCTGCTTCCCCCTGAAAAGGAGTGACGGCCTTGTTTTCCAAAATCCTGATTGCAAACCGAGGCGAGATTGCCGTCCGCATCATCCGGGCCTGCAAGGAGATGGGGATTTCCACCGTCGCGGTTTTTTCCGAGGCCGACCGTGACGCGCTGCATGTCAGCCTGGCGGACGAAAGCGTCTGCATCGGGCCGGCGCCGGTCCAGGACAGTTACCT
>JAEZRH010000095.1 GCA_023412845.1 Bacillota bacterium
ACCCGATGCTTTCGGACGCCATCAAGTGCGCGATCGAAAACAAAGGGCAGGTCTCCACTTCCTACCTGCAAAGGCGGCTGCGCCTCGGATACGCCCGCGCCGGCCGGCTGATGGACGAAATGGAGCAGAAAGGCATCGTCGGTCCGCCGGAAGGCTCCAAACCCCGTCAGGTTCTTATCACTTACCAGCAATGGCTCGAGATGAACATGCGTAAGGAAGATGAAAAGACGCAGCCGGAGCGAAACGGGAACCTGACGCAATGACCGGGAAGCGGAAAAAGCGGCTTTTTTCGTTCGTTGTCGCCCTGTTCACTGTCTGCGGCATCGCGGCCGCCTGCATCCCCGGCGGCGCCGCAAACACGTGGCGGAATGTCTTCACTTTTTTCGGGCTTCGCGACTTTTCCGCCGCGGCCGATTCCGCTCCCCTTTCCATCCATGTTCTGGACGTCGGAAAAGCGGACAGCATTCTGATCGAGTGCGGGGAAGACGATCTGCTGGTGGACGGAGGAACCGCCGACCGCGGCGGGTCGGTCGCCGCTTACCTGAAACGGCGCGGCGTTACAGACCTCGACGCCGTCGTCAATACGCATCCGGACGACGACCACATCGGCGGCCTTGCGGACGTCCTGCAGACGTTCCCAACGGCGCGCTATCTCAGCCCCGACGTTCCGAAACAGCTGATCCCCTCCACGGAGGAATACCGCAGCGTGCAGAATGTCCTGAAGCTGAAGGGGATCAAGGAAGAGCACCCCTCAGCCGGGGAATCCTTTTGGGCAGGCAAGTTCCTTGTTCAGGTGCTTGGCCCCGTAACGCCGGGTGCAGATACGAACAACAATTCCATCGTTCTGAAACTGACTTACGGCACGGTACGGTTCCTTCTGATGGGCGACGCCGGAACGCCGGAGGAAAAAACGCTTCTGGGAGCAGGGCGCGACCTTTCCGCCGACGTGCTGAAAGTCGGCCACCACGGCAGCAGCACTTCCACCTCGCAGGAATTTCTGGACGCGGTAAAGCCCCGGTACGCCGCGATTTCCGTCGGCTATGACACCAACAAGCTGCCGAAGCTCGCCGTGCTCCAACGCCTGACGGACGCGGGCGTCACCTTTTTCCGGACGGATGTCAGCGGTACGCTGATCTTTATGACGGACGGGAAAAACATAACAGTCAAAACAGAAAAATAAATCTCTGTCTTTCGGTTAAAATGATCTCAGAAAAAACGGGAGGAATTTTTATGAAAACGCTTACCATCGACAGAATGGAAGGAATCTACGCCATCTGCACGGACACGGATAAAAAGTACTTCGCGATTCCTACATCGGAACTGCCCCAGGGAGCCGCCGTGGGGGCCGTGCTTGGGATCGACGACGACGAAGGGGTCATTACGCTGGAAAAGGCGACCGTCTCAAAGCGCGATCAGGGTGGAAAATAATCGCGGTTCCATCGGCCGTATCGTACAAAAAAGCAGCCAGTTCCGGATTTTTCCGGGACCGCGGCTGCTTTTTTGGCCTCTCGACTCATATCTTCCGGCGCAGGGTCACTTTATCGGTGTCGTTGCGGTGCATATGGACGTTCTGCACCAGGCCGAAGCCAAGGTACAGGCAAAGTGCGGAAGAACCGCCGTAACTGAAAAACGGAAGCGTCACTCCCATGACGGGCAGAAGATCCAGGCACATGCCGAGGTTGAAAATCATCTGTGCCGCGATCATACCGAAAAATCCCATGCAGACCGTACTGCCCAGCAGATCAGGCGAGCGGCGCGCAATGTGAAGGGTCCTCCACAAAAGGATCAAAAGAAGCAGGATCACCGCGCAGCAGCCGATAAACCCCAGCTGTTCGCCGGCCACGGAAAAAATGAAGTCGCTCTGCTGCACCGGCACCAGTCCCTTGTTCACGCGCGGGCTTTGGAAAAGCCCCCTGCCCCACAACCCTCCGCTGCCTATGGATGTCCTTCCCTGTATCTGCTGCCACCCGTACTGCAGTGCGGCCGCGGTATTGGAATCCAGATGATACGCCACAAGGATCCGCTGTTTCTGGTAGTCGGCCAGCACATATTTCCACGCTAGGGGCAGCGAAACGCCGATGGCGGCGAACAAAGCCGCGAAATGGCGGTGCTGTATCCCCGCGCCGAACGCCATGGCGAGGAACATGAAGAAAAAGATGATTCCCGCGCCGGTATCGCCCTGGACCTGTACGATGGCGATCGGGATCAGCGCGTGGCAGGCCAGCAGCAGGATGTGGAGCGGCGATTTGAGCAGGCTGCGCTCCTGCAAAGCCGTGACATGCTTCGCAAAAGTAACCATAAACCCGATTTTGACAAGCTCGCTCGGCTGGAACGACGTGCCGCCCAGGCTGATCCACGCCCTCGCGTTGACCCCGCCGGTGCTGGTCACGGCATTGCCGAATTTAAGGGTATACAGCATCAAAAAGATGCAGAAACCGGCGATGAGATACCAGAAACTGGCCATCTCGCGGTAATCGATCAAAGTGAATACGACCGCGCCGATATAGCCCAGCGCCACGGCCAGCAGCATGGTCGCAAAATAGCTTTTGCCGCTGGTATCGGCCGGAACCGTTCGGATCAGCAGCAGGCTGTACGCCGAAACGGCCAGCATGACAAACCAGTAAAATTTATCTGCACGCTTTAAATAATTGGTTATTGACTTCAATACCCGCATGACTTCACCTCACAGAGCCCATTATAGAATGGATCGGCAAAACATGCAAGATATCTGCAATTATTGTCAGCCGGTATTTTCTATTTCGACGGAATATGCTATAATGCTGATAATTTATCAAATCCATAAGGGTGTCGAAAAGCTTGTCAGGCGTCGAGAAATCGCGCAAGGCAAGGCGGTAAATCTGTAAATGAGGAAACATATTTTGTGTATGCGGCCAAAATTTACAGGTGCATCCAACCGCAGCCAAGCAAAATCGCACCGCGATTTTGCGGCTACGCGACTTTATCAACGCCTGAATTTATGTGCAAAGGCTGTGTGGAATTAAGAATGCTTTCTGATATTGAGATTGCCCAGCAGGCAAAGCTGAGACCGGTCGCGCAGATTGCGTCGGAGCTCGGCATCCTGGAAAACGAACTGGAACCGTACGGCAGGTTCAAGGCAAAACTGAACGACGGGCTGTACCGGCGGCTCGCCACGAAAAAAGACGGCAGACTGATTCTTGTCACCGCGATCAATCCGACGCCTGCCGGCGAGGGAAAAACCACCGTTTCCATCGGTCTGGCCGAAGCGATGGCCAAAATCGGCAAAAAAGCGGTGCTGGCTCTGCGTGAGCCGTCCCTCGGACCCGTGTTCGGGGTAAAAGGCGGCGCCGCCGGAGGCGGATACGCGCAGGTCGTACCCATGGAGGACATCAACCTGCATTTCACCGGCGACTGTCATGCCATCACCTCCGCGAACAACCTGCTGTGCGCGCTTCTGGACAATCACATCCAGCAGGGAAACGAACTCGGTATCGACCCGCGCAGGGTCCTTCTGACGCGCTGCATGGACATGAACGACCGCCAGCTGCGCAGCATCGTCACCGGTCTCGGCGGCAAGGCAAACGGCGTGCCGCGGCAGGACTCGTTCTGCATTTCCGTTGCGACCGAAGTGATGGCCGCTTTCTGTCTGGCGGAAGATCTCTGTGATTTGAAAGAACGCATGGGCCGTATCCTTGTCGGGTATGCCTATACCGGGCAGCCCGTTTTCGCACGCGACCTCAAGGCGCAGGGGGCCATGGCGGCCCTCCTGAAGGATGCCGTAAATCCAAACCTCGTTCAGACGCTGGAGGGGACGCCGGCCCTGGTGCACGGCGGGCCTTTCGCAAACATCGCGCACGGATGCAACTCGGTGAGAGCGACCCGCCTTGCCCTGAAGCTTGGCGATTACTGCGTGACGGAAGCAGGCTTCGGCTCGGACCTCGGAGCTGAAAAATTCATGGACATCAAGTGCCGCCTTACGGGCTTGAAACCGGACGCCGCGGTTCTGGTCGCGACCGCGCGCGCCCTCAAGTACAACGGAGGCGTTCCGAAGCAGGAAACCTCGCTTGAAAATCTTGAAGCTCTCAAGGCCGGCATCGTCAATCTCGGCGCCCATATCGAGAACCTCAAAAAATTCGGGGTTCCCGTTATCGTTGCCATCAACCGTTTTGAAAATGATGCGGAGGAAGAGCTCGGCTATGTCGAGGACTACTGCCGCGAGCACGGAGCCGGATTTTCGCTTTGCGAAGTGTTCGCGAAAGGCGGCGCCGGCGGGGTCGACCTCGCGGAAAAAGTATGCGCCCTGGCGGAAGCACCTTCCCGGTTTCATCCGCTTTATGCCGACAATGCGCCCGTCGTGGAAAAGATCACGACGGTCTGCCGCGAAATCTACGGCGCGGACAAAGTTATTTTCTCAGCTCAGGCGAAAAAGTCGCTGAAAGAGATCGAAGCGTTCGGCTCCGACAGCCTGCCCGTCTGCATCGCAAAAACGCAGTATTCCCTTTCGGACAATCCGAAGCTTCTCGGCAGGCCGACGGGCTTTTCCATCACGATCCGCGACCTGAAGCTGAACAACGGCGCCGGTTTTGTCGTGGCATACGCCGGGGATATCCTGCCCATGCCGGGCCTGCCGAAGCATCCGGCCGCGGAAAACATCGACGTGGACGCAAACGGCAGGATCACCGGACTTTTTTGACGCAGAAGAGTGGAGAACATGCGTGAATTTATAACCCGGTCTCCGGAAGAGACCGAAGCGCTTGGCGAAAAAATTGCAGAAAAGCTGGGGGGCGGAGAAGTACTCGCCCTTTTCGGAGAAATGGGCGCGGGTAAAACCGCCCTGACCCGCGGCATCGCCCGCGGGCTGGGCGTGACCGTCGGCGTTTCAAGCCCTACGTTCGCCCTGGTGCACGAATACCGCGGCAGGCTGCCGGTCTACCATTTCGACATGTACCGGATCGAGGGATGGGACGATCTCTATTCCACCGGATTCTTCGACTACCTCGACTCCGGCGGCGTGCTGATCATCGAGTGGAGCGAAAACATTGAAAACGCCCTGCCGGAAAACGCCGTACGGATTCATCTGCGGCAGGGAGAAACGGAAAACCAGCGTATTCTGACTTTGGAAGGGATGGGCCTTTGATTATACTTGCGGTCGATTCGTCGGCGGTTGCTGCTTCCGCGGCTCTGGTGAAGGACGGTAAAATTCTGGGTGAATTCTTCTGCAACAACGGGCTGACGCACAGGCAGACGCTGATGC
>JAEZRH010000098.1 GCA_023412845.1 Bacillota bacterium
GAACAACCCGAACAACCCGCTGGTCTCCGGCGCCACGGCCGCAAAACCGAACATGGTTTCCCCCGCGACGGCCGCAAAGCCGTGGAGCTCCGTCTCCCCCGCAATGGAAACAGCGCAGAAAAGCTCGGTCTCACCGGACTACACGTGGAACTTCAAATAACTCAGAATGCCCGGACGGAAACCCGCCCGGGCATTCTTTTTCCACAGTCCGCCCGTCACTCGTTGAAAATAAACGGGATGGTGATGACCGCGACGTTGCGCATTCTGTAAAGAGAAGATTTCAGCCGCAGAGACGTCTGGTTGTGAAGCGCGTTGTGCCACCACTTGGTGATGACGAACTGCGGCAGAACCACCGTGAGCATCTGGTGTTCCTGAAGCTGATGCTGGCGCCTGTCGATATGGGTAAGCAGCATCTCGTTGACGTTGCGGTAGGGCGCTTCCTCCACAATCAGCGGGAACCTCACGTTCAGCTGCTCATACTGGCGCCTGAGCCGGTCGGTTTTGGCCTTGTCGGTGCTGATATGATAGATTTCGATGGTCCCGTTCAGGGAAATGGCGTAATTGAGCGCCTTGACGAACGACTTGTTTACCGACTGGATGGGCAGTATGATGTAGTTTTTCAGCGGTTTGTCGACGATCAACTGCCGCCCGTCGTCCGGAATGACGAGGTCGTCGCGCACCTTGTTGTAGTGCCTGCGGACCATCAGCATCAGGATCACGAGCAGCGGGATCAGGATGAGGACAAGCCATGCGCCGTCGCGGAATTTGTTCGCCGCGACAATCACCGCCGTGACGGCCGTCATGACGGCGCCGAAGCCGTTGATGAACGCCTTATGCTTCCAGTTGGGACCCTTTCGCGCGTGCCAGCGTTTGAACATGCCGGTCTGCGACAGCGTGAAGGAAAGGAAGACGCCCACGGAATACAGCGGGATAAGCAGGTGCGTCTCGCCCCGGAATACGATCACCAGGATCGATGCGAGCATGAACAGCAACAGGATGCCGTTCGAAAAGGTCAGCCTTGTACCGCGGCTCGCAAACGTGCGGGCAACGAAGCCGTCTTTCGCAAGAAGCGAAAGCAGCAGCGGCAGATCGGCAAAGGCCGTGTTCGCCGCCATGATGAGGATCATCGCCGTCGTCACCTGGATGACGTAGAACATCACGCTGTTCTTGCCGAAAACGCTCATGGCGATCTGGGCGACCACGGTCACGTCCGGATTGTAAGTGGTCTTATAAAGCGACGCCAGCAGGCAGACCCCGAGGAAAATGAAGAAAACCAGCGTTGCCAGAAGCATAAGGACCTTTTTCGCGCGCGGCTGGGACGGCTTCCGAAAATTCGGAATGCCGTTGCTCACGGCCTCCACGCCCGTCAGGGCCGTGCAGCCTGATGAAAATGCCTTCAGGATAAGGAAGACCGAAACATCCCTGACCTGCCCGCTCATCTGCGCCGGAACCGGCGCGGGGGCCGGGATCTGATGCAGCACGAGCGTCCTGACAAGGCCCGTGACGATCATGACCAGAATGGAAAAGATGAAGAGGTAGGTCGGCGTGCCGAACAGGTGGGACGACTCGCGGATCCCGCGCAGGTTGCCGATGGTCAGCATCAGAATGAGCAGCAGCGTCAGCTCCACATGGTACGGCAGCAGTTCCGGGAATGCGGACGTGATGGCCGCGGTGCCGGCGCAGGTGCTGACCGCGACCGTAAGAACGTAGTCGATGGAAAGGGACGCCGCCGCCACAAGGCCGGGGACCTTGCCCAGGTTGTCCCCCGCGACGCTGTAGGAACCGCCGCCGTGCGGGTAACAGTCGATGGTCTGCCGGTACGAAAAGACAAGAACCATCAGCAGGAGTACGATCGCCCCGGCGATGCCCATAAGAGGCCCGTAAGAGGCGGCGCCGAGCACCGGCAGCAGAACGATGAGGATTTCTTCACTGGCGTATGCAACGGAGGATATGGCATCGCTGGAAAGGATCGGAAGGCCCCAGAGCACGGAAAACTTTTCCGTCTCGCTGTCCGCGCTTTTTATGGCCTTGCCGATCAGAATCGACTTGATTTTCTTTCGCATATTTTACAGAGCACCCTCTCAAGACAGTCCTTAACGGCGCGCCGCATATCTTCGCGTCACGCCTGTGAAACCGCATCCTGGTTCAGCCGGAATCTTCTTTTTCCGGCCGCTACGATGAAAAAGCCGAAGAAAATATTCACATAATAGGTCGACACTCTCCACAGCGTTATTGCGGGCACGATCGCCGCCCCGAAAAACTCCTGGAAAAACAGGTAAAAGCCGCCTTCCATCCCGCCGGAAGAACCGGGAAGCGGCACAAACGTCGCCACCATCGTTACGAACGTATCCGCGGCGACCATCGTCAGCACGGACTCGCCCCTCAGTCCGAAGCTTCTGTACACAAAATAAGAAATGAGACTCGCAGCCGTGATCTGCACTAGGGTCAGCAGGGACGCCCAAAGATACAAAAGGCCGGCTTTGCCCATCCGCCTCGAGCAGTCGTGGAAAACGATGAGCTGGCCGTGCACGCTGTCGTAGAACCTGCGGGACAGTTTTTTCATTTTGAGACGGTCGAGGATGCTTACGGCCGTTCGCAGCACGGCGTCGGCGGCGCTTTCCTTCAGGATGAACAACAGCACCATCGCAATGAATACGGCGTTGGTCAGCAGACCGAACAGCGCCAGAAAGGAAAAGTTGCTGACACGCGTCTGGAAATACCGCAGCCGCAGCGAAATGAGGAACAGGGAGTACACAAGCATGGCCGCGTGGTGCACAAGCGATTTGACCCCGATGACGGAACTCGCCTCGCCGGCGTCCATCCCCATTTTGGACATGTTGTAGATCTCCATCGGCTCGCCCATGCAAAAAGGGGTCAGCGCGCTGTAAAACAGCCCGACCATGCCCACATAAAAGGACCGGCCGAACGTCCAGCGCCTGTCGATGTGCCGGCAGAACAGGTGCAGAACAAAACTTTCCAGCAGCCAGCCCGCAGCTACCCCGAACGCGATCCAGACGAGCCAGCCGCTTCGGAAGCGTTCGCCCGCATAGCGGAAATTGCGCATCCCGTCCTGCGTGGAAAGAAAGGCACCCAGAATCCCGAACGAAAGTGCGATGGTCAGAATGGAAAACAGGTTTTTCTTCAACCAGGACAAACACTTACGATATTGCATAGTATCTCCGGAAAAGCAAATTCTTTCAAAAAGGTCACGCCGCCCCCGGAACTGCACCGACATTCCACCCTGGAGAGAGCGCGGCAAGGGGCCGTTTTTCCGCGCAGGGACAATTCCCCCGGCGAAAAACCGCCGGGCGGCAAAACGGCATGAACACTTCTATTCAATGATATTGTAGTTTAGCATGGTTGAGGCAAGGTTTCAAGAGCAAATCAAATGTTTGACAAATACGCCGGCGATTGTCAAAAACATGAATAATTGTTTTAAACCTATAGTTTATTTTATAGCATGATTGATATCTTGCTCCCCACTGTTCCCTTAGGGGACGTAAAAGCGGACAGGAGCGTTCACCGACGGACCCTCGGGAAATAATACCCCAGGACCCTTGCAAGGCGCGCCCGCGCTTTTTTCAGATGTTTTGAAACAGTTGGTGCCGTGATGCCCAGACATTCCGCAACCTCGCCGACGCTTTTGCCCTCGCCGTAATGCAGGCGAACGCATTCGCGCTGGCGCCCGGTCAGTTCCCCGCGTTCCGCTTCCCGCAGGATGCGGAGCATCCTGCGGTGCTCGCCGCCGTCGTCTTTCGCCTGTGCCGGCAGAGGCAGGCGGTCGCCGAACAGATCAAGGCTTAAATCCGGTCCGCGCCTCAATACTTTCACCCCTTTTCACAAGTTCATTGCCTGTATGCAGGCATTCGAGATACATTTCGTTCAGCATGTAAATCCGCCGGTACAGCAGGATGGCGTCCTGGCCCGAAACGCGCTTCAGTTCCCTGCGCAGAGGTTCCAGGTACCGCCTCAGCATGGCGGCTTCCCGCAAATACTCCCGTCCCCAATTTCGATAATCCACTCTGCTCGTCCTCCTTTAATATACACAATACGTGTATATAATAAGTAAAATTTTTCGCTACCCACACGGTGCAATCGCTGTTTTTTTATAGTAACACGTCATATTTCCAATATCAAGACGGAAATTACCCATTCTATCCCATGAGTATCAAAAACGGGACTCATGCCCGGCACGGGAAAACCATCTCTTGTATCAACACGTATTGTGTGATATAATGTCGTGCAAAGGCAGGCGATCGTTATGTTGAAAGACAGGATGAAGCATCTTCGTTCGGAACGCGGCCTGACGCAGGCCCAGCTTGCGCACATGCTCGGCGTTTCGCCTTCGGCGGTGGGAATGTACGAGCAGGGCAGGCGCGAACCCGACGCGCAGACGCTCACCAGGCTGGCCGATATACTGCACTGCAGCACGGACGAGCTGCTGGGGGTCGAACCGCCTCACGAGGTCAGCGACGTAATCGACAGTTTCGCGCGCACGCTGGAGCGCCAGCCCGGCCTGATGTTCCACGGCGCGCCCATGACCGCGTCGGACCGCGAAAAGCTGGTCAATGCCATCCGTGTGGCGGCCGCCATCTCTTCCGGGAAAAAATAAACCGGCGGTGACTCGAAAGTGAATCATATTTCGGACCTCGCACATCGCCTGACCCGCCGCTACGGGACTTCCTCGCCGTTCGAGCTCTGCGACTGCCTCGACATCCGCGTCCAGAGGCCGGAACTGCCCGAAGTGACCCGCGCGCTGTACTTCCAAACCGAAGCGGGGGATTCCATCATCCTGCTGAACAGCGTTCTGGGCGAACCGGAAAGCCGGTACTGCTGCGCGCATGAATTGGGGCATATCCTGCTGCACCCGGGCATGAACGCGCAGATCATCTCCGACCTGACCGACCTGTGCCTTCCCCGCTACGAACGGCAGGCGGACCTTTTCGCCGCCTGCCTGCTGATAGACCCGAACCTTGACGACTGGGCCCGCAGCTACGACCCGCTGTCCCTGCAGCAGATTGCCTGCCTTTCCGGCCTGCCGGAAAGCGTCGTGGGCCTGCGCTTTTCTCTTTTCAACAAAAAATGACTTGCCGCCGCGGCGGAAAAGTGTTAGAATTGGCTTGCCACGCGGGGGAGGAATGAATCCATGCTGAAAAAGGTCCTTGCGCTGCTGCTTACGCTGTTCCTGCTGCTGCCGGCGTTCGGCTGCCAGCCAGCAAAGCCCGCCGCCGCCGATGTGCTTGTAGGCACGTGGAAAGACAGCTACGGCCTGACGGAATATCAGTTCCAGTCGGGCGGAAAAATGAAAATCTCGGCGCTCAAGGTCGGGCCTTTAAAAGGCACTTTCAGCGGAACTTACACGACGGACGGCGATAAGATCACCATCCGTTACCGTGTTCTGGTAAAGGACGTTGTGGACACGTACACGTTCCGGATCGATGGAAACACCCTGTATCTGGACAAAAACACGTTCACCCGAAAGAAATAGAAGCATGCGCCTTTCGGGCCTGCGGCCTTCACGATCAGCACAAACAAAAAACGGACGTACCCCGTGGGAAGGGTAGTCCGTTTTATTGCTTTATAAGAATCCAGCGACTGTAGTTATTACTTTTCTGATTCGGCTTAAGTACCACCGCGGGCTTGCGCGCGCGCGGCGGTACCCTCACGGCGGGCTGCACGTGCAGGTTCAGCCTGCCTCAGTCGAGGGGGGCAAGCTCGGCCTTCATCTCCACCTCGCCGCTGCGGCAGGAAAACCGGAAACTCTTCTCGATCCGCTCGACCACGCCCGCCGCGTCCTCGTACGAAACGGAAGACAGAAGCACGAGGAACTGGGCGGAGCTGTACGAAGTGACCACATCCGCCGCCCGCAGGGTGGTGACGACCGCTTCCCGCAGTTTCCCCGCGGCGCGGTACATCGCATCGCCCGAGTCCGCTTCCGGCACGGCCTTGAGGGAAAACAGGGCGAGAAACGCCTTTATGCCCGTCCGCTGCGAAGTGCGCATCTGCATGCGGTAAACCGTGCGGAAAAGGTCGTAATCGCAAAAAAGGGCCCCGGGGTCCCTCTGCTGTTCCCTCAGGTCGGCCTTGATCGCGTCCAGGTTCGTTTCCACGCAGCCGCCGCTGTTGACAAGCTGGCTGTAGAACGGCTGCAGCGCCGAAGAAATATCGACGTGGAACTTGCGAGCAAACAGCTCCTTTGCGAACATGTAGTGCGACAGCGCCTCGCTGCGTCTGCCGTCCCCCACGCAGGCCTGCAGCAGAAGCCTGTAGAAAAGCACCTCGTACGGCTGGCGCTGCAGAGCCTTCTGGCAGACCTCGTCCGCCTCCGCGTAATTCCGCATGGAGAATAAGATGTCGCACAAGTTCTCCACGCATTTTTTATAGATTTCCGCGTATTCGCCGGCCTTCTGCACGACCCACTCGTCATAGGAGGATTTCTCGAGAAAGGGCCCGACGTACAGCCCTACGGCCTCGCGGTAGTACGCCGCGCGTTGCTCCACGTCGGTATGCGAGTTCTCGCCCCGGTAAAAAAACGCAAGGAACTGCTCGCTGTCGATCTCGCATTCGTACCGGTTGTTCCAGCGGTAGGTATCGTCTGCAAACTCGATAAACTGCAGCCGGCTGTTGCCGGAAAGCTCCTTCAGAAGACTTCTGGCCCTGTAGACAAGGTTTTTCAGCGCATTTTTTGGGTCGCCGCACAGATTGCCGTTCCAAAGGTCCGAGACCAGGGTATCGATGGACACCGCCTCGTGGCGGTGCACCAACAGATACTGCACAAGCAGCCATACACGCTTTGTATTTCCCTTGAAATTTGTAAATTTTTTGCCGTTGACCGATATGGAAAAATCACCGAACATGCGTACTTTGATCTTTGGGAGGACCATCCGTCTGACGTGCAACGCAACCCGCCCCCTGGAACGGAAATACTTACCAAGTTTACACTCATATTACCACGTCCGACGCAGATTTACAAGGAAAAGGCGGCGGATCTCTCCGCCGCCTGCGATTCTTTCACGCCTCCGGGTCCAGCACGACTTTTCCTTCCCGTCTTGTCGCGTTCATGTCGATCACCCGCTGGTTGCGGCTGCCACGGAACCGCAGCGACAGATCGCGCTCGGCCAGGAGAAACGGGCCGTCGATGAGCGTATCCGTCCGGGCCAGCAGCGCGTCGATATCGGGGTCATGCTTTGCCAGCAGTTCCTCGTACAGAAAGCCGGTAAATGTGGTCACGTCCATGCCGCGCTCATGCACCATGCGTCCGAGCTCCGCAAGAAGGGCCGGCTGGCAGAACGGCTCGCCGCCGCTGAACGTTACGCCCCGCAGCAGGGGGTTCTCGCAGACCTCCCGGAAAATCTGCCCGATCTCAACCTCTCTGCCGCCGCTGAACGGGTGAGTCTCCGGATTATGACAGCCGGGGCAGTTATGCGGGCAGCCCTGCGTGAACACCACGTAGCGGAAGCCCTTCCCGTCCACAATGGATTCCGGCTCGATTCCGCTGATCCTCAGTTTATACTCCATGCTTTATGCGGTCCCGTTCCTCCGCGCGCTTGGCGTCGTTCCAGCGGTCCATGGTGCCCACAAGATAGCCGGTAATGCGGCGGATGCGTTCGAACTTCGGGCCGTCCTCTTCCTCGTGGCGGTGGCATTTGGGGCACTCGTTGTCGATGATGCCGTTGTAGCCGCACACCGGGTCGCGATCGACCGGATGGTTGACGGCGCCGTAGCCGATGCCGCTTTCCTTCATGCAGCGGATGACGGCCTCGAACGCCTCAAGGTTTTTCGTGGTGTCGCCATCCAGCTCGACATAGCTGATGTGCCCCGCGTTGGTCAGGGCGTGATACGGCGCTTCCAGCTTGATCTTTTTGAACGCGGAGATGGGGTAATACACCGGCACGTGGAAGGAGTTGGTGTAGTACTCGCGGTCCGTGACGCCGGGGATGAGCCCGTATTTCTGCCGGTCGATCTTCACGAAGCGCCCCGAAAGCCCCTCGGCGGGCGTCGCCAGCAGCGTGAAGTTGAGTCCTGTCTTCTCCGATTCGTCATCCATGCGTTTCCGCATATGGCCGACGATCTCAAGACCTAGCTTCTGGCTCTCTTCGCTTTCGCCGTGATGTTTGCCCGTCAGCAGCTTCAGCGTCTCCGCAAGGCCGATGAAGCCGAGGCTTAGCGTGCCGTGCTTCAACACCTCGTCCACGCTGTCGGTCCAGCCGAGGTCTTCGCTGCCGAGCCAGACGCCCTGGCCCATCAGGAACGGGTAGTTAAAGACCTTTTTCGAGCATTGGATCTTGAACCGGTGCAGAAGCTGGCGGATGATGAGGTCGATGCGGGAATCGAGGATCTCGTAGAATTTTTTGACGTCGCCCCTGGCCTCGATGCCGATGCGCGGCAGGTTGACCGAAGTGAAGCTCAGGTTGCCGCGGCCGCAGGTGACTTCCTTCTCCCGGTCGTGCACGTTGCCCATCACGCGGGTGCGGCAGCCCATGTACGCGACTTCGCTGTCGTAATCGCCCGGCTTATAATACTGGAGGTTGAACGGCGCGTCGAGGAAGCTGAAATTCGGGAACAGGCGCTTCGCGCTCGTTTTGATGGCCAGCTTGAACAGGTCGTAGTTCGGGTCGCCGGGGTTGTAGCTGACCCCCTCCTTGACCTTGAAGATCTGCACCGGGAAGATCGGCGTCTCTCCCTCGCCGAGGCCGGCGTCCGTCGCGAGCAGCAGGTTGCGTACGGCCATGCGGCCTTCCGGGGACGTGTCGGTGCCGTAGTTCAGCGAGCTGAACGGCACCTGCGCGCCCGCACGGGAATTCATGGTGTTGAGGTTGTGCACGAGGGCCTCCATCGCCTGGAAGGTCCTGCGGTCGGTGATGGAGGTGGCGCTCCGCACGGTAAACGCGTGCGCTTTTTGGGCTTCTTCCTCCGGGATCGGCTCGAAGCCGCCCGCGCGCTGGTGCTCCGGCAGGTACGCCGCAAGCTTCTCGCCGTATTCCGCGGCGCCCGCCATGGTGATCCCGTCGCCGAGACCGTCGCGGACGGCCCGTACGAGCGCGTCGGCGTCGGCGCCATTCATGCCGTGGGTGATCTGGAAGAACTTCGACAGTTCCTGAAAATAGGCCTTGCGGAACGTTTTCGCGACGCCCGGCGCCATGGAGTAGTCGAAATTCGGGATGCTCTGCCCGCCGTGCATCTCGTTCTGGTTGGCCTGGATGGCGATGCAGGCCAGCGCCGTGTAGGAACTGATGTCCTGCGGCTCGCGCAGGGTGCCGTGGCCGGTGCAGAAGCCGTCCCGGAACAGCTTAAGCAGATCGATCTGGCAGCAGGTCTCGGTCAGCATATAGAAATCTTCGTCGTGGATATGGATGTCGCCGCCGATATGGGCTTCCGCGATATCCTTCGGAAGGATGTAGTTATTGATGAAATATTTGGAGCCCTCGGAACCGTATTTCAGCATGGTCCCCATGGCGGTGTCGGCGTCGATATTGGCGTTTTCGCGCTTCAGGTCGACATCCTTCGCATCGCGGAAGGTCAGTTGGCGGTAGATATCCATCAAGTCGCCCTGCGCCTGGCGGATCTTCGCATGCTCCGCGCGGTAAAGGATGTAGGCCTTTGCGGTTTTGGCAAAATCGGCGGCGATCAGCCGTTCCTCGACGGCATCCTGCACCTGCTCGACCGTGGGGACGGTTTTTCCGCCGAACCTGCCGGAAACCTCCTTGGTCAGGCGGTCAAGCACCGCGTCGGACATCGTCTCGTCCTCTACGGCGCGGTTCGCCTTGAAAATTGCGTTCCGGATCTTCAGCGGGTCGAAATCGACCACCGCCCCGTTGCGCTTTTTGATTTTCTCTGCCATCGCTGTTCTCCTCTTTCTATTTTTTAACTTTCAGATCACGGCATTCCCCATACTGTCCCGCCAAATACGGCTGAATGCTTCCCGCGCTCTATATGGCGGGCTGCCGGTACTACGGCAAGCGCCGCGGTTCAGGGGTGACGCGAATGCGCCGCCAAGCGAGTGCACGTCCGCATGGGGCCCCGGTTCCGCGTAAGCGGCGCGCAGTCCCGGGCAGCCCCCAACTGTGCGGCGGGCCGAAACAGGCTGTGCCCGCGATTGGATACAGACGAAAAAGGTATAATCGGAATCGTGAGTGATTCCGATTATACCTCCATATCCAGTAAAAGTCAATATATTGTTTTCAACAAAGTTTTCAGCACAATATATAGTGCAGCAAATCACTCTCCCAAAGCCCACGGGTTTCCCCGCCGGTCCGGGCCGGAAATCAGCGCCAGACCCAGGTCCGGCCGCCGTCCTGCGTCGACAGCATCCCGTGGCTGGTCAGGATCCAGCCGTGCGCGCCGTCGGCAAACTGCATTTTACACTCGTTCAAAGGGTCCTCGAACGTATCCTCGCTGAGTTCCTCCGGAAAAAGATGTTGGTCCCATGTGCTCCCGCCGTCCGAGGCCGTCAGCAGCTCAAAGCGCCCGGCCGATCCGCCTGGCGGCGTCTCCGCCAGGACCATCCCTTTTCCAGCGGGCAGAAGAACGGCGGCTATGCCGCCCGTATTCGCCAGAGCGGAAGACGGATACTGCCACTTCGTCTTGTCGCCGGAGAGACGGCCGAGCTCGGCCTGATCGGCAAGGGCGCCGTTTCCGAAGCTTCCGGAGGACGGGCTCCATGTCTTCCCGCCGTCAGACGTGCGGCTCAGGCGGTATTCCGCGCCTTCCTGCACTGCGACGCCGTTTTCCGCGTCAAAGAAGCGGAAATAGCGGGCCGTCGCATACGCCGGAAAACTCCCCGTGCTGCTCCACGTCTTTCCGCCGTCGGACGTGTGCAGCACCGTCTGCGAATTTTCCACGCCGTCCGAATCGACCCCATAGGCGAGGGTCCAGCCTTCCGTCGGACTGATGAAAGAGATCCTTTCGGCCTGACAGGTTCCCGCGAAGCTGAAAACCGCGGCCCAGGTCTGCCCGCCGTCCCGCGTCGCGAGCAGCGCGTTCTCGTCGGCGAGCTCCCCGAGACCGAAGCCGTTTTGAGCGTCCGTGAAAGAGATATCTGAAACCGGCCCCGGCTTCGGATAAAGCTGCTCCCAGGTCTGCCCGCCGTCCTGCGTGCGGAGCAGGTAGTCCCCGTAATTTGGGGCGTTCCCGACGGCCCAGCCGGACTTCGCGGTCCGAAACACAATCTCCCGCGCGTTGGTGATCTTCCGGGTCTCAACATTGCTGCCGCCGGTTTCCCCAACGAGCCGAAAGCTCTTTCCGCCGTCGCGCGTGACGGAAAGCCCGCCGTCGATCGGCCCCGGGCCGGCGTCGAACGGGATCCATCCGGTCCTGGCGTCGCTGAAGCACAGGCCCTCGGCGTACGGGCGGGCGATCCTGATCTCTCCGACCGGCTGCCAGTTCACGCCGCCGTTTGCCGTGCTGAAAAGCTCCCCCTCCATGGTGGACATATCCGAAGTCAGAAGCCAGCCTTCCCTGCCGTTGAGAAAATCGATCCCGATTGCGCCGGCCGAACCCGCATCCTGCTTTTTCCGAAACTGATGCTTCCAGCTTTTCCCGCCGTCCGGGGTCTGAAAGACGGAAACGCTGCCCTTTTCATCGGATACCCCAGCAACCCAGCCCGTTTTCGCATCGGAAAACGCGAAGCACTCCGGGACAAATCCTTTGGCCCCGAACGAAACCGCGGCCCACGTCTTCCCGCCGTCGGCTGTTTTCAGCAAGCTGCCTCCGGCCAGCGCAACCGCCGACCGGGCGTCCGCCGCCCACAGCTCCGGCTTCGTTCCGGAATCTCCGGGTTCGTCGGAACTGCTCCTCCACTGGACGGCCCAGCTCCGCCCGCCGTCTTCCGTATGGAGGATGCGATATCGGAACGGCGCGGGTGAACCGTTCGCGGATTTCGCGGACGAAACGGCTTCCTGTGAAACAGCCCATCCTTCTTTTGGCCCGATAAAGAAAACCGTATCGAGCGCGAGGCCGTCGGTCCCGACCTTCTGCCAGCTTTCACCGCCGTCCGCCGTCGAAAGGAGCTGCGAATGGTAGGAATCAGAACCGGCGTCGTACCGGCTCTGGATCATCCATCCGGTGTTGTCGTTCAGAAAATCGATGTCCTTGAGCTCAAAATCGCTGTTTTCGCCGGCCAACTGCACGGCTTCGCCCTTTTGGAGCCCGATCCCGGCGGAAACAGCGCCTCCGGCCGACGACACGGCCGCTTGTGAAGAGGCGGTCTGGAAGGAGCCCGCCGCGCCGCCCGGATTTTGCGAAGCAGCTTTCTTGCAGCCCGCAGGGACCGACAGGATCAGGATCGCCAGAAGAATGCCGACACGCCTTTTCATTGCGCCGCCTCCGTCCGCCGGAAGGATCCGGCCCGTCAAAGCAGAAGTTCCGTTTTACTTTAATATATTCCCGATTTCGGCGAGTTCTTCGTCGGAAAATGCAAGATGCTCCAACACGCGCACATTTTCGTCGAGCTGTTCGGGCGAACTCGCGCCGATCAGCACGCTCGTCATGACCGGCACGCGCAGGATCCAGCTCAGCGCGAACTGGGCCGTGGTCTGGCCGCGGCGGCGCGCGACAGCCCCGAGCTTTTCCACCCTCGCGACCTTTTCCGGCGTGATGAAGTCCTTCGACATATAAAAGGACCTTCCGTCCGCGCGGGAGCCCTTCGGAATTCCGTTGTCGTACTTGCCGGTCAGGACGCCCTGCGCCAGAGGGCTGAACGCGGTCATGCCGAAGCCGCAGCTCTCAGCAGTCCTGAACAGGCCCGCCGTCTCAACGCCGCGGTCGAGCATGTTGTACCGCGACTGGCAGATCAGGCAGTGCACGCCCATATCCGCCAGGATCTTCACGGCTCTTTCCGCCGTCGGCGGGTCGTAGTTGGAGATGCCGGCGTAGAGGGCTTTCCCGCTTTTCACGGCGGTCGCAAGGGCTCCCATCGTCTCCTCCAGCGGCGTTTCCGGGTCCATCCTGTGCGAATAGAAAATGTCCACATAATCGAGGCCCATGCGCGCGAGGCTCTGGTCGAGGCTTGCAAGCAGGTATTTGCGAGAGCCGTGGTCGCCGTAAGGGCCGGGCCACATGTCGTAGCCGGCCTTCGAGGTGATGACCATCTCGTCGCGGTAGGGGCGCATGTCTTTTTTCATGATGCGGCCGAACGTCTCTTCCGCCGAGCCGTACGGCGGGCCGTAGTTGTTCGCAAGGTCGAACACGGTGATGCCGAGGTCGAACGCATGGCGCACGATGGCGCGGCTGTTTTCGAAGGAATCGTATCCGCCGAAGTTGTGCCACAGCCCTAGCGAGACGGCGCTCAGCTTCAGGCCGCTCTTCCCGCACCTGCGGTACTCCATCGTATCATACCGGTTTCCTTCCGCCGTATAGAACGGCACGATCTTCTGTTTTTCCATCTGTTTTGGTCCCCTTTCCTTTTTCCTGTTGTATTTCGGCTCTTTCCGGCATTCCCGCCTGCCGCATGGAAAACACGCATCCGCAGTAGTTCTGCCGGTAAAGGCCGTAGAGATGCGAAAGCTCGATGGAACGCTGATACCCTCCACGCTTTTTGAAGTCGGAATGCAGATAGCGCACGCCGTACTCCTTCTCCAATTCCGAGCCGATCCCGTTGAGCGTCTGCGCGTGCTTGTACGGGCTGACGGAAAGCGTGGTGGTGAACCAGTCGAAACCTCGTCTCTTCGCCTCCTGCGCCGCTTCCCGCAGGCGCAGCTCATAGCAAAGCGCACACCGCCCGCCGCCTTCCGGTTCCGTTTCGCGGCCCTTCGCCATCTCAAAAAAACGCTGCGGGTCGTAATTTCCCTCCAGCAGCGACACCGGATATTTGACCGGCAGCCGCGAAAGCAGCCTGCGCACCTCGGCGACGCGCTTGCGGTATTCCTCTTCCGGGGAAATGTTCGGGTTATAGTAAAAAAGCGTGATCTTGAAATACTGCGCGAGATATTCCAGCACATAGCTGCTGCACGGGGCGCAGCAGGCGTGGAGCAGCAGCGTCGGCGCGGCGCCGGCCCCGTCGCTGCCGAGCGAAGCGAGGATGCCGTCGAGCACCTTCTGATAATTGATCTTCTGCACGCTTCACACCTCCTTCGGTGGTAAAGTCCGGCTTACGTTCCTAATTCCGGCCGGAACTGCGCACCGCTTACGCGGAACCGGGGCCCCATGCGGATGCACTCGCTGCGCGGCGCATTCGCGTTACCCCTGAGCCGCTTCACTTATGCGAAATCCCGGCCGGGAGCTTCCCCGAACCCTCCCGCCACGCAAACCCGAAGCTTCCGCCTCGCCTAGAGGCGGGGATCGACGGCGGCGTCACGCCGCGGAAGGATCGAAAGGCCGAGTTCGCTGAGCTGCTGGGCGTCCACTTCGGTCGGGGCGTCGCTCATCAGCTCGGCGGAGGAAGCAACCTTCGGGAACGCGATCACATCGCGGATGCTGTCGAGGCCCAGCATGACCATCACGAGGCGGTCAAGGCCGAACGCCATGCCCCCGTGCGGCGGCGCGCCGTAGCGGAACGCGTCGGTCAGGAAGCCGAACCGCACCTTTGCCTGCTCCGGCGTGATGCCGAGCGCGCGGAACATACGACTCTGCAGCTCGCTGTCGTTGATGCGGATGGAACCGCCGCCGATCTCGTTGCCGTTGAGCACCATGTCGTAGGCGTAGGCCAGCACGCTGCCGGGGTCGGACTCCAGTTTGTCGAGGTCCTCGGCGCGCGGCATGGTGAACGGATGGTGCATGGCCGTCCAGCGGTTCTCTTCCTTGCTGTACTCGAACATCGGGAAGTCGGTGATCCACAGCAGGGCGATCTTTTTCGGGTCGATCAGGCCGAAACGGCGGGCAAGCTCGCAGCGCAGCGCGCCGAGCGTGTCGAACACGACCTTTTTCTCGCCGTCCGCCACGAGGAACATCACGTCGCCGGCCTGGACGCCGAGCGCGGAACGCACGGCGGAGACTTCCTCCGGCGAGAGGAACTTTTCATAGGACGAGGATTCGCCCTGCGAAGCGAGGCGCGTCCATGCGAGGCCTTTGGCGCCATAGGACTTGACCCACTCGCCGAGCTTGTCGATCTCCTTGCGGGTGAGCTCATCCGCCTTACCCTTGAGCGCGATGCCGCGCACGCTTCCGCCCCCGGCAAGCGCGCCCGCGAACACGCGGAACGAGGTCCCCTTCAGCGTTTCGCTCAGGTCGACAAGCTCCATGCCGAAGCGCAGGTCCGGCTTGTCGGAGCCGAAACGGTTCATCGCCTCCGTCCACGTCATGCGCGGCAGCGGGATCGTGATGTCGGTATCCAGCACCCTTTTATAGGCGTCGCGGATGAATCCCTCCGCAATGGCCATAACGTCCTCCTGCGTGACGAAGGACATCTCGAAGTCGATCTGCGTGAATTCCGGCTGACGGTCGGCGCGCAGGTCCTCGTCGCGGAAACAGCGGGCCACCTGCATGTAGCGGTCGAAGCCGGAAAGCATCAGAAGCTGCTTATAAAGCTGCGGTGACTGCGGCAGCGCGAAAAAGCTGCCCGGAAACATCCGCGAGGGTACGAGATAGTCGCGCGCGCCCTCCGGCGTGGATTTGATCAGGCACGGCGTTTCGACCTCATAAAAGCCGTTGCCGTCGAAATAATCGCGGGCGACCTTGACGATCCTGTGCCGTTTGATAAGGTTGTCCTGCAGATCGGGGCGGCGCAGGTCGAGATAACGGTATTTCAGGCGGATATCTTCCTTCACGTTGGAATCGCGCTCCACGGCGAACGGCGGCGTCTCGCTTTTCGCGAGAATGCGCAGCTCCTCCACGGCAATCTCGACGTCGCCCGTAGGGATATCCTTATTCTTTGAAGAACGCTCCCTTACCCTGCCCCGTGCCGCAAGCACGTATTCGGCACGGACGGAAAACGCCTTTTTGAACACTTCCCGGTCGGATGCCTCGTCGAACGCGAGCTGTACGATGCCGGTGCGGTCGCGCAGGTCGATGAAGATGAGTTGCCCGAGGTCGCGCTGGCGCTGCGTCCAGCCGCAGACGACAACTTCTTTTCCCGCGTCGGCGGCCCTCAGGCTGCCGCAGTAATTTGTCCGTTTCATTCCCGCTATGAGTTCTGCCATTTTTAAACCTCCAACTTTCCCGCTGTATTTCTTTGCTGTTTATGCCGTAACGACGGACAGGACACCCGCGCAGTGCGACAGTTTCCGGTATTCGCAGGCGAATCCGTTCCCCAGGGATTTTTCCAGTTCCTCCGCGACGAAATAATATTCGCCGGGATCCCAGAATTTTTCGTATTTCTCCCGGCACAGTTCGAGCTCCCGCCGCGTCGTAAAGGAAACGTCTCCGATCAAAATCCTTCCGCCCGGCCTGAGCAGGCCGGAAAGCGTCCGGACAAATCCGGGTTTTTCCGCATCCGTCAGGTGGTGCAGAGCATATGTGCTGACGATGTCGTCAAAGTGCCGCCCTTCAAGCCCTTTCGGAAGGCCTTTTGAAAAATCCCACTGGATCAGAAGCGCGTTTGGCATCCTACGCCTTGCAATGCCGATCATCTTCTCCGAAAAATCGATGCCCGTGATCTGGTAGCCGGCGTCATAGAGCCGGGATGTCAGCACTCCGGTGCCAAAACCGATGTCCAGCACGCTGATACCATCCCGTTCCCGCACACGGCGGTAGATTTCGCCCAGAACCTTTTTATAACCCGCAAATGGGTACTCGCCGCTTTCTTCGCTTAAATTCACACTTTTTGTCGTAACCGTCGGCCCACAGGTCGAACCCTTTGCTGTCAAGCATTTTTCCTCCTAAAAGCTCAGGTCCTCCGCTTCCGTGCTGAGGGCGGCGAACTGACCCGCGAGGTCGTTGTCCAGATCGATCGTCTTCGTCTCGCCGGTCTTCATGTTCTTGATCTTCGCTTTGCGGGAACTCAGTTCGTCGTCGCCGAGGACGGCGGTGAAGGCCGCGCCGATCTTGCCCGCGTATTTCATCTGCGCATTCAGGCTGCGCCCGGCTTCGTCGAACGCGGCGGCGACGGACGAGGTGCGCAGCAGGCAGGCGAGACGGAACGCTTCCTTCCGCGCCGCTTCTCCGACCGACGCGAGATACAGATCGCATTTTTCCGGCTCGGGGAATTCGACGCCCTGTTTTTCCATGATGAGCAGCAGCCGCTCTATGCCAAGCCCGAACCCGAGCGCGGGCGTGGAGTTCCCTCCCATCTCCTGAACGAGTCCGTCGTAGCGCCCGCCGCCGCAGACAGTGCTCTGCGCGCCTAGGTCTCCGGAAACGAATTCGAACACCGTGCGGGTGTAGTAATCGAGCCCGCGCACGATGGTCGGGTCGATCCCGAACGCGATGCCCGCCGCGTCCAGACCGGCCTTCACGCCTTCAAAATGCGCCCGGCAGTCGTCGCAGAGAAAATCGAGGATGTGCGGCGCGCCCGCGGCGACCTCGGCGCACTCCGGATTCTTGCAGTCGAGGATTCGCATGGGGTTGCGGTCGAGACGCGAAAGGCAGGTCTCGCACAGTTTATCCTTGTGCTCGGTGAAATAGGCGGTGAGCGCCTTCGTAAATTCCGCGCGGCAATCCGGGCAACCGATGGAATTGATCATCAACTTTAAATTTTTAAGTCCCAGCCGTCCGAACAGACTGTTCGCCAGGGCAATCAGCGCCGCGTCGGAAAGCGGCCCCGCGCTGCCGAAAATTTCCACGCCGAACTGGTGGAATTCGCGCTGGCGGCCCGCCTGTGCCTTTTCGTACCGATAGCACGGAGTGATGTAATACAGCTTCACCGGCATCGGCTCGTTCGAGAGGCCGTGCTCCAGGTACGCCCGCACCGCCCCGGCGGTGCCTTCCGGCTTCAGGGTGAGGGAGCGCCCGCCCTTGTCCTCAAACGTGTACATCTCTTTCTGCACAACGTCCGTCGTCTCGCCCACGGAGCGCCGGAACAGCCGCGTGTCCTCGAACACGGGTGTGCGGATCTCGCGGAAGCCGTGAATGCGCGCTTCTTCCCTCATGACGTTCTCGACCGCCTGCCAGCGTTCGGATTCGCCGGGCAGAATATCGACGGTGCCCCGTTGGGCTTTCAGCAGTTCCATACTAAATTTCCTTTCAGCATTCGGTTTTCTCTAAAATTCAGGCACCAAAAAGCAAAAAATCCCCGTCCCACATAAAGGGACGAGGGGAGTTCCGCTCGTGGTGCCACCCTTCTTCGGGGGCATTCGCCCCCCTCGGAAAAGCCCGTAACGCGGGGCCCACAGCGCGGCTCGCGGATGTCTTCGCCGGAATTCCTTGCCGCGGACGCGCTCTCAGCCAAGGCGCTTCCTTTCTGTCCGGGAATTCCGGATACTCCTTCCGTGTCGTTGCCGGGAGAATCGGTCAGTTTTTCGGATTGAGAATATTGCGCCAGTCGAGGTCGCCGCGCTCCAGTCCGTGAATGAGGACTTCGGCCGTGGCGATATTGGTGGCGACGGGAATGTTGTGCATGTCGCACAGGCGCAGAAGATTCATATCGTTCGGTTCGTGCGGCTTCGGGTTCAGCGGATCGCGGAAAAACAGCAGCAGGTCGACCTCGTTGCAGGCGATGCGCGCCGCAATCTGCTGGTCGCCGCCCTGCGAACCGCCGAGGAAACGCTGGATTTCGAGACCCGTGGCCTCGGCGACCATTTTCCCGGTCGTCCCCGTGGCACACAGTTCATGACGGCTCAGCACGCCGCAGTAGGCGATACAGAACTGGACCATCAATTCCTTTTTTGCATCATGGGCAATCAGTGCTATATTCATAAATCCCCCTCCAGGGCTAAGACTTAACGGGACGGATAGAATTAAAATTTCTGCAGCGAAGGCAGGGGAACATTTTCACCTTCCAGTCGAGCAGCCAGTCTTGACAATGCCATCGCGCCCGGCGAACGTTCCGGGGCGGGCCTTGCGTTCGCGGCGGCCGCCGCAAGCTGCGCATCGTCCGGGATCACGGCGATCAGCCGCACGCCAGCCGAATCGATGACGGAATCGAGATCTGCATAATACCCCTGCGCTCGAAAACGCCCGCTGTTAAAGCGGTTGACGACCAGCCTCTGCTGGCTCACTCCAGCCTCCAGAAGGCGCAGCCGCGTTTGAGCGGTATCGCGCAGACAGACGGGGTCGGGCGTCGCAATGAGCAAAGCGCGTTTCGCGGAGGCGGACGCGCTCAAAAAACCCTGGCCTACCCCTGCGGGACTGTCGATCAGCACATGGTCGTAATAGCGGGAAAAGATGGACACAAGCTCCCGCATAATGTCCGGGCTGACCACGTCCTCCTCGGTCTGGGGGGCGGGCAGCAGGAAAAGATTTTGCGAAAAAGGACAGGCATAAACAGCCCTGCCGGGTTCCGCGGCGCCGGATACGACGTCGGCGATATCGAACACACGGCGTTCCGAAACGCCAAGTATGTGGTCAAGGCAGCCGAGGCCCGCGTCTCCGTCGATCAGCAGCACGCGTTTGCCGCGCATTGCAAGGGCGAAGCCAAGTCCGGCGGTGACCGTCGACTTGCCAGCTCCGCCTTTTCCGGAAGTAATGACAGTTACGGAATCCATGACATCCCTCACAGTTATTATATTACCACAATATTTCTAACTAGTAAAGCATTCCGGTTGTTTAATTTCAGCAAAAATTTCTGTGAAATTCTGCAGAGACAGATTATCCCGCCGAAGATGCGGAAGACGACGCCTGCGACGATGCCGAAGGCATCACGAGGTTGCCGCTCGCGTCGACCGTTTTGCCGTAAAAATACGCGTCGAGAATATCCTTTGCCACTGAGTTCGAATACAGGCTGGTCGCACCGTGTTCCAGCACGACGGCCAGGGCGATCTGCGGGTGGTCGTAGGGGGCGAACGCGATAAACGTCACATTGTCCGAATGGTTCGGCTTCTGTTCCGCCGTCCCGGTTTTCGCCGCGATGGGGATGCCGTAATTGGCGAACATGGAGGAGGCCGTGCCGCCCGTGGCCACGCTGCGCATGGCCGTCTTGACGTAATCGATGTAGGACTGGGAAACGCCGATGCTGTCCACGGTTTGCGGCTTTGTCTGCGAGATCACGGTTTTGCGTGTGTAGTCGGTGATTTTGTCGACGATATGGGTTTTCAGACGGGTCCCGTTGTTTGCGACCGTCGCGGCATAGGTCGCAAGCTGCAGCGGGGTGAACTGGTTGTCGCTCTGGCCCACGGCGGCCTCGACGGTGTCGGCGTCCCACCAGGACCCGCCGGAGTTGCTGCGCTCGGAGGGCCCGGCCAGCACGCCCGCGCTTTCGTTCAGTTCCAGGCCGGTCTTCACGCCGAGGCCGAACCGCGGCGCGTAAAGGTTCAGGGTCTTGATGCCGGTGCGGTACCCGACCTCGTAGAAAAAGGAGTTGCTGGACTTTTCAATGGCGTAGTTCGCCGTGATCATGCCGTAGTTGCCGATACTGCCGAGCGGAAGCCCGACATTGGAGAAGCGCGTGTATACGTTGTTGCCTTCCAGCAGCGTCGAAGTGCTGATGGAACCCTCCTGCAGGGCGGAAAGCGCCACATAGGGCTTGACGATGGAGCCCGGCGTGAAGATGCCGTTGAACGCCCGGTTGATGAGCGGCTTCGTCGTGTCCTTCAGCAGCTGGCTGTAGTAGTTCGTGTCTTTCAGATACTCGTTTTCATCGTAAGAGGGATATGTGGAGGCGGCCAGCACCGCGAAATCGCTCACCCGCAGCACCACGGCGGCGCCGGCGACGCAGTCTTCCCCGTGGTATCTGGACGCCCCCTTATAGTTCTCGGCGTCCAGCTTGAGGCCGTTCGCGCGCGTCGCCTGC
>JAEZRH010000150.1 GCA_023412845.1 Bacillota bacterium
TCTTCCGACAGCTCCGAATTCATGCTCACCATGCTTTCCGCCATCGCACAGGAAGAAAGCTCCAACACCTCCAAGCGTGTGAAATTTGGGAAAAAGCAGAATGCCGAGAACGGTCGAGTACCGAATCTGGTGTACGGATATGACAAAATCCCGGGCGATTATTTTCATCTGAACGTCAATGAAAAGGAAGCGACCGTCGTCCGCGATATTTTCCGCCGATATCTAGAGGACCAAGGCGAAACCACGATCGCCGTCGAACTGAACCGATCCGGCCTGAAAACAAAGCGCGGCTGCAATTGGAGCCAGAACGCAGTGGCACGCATCCTGTCCAATGAAATTTATATTGGGAAGGTCGTCAACGGGAAACAGGAGGTTGCCGATTTTCTGACGGGGAAACGCCGCGACAAAGGCGAGGAAAAATGGCTGGTCACGGAAAGGCCGGAACTTCGTCTGGTGGACGATGTCAACTTTCGCCGCGCACAGGCCCTGATCGCACAGAAGCGGGACACCTTCCAACATGCCGGGAACCGGAACAGCCAAAAAAACGTATTCAGCAAGCTGATCAAATGCACCTGCTGCGGAAAATCCTTCCGGCGTACCGTCCGGAATTTTAAGACGCCATATATTAAATGGATCTGCACGGGCCGCAACCTGAACGGTGTCGATACCTGTCCCAACCGGACAATTCTAGACGAAGAGGAGTTGTTACAGGCCATCCGGAATTACTTCCGGCAGATTCTATCGGACAAGCCCGCCGTAATCCGCGGTATCGTCGCCGAATTTAACCGCCAGTACCAGACGAAGGACCAGAATCTCGTTTCGGAGCACGATCTCTCCGCACAGCTCGCCAAGTCAAGAAAGTCCCGACAAAAGTATCTGGACATGTACGACAACGAGATCATCTCCATGGAAGAGCTCCGCGAAAAAACAACCGAGCTAAACGCCACGGTTTCCCGGCTGGAGGAGGAACTGCGGCTGGTGAAAAATCACATCAGCAAAAGCGACCTCCTGGAAATCGGCCTGAACGAAATGTTCCGCAACGTCGACACGCTGCTGAACGCGGACGTCATTACGAATGAGCTTCTGCACCGCGTCCTCGACAGTATTCAGGTGGACGAAAAAGGCAACGTGGATGTTTATCTGAAGGTTCTGAAGGAAATTGGTCTGCCGGAATCAGTTCATTTAAGTGACAACCATACATAAAGACGTCGCGCAGCGTTTGAAGGCGATCGACCCGCAGTTGTATCGGAAAGTCAAGGTCGTGCTGGACTATAACAAGGCGCAGCGGCATATCCGGGGAGGCATTGCCACAAGGCTGAAATATAAAAAAGCGCAGTAGCGGCGTGTCGCCGCAGCCAATCCCCGCCATTGGGCTCAGCGAAAGAGAAAGCCTTCTTTGGCGGGAGAGTCAGAAGAAACTCCCGGTAACGTTTTTCGTCCACGGGGGCCTTATCTCGGACTCTCCCGCCAGGATGGGCTTATTTTTTTCCGCGCTTCAAACGACGGCGATCGGGAGCGGGCACAGCCCGCTGCAGCCTGCAAAAATTTTATAGGGACATTGGTTTTGACACCGTTTTGTGTATAATAGAGACAGGAAATAACAAATATTGATTGCAGGGAGGTTTTTGCAATGGCAGCAAATCTCAGCGACGACCTGAAGAAAATCATTCTGGCGGGGATTGGCGCAGCGGCGCTCACCTCCGAAAAAGCCAAACAGATGATTGACGAATTCGTGAAAAAGGGCGAGCTTACCGTAGAGCAGGGCAAGGTCCTCAATGAAGAACTCAAGCACAATATAAGCCGAAAGATCAAAGAAAGCGTGACGGTCAGCGTAACGGTCCCGCAGAGCATCGACGACATCGAAAAAGCGGTCGGCAATCTGACTCCGGAAGAGTTGACGGCCCTGAAGGCAAAAATTGCGGAGACGGAAACGGCCCGTCAGGCGGAAAGCGTGCAGCAGAACAATGGCGGCATCTGAAACCGCCGCGGGGCGCAGGCGTCTGAAAGAAATCATCGGGGTCCTGCGCAGCCATCACATCGTCAAAGGAGTCACGCCCGAAAAGCTCCGGATGATCTTTGAAGACCTGGGCCCCACCTTTATTAAATTCGGGCAGATTCTGTCCATGCGGACGGACATGCTCCCCCTGCCCTACTGCGAGGAGCTGCGCAAACTGCGCGCCGACGTGCGCCCCATGGATTTCGACTTGGCGGCTGCGGAGGTCGAAAAAAGCCTTCAGAAGCCGCTGGAAGACGTCTTTGCCCGTTTCGACCGGCAGCCGATCGGTTCGGCTTCCATCGCACAGGTGCATTATGCGCAGCTCAAAAACAGAGAACCGGTCGTCGTTAAGATCCGGCGGCTCGGCATCCGGGAAACCATGGAGCAGGACGTCATCCTCCTGCGGCGCGTCTCCGGGCTGCTGAAGATCGCGGGCGGCACCGGCAATGCGGTCGATTTTAACGAGATCATCGGCGAGATGTGGGCCACGGCCCAGCAGGAGATGGACTTCCTCCGGGAGGCCGACCAGGCGGAGGAATTCCGAAAGCTCAACGCGGGCGTGGCCTATGTGACCGGCCCGCGGGTATTCCGCAGCCTTTCCTCCGCTTCCGTGCTGGTGATGGAATATCTCGACGGCATCGCCATAGACGACGCGGCGGCGCTGAAGGAAGCGGGATACGACCTCGGCGAGATCGGCCTGAAGCTGGCGGAAAACTACGTGAAGCAGATCACCGACGACGGCTTTTTCCACGCCGACCCGCACCCGGGCAATCTGAAAGTACGGGAAGGTCAGATCGTCTGGCTCGACATGGGCATGATGGGCCGTCTCTCCCCCTACGACCGTTCCGTCCTGCGCTCGATCATGAGCGCCGTTGCCTCGTCCGACCTGAACGGCCTGTGCAGTATCGTCAGCATGTTCTGCGACCCCAGCCACCCGCCGGACCGCCCGCGCCTCTACGCGGACCTGGACGTGCTTCTGAGCCGCTACCAGATGCTGGACCTCGGCAGCATGAACCTGCTGAAAGTCCGCGCGGACGCACTGCCGATCCTCAACCGCAACCGGATCGTCATTCCGCAGGGGATCGCCATGCTTGCACGCGGGCTTGTCACCATCGAAGGCGTGGTGGGCGGCATCGCGCCGGACATCAACGTCATGCAGATCATCGCAAACCATCTTTCCGGCCGCATGCTGGAAGACCTTGACCTGAACGCGGAAATAAAAAAGGCCCTGATCTCCATTTTCCAGTCCGGCAAACGGGCGCCGGGCATTCCGTCCCAGGTATCGGAACTTCTGAAAATGAGCATCAAGGGCCAGACAAAGACGAACATAGAGATCACCGGCTCGGAACAGCCGCTCCGCAGCTTTGAAAAAATGGCGGAGCGCATTTCGGTCGGGCTGATCGAGGGCGGGCTGCTCATCGCTTCCGCAATCCTGTGCGCGGCGGACAGGCTGCCGCAGTCCTTTCTGGGCATCCCGTGGGCCGGCGCGGCCGGTTTTGCCGCGGCGGCGGCGCTCGGCGTGTGGTTCTTCTGGGGAGTTTTTCGCGGAAGAAATTAACGGGACCGGCCGCTTACGGCTTGAGGCTGTCGAATATGTTGACGCCGCGCGGCTCCACAGGGGTGGAGAAAACGATCTGCGTCTCCGTGGGGCCGAATTTCTGAAGCTGGCCGATGAATTCGTCGAGCTCCATCGTGCTGTGGAACACGACCTTGATGAGCATGGAATAATTGCCCGTAACGCAGTTGCACTCGATCACGTTGGGACATGACCGGATAAAGGGGTAAAATTCCGGTTTCTGATTCGGCGACATCTGCAGGTTGATGAACGCCTTGATATGATACCCGAGAAGATACTGATTGATTGCCGCATGGTAACCGCTGATAAGACCCTGCTTTTCCAGCTTTTCAATGCGCGCCGAAATGGCGGGCGAGGAAAGGAAGACCTTTTTCGTGAGCGTCTTGATCGGGACGCGTGCATTTTCCTGAAGAGCCGAGATCAGAGTGGCGTCGATTTTATCCATTGTCTATCACCTCAGTTGTAATTTCCTTTGTTTCGTTCGACACGGCGAAAACATAATTAATCAAAAGGGGCATACCGATAAATCCATCGGCATGCCCCTTTGCATTTATTAAAATTATACTGTTTATTATATCGGTTATCCCGCGGCTTTTCAAGGGCTTCCTAAAAAAACCTTAAAAAAATAACGACAAATTTATCCTTGCCTTATAAATAAGAATTGTTGGAAATGTCTGTCCGCCGTTTTTCCGGGAGGAACCAATCATTAGCTTTTGCAGCCGATGTCCGGAATCTTCGGGAAATCGGACTTAATAATAGAAAGTCAAACACGCGTACGCTTAATTTTTAATTTTAAAAACGGTCTTCCACAAAACCTACTTTCCGGCGCATGTCCGGTTCCCGGTTCCGAAAGCCTGCAAAAAAAAAGCCGACGGGGCCGAAGCTTTTGAAAGATAAAGGGAAACGCCATAAAAAATAAAACTTCAACGAAAAGCACGCAAAGCTATTTACCGGAACGGCCCGGCGTGTTAACATCTGGCGTATGGAAAACGGCCGGCGTTCCGCGCCTTCCGTTCCGGATCGATCGAGTCGCGAAAGAAATGGGGCCATAACGATTATGAAAACAAGAGTGGAATCGGATTCCATCGGAAGCATGAACGTCCCGGCAGGGGCTTATTACGGCGTACAGTCTCTCCGCGCGAAAAACAACTTTCACATCACCGGCCGGCGGATGAGCCCTCAGTTCATCGTGTCGCTTGCCCAGATCAAAAAGGCGGCGGCGGTCACGAACCGGAACGCCGGATATCTGCAGGCTTCCATCGCAAACGCGATCATAGAGGCCTGCGATGAGATCATTTCCGGAAAACTGCATACGCAGTTCATCACCGACCCCATTCAGGGGGGCGCCGGAACTTCCGCCAACATGAACGCGAACGAAGTCGTGGCCAACCGCGCTATCGAGATTCTGGGCGGCCAGAAGGGCGACTACTCCATCGTACACCCCAACGACCATGTCAACATGTCGCAGTCCACGAACGACGTTTATCCCACCGCCGGCAAGCTGACCGTCCTAAAAATGATTCCCGGCGTTCTGCACGAGCTGGAGCGCCTTGCGGAAGCCCTGGAAGAAAAATCCGCCGAATTCGACGACGTGCTCAAAATGGGCCGTACACAGCTTCAGGACGCCGTCCCCATCCGCCTCGGCCAGGAGTTCGCGGCCTACGCCGCCGCCGTCAGGCGCGACATCGGCAGGCTGACCCACGCGCAGGAAGAGATGCGCGCCATCAACCTCGGCGGCACGGCGGTCGGCACGTCGCTGAACGCGACGCCCGCATACCTTTACAACATCACGGCAAATCTGCAGAAGGTCACCGGCATCCGGCTGCGCCAGGCCGACGACCTCGTGGACGGCACACAGAATCTCGACGGCTATGTTGCGGTATCCGGCGTGCTGAAAACCTGTGCGGTCAACCTCTCAAAGATCGCCAACGACCTGCGCCTGCTTTCCAGCGGGCCCCGCACCGGCATCGAGGAAATTTTCCTTCCGGCAAAGCAGAACGGTTCCTCCATCATGCCCGGCAAGGTCAATCCTGTGATCGCGGAAGTCGTTTCACAGGCCGCCTTCAACATCATGGGGCACGACCAGACCATCACGCTCGCCGCGGAGGCGGGCCAGCTCGAGCTCAACGCCTTCGAGCCGGTCCTGTTCGACAGTCTGTTCGAATCCCTCCGGAATCTGGAAGGCGCCGTCGCAACATTCGTAGACAACTGCGTGACCGGCATTCAGGCCAACCGTGAAATGTGCAAAAAGCATCTGGAAGAGAGCGTCGGCATCGTGACCGCGCTGAACCCGTATATCGGTTATGCAAAGGCCGCCTCGCTTGCGAAGGAATCGCTGAAAACCGGCGTTTCCGTCAGAAAGCTCGCCGAGGAAAAAGGATTGCTGAGCCCTGAAAAGCTGAACGCCGTTCTTGACCCCGCCTCCATGACGGGCCCGGCGATGTCGGCGCACGCAGGGCAGATTTCGGTGTGAGGAGGGTTTTTATGAATTACCTCAGAAACGAACCGATCTTTCTGGAAAACGACCGTGTGAACCATGGGCCCGACCGGCAGGACAGGGCGGTTCCCCGCCGCAGCGACAGGAGAACGGAAAAGGTCTGCCGCCCCGACCGGTATGTTCCGGAGGCGGCGGGCGAAGGCTTCGGCACGGGCGCCCAGAGATAAACTGACTCCGAGTATTATAGAAGCGGGCGGATTTTTTCCGCCCGCTTCTTTCATCGCTTATTTCGGCCTGAGCGCAAAATCCCAGACGCCCCACTGGGCGGCAAATAAAACAGAAGTACCTTCTCACGCATGGAACGGTCTGTTTCCGCAGGCTTCGCCTGCTCTTGACTTTCTGGCAAAAAGAGGTATAATTCTCCTTGTAGGGCACAATTAAGTAGTGCAATGCAGAGACAGGTGCACCACCACCAGCCTCCTGCATACGGAGCCAAGACTCCATACGCAACCGAAATATCGGCACATTGCGGGAATCATTATACCCCTTTTTTCCCTTTTTGTACAGGGGGGCGTCTTGTGTTCCGCGGTGTGTTCTTACGGCGTTGTATATGGATGAAGAATCCGTGTACGGCGCTTTTTTTGCGCCCTGCGGCAGGCGGCGGCAGGGCTGACTGACCACTCCTCCTGACCGCCGTCTGTCTTAATTTGGTTGTGAAAAGAGTACTTAATAAAGCGACGCCGCCGGAAAGGGAAAGCCGTTTCCTTCCCGGCGGCCAGTTGTGACCGCCATAGGCGCGAAAGACGCTTTGCGCCGCACCAAACTGGGGCCGAAAGTGTAGGCTTTGCCTGCCGGGAGCTGCCCATAAACTCTCCCGCCAAAGGAAGCCGGAAATTTTCTCCGAGCCCTGCGGCGGGGCGCGCCGGTGGCGACACGCCACTTGCAAAATCCTGAAAAAATGATTATGATAAAGAGTATGATAAAGGAACAGGTGATAAGTTGTATTCTGCATGTATCTTCGACCTTGACGGCACTCTTTTAAATACCCTCAACTCCATCGCCTACTTTTCGAACGTGGCGCTGGAAGACTGTGGTTATCCCACGATA
Organism: Bacillota bacterium; assembly: GCA_023412845.1. Lineage (GTDB taxonomy): Bacteria > Bacillota > Clostridia > Oscillospirales > Acutalibacteraceae > Thermocaproicibacter. The sequence continues at coordinate 7,117 of JAEZRH010000150.1, forward strand.
CCGCCTGCGGATTACAAATCCATTGTGGGCGACGGCGCAGCCATGCAGCTGCGCCGGATGCTGGACCGCATCGCAGGGGAAGGCCGCTACACCGAAGAGGAATTCGCGCGGCTGCGGGAGCGCTACACCGGGCTGTACGCGGCCCGGCCGACCTATAAAACGGAGCATTACGCCGGCATGGAGGAGACTCTGCGCCGCCTGAAAGAAATGGGCGTCAAAGCAGCGGTGCTTTCCAACAAGCCGCACGCGTGGGTCACGGACATCATCTCGAGGATGTTCCCCGAAGGGACCTTCGACCTCTGCTTCGGCCAGAGGGACGGGGTGCCGCGCAAGCCCGCTCCTGACGGCGCGCTGCAGATCGCGCGCACATTCGGCCTGGAGCCCCGCTCCGTTCTTTACATCGGCGACACGAATACCGACATGAAGACCGGCGCCGCCGCCGGCATGGACACCGGGGGCGCGCTGTGGGGATTCCGCACGCGCAGGGAGCTGGAGGAAAACCACGCGGTCTATCTTCTGGAAAAGCCGCAAGACATCATCGGGCTGGTCGGGCACGGACGTGAGAGGTAACAAATGAAGCGTTTTCTGCATGCGGATCACCGTCTTGGCCTTCGCATCATAAAGACCGGGATCGCCGTGACCGTCTGCGTCGTCGTCGCCCGTCTTCTGGGACTGAACGACCCGCTCGTCGCGGTCGTCGCCACAATCCTTTCCATGGGCAAATCCATCGACATGTCCGTCCGATCCGCCAGCTACAAGATGGTCGGCGTGGTGATCGGCTCCGTCCTCGGCGGAGGGTTCTCCATGGTTTCCCATGGGAACGCCGGACTTTGCGGAGTGGGCGCCATCGCCTGCTTTTATCTGTGCCGTCTGCTCAGGCTGGAAGAGGCCGGGCCTCTTTCCTGCTTTACGTTTGCCGCCGTGATGTTCACCGGAGCCGGAAGCCAGTTCTGGCAGTACGCCCTTGTCTGCGGCGAAAACGCGCTGCTCGGGATCGCCGTCGCGGTCGTCGTAAACCTCGCCGTCATGCCCCCGAATTACGCACACCTGATACGCCGGTGCTATGAAACGCTCCGCGAAAAAATAAAAGAGGAAATGGAGCACGCCGCCTGCCGGCAGAAAATCGACGTCCGGTCGATCGAGACCGACATAGAGCAGCTCTCCTCCAATATCCGCCTGTACGTGCTGGAGCTGAAACCGCTGCGCGGCGACGACGCCAACGTCTTCTCCATTTCGTGCAGAGTGACCGCCTGCCGCATGATTGCGGACGAACTGAAAGCCGTCAGCACACTGCATCTTACGCCCGAACAGGAACCCTCGCAGACGGACGCCACGGTCTACCGGTACCATATGGGCCGAATCCTCATGTTCCAAAAGGACCTGGAGGAAGATGCGGAGCCAAAGCAGGAAGCCGGACCCGGCGGCCGTACATAAATAAAAAGCTCCCCGCTTGCGCGGGGAGCAGACTGCCGGGAAACCGGACGGCTCAGAACGCTACGTCGTTGCCGTAGTAGGCCGATTCCAGAACCTTGCGCATTGCCTCGGCGTCCGTCGCCCTGGGGTTGGAGCCGGTGCAGGGGTCCTTCACGGCGTTCTCCGAAATGGCCTGTTCGTTTGCCTTGAAATCTTCTTCCGACACGCCGTTCTCGCGGTAAGTCGGTTTGATATCCAGCTTCGCGTTCAGCGCGCGCACGGCCTCCACAAGCGAATTCGTCAGCTGTTTGTCCGTTGTGCCCGGCAGCCCGAGGGTCTTCGCGATCTGCGCGTAACGCTCCAGGCAGGCGCGGGAATTGTACTGGATGACATACGGCAGCAGGATGGCGTTGCAGCAGCCGTGGGGGATGTGGAACACGGCGCCGGTCTTATGGGCGATGCTGTGCGCGATGCCCAGCAGCGCGTTCGAGAACGCCATGCCGGCGAGGCACTGCGCGATGTGCATCTTGCCGCGGGCCTCGGCGTCGCCGTTGTAGGAATCCAGCAGGCTGTCGAAAATATCCGAAATCGCCTTGAGGGCCAGAGCGTCGGAAAAATCGGAACGGTTGGAAGCGACGTACGCCTCGATGGCATGCGTCAGGGCGTCCATTCCGGTGTGCGCGGTCAGAATCTTCGGCATGGTCATGGGGATGTCGGTGTCGAGCACGGCGATATCCGGCGTGATCTCAAAATCGGCGAGAGGATATTTGATGTTGGTGGAATAGTCCGTGATGACGGAGAAGGCCGTCACTTCGGAAGCGGTGCCGCTTGTGGACGGAATGGCGACGAAAATCGCCTTTTTGCGCAGCTTCGGCATGGTGAACGGGTTTTTGATGTCTTCGAACGTTTTGTCGGGATATTCGTAGAACACCCACATGGCTTTTGCGGCATCCATCGGGGAACCGCCGCCGATCGAAACGATCACGTCCGGCTGGAACTCGCGCATCGCCTTTGCGCCGTCGTAGACGCGCTCGATGGAAGGATCGGGCTCCACGCCCTCATACAGCTTTGTTTCCAGCCCGGCGTTCTTCAGGATGTCTTCCAGTTTCTGCAGGAAGCCCGTCCTCTTCATGGAGTGGCCTCCGGTAACGATAAACGCCTTGTGGTACCCTTTCAGGCTGCTCAGATCGCTCATCGCTCCCGGGCCGTAGTAAATGTCTCTTGGAAGTGTGAATCTTGCCATTTTCTACATCTCCTGTAAAATGTTTGTTAATTGTGTAACAATCTGTTTGATAAAATCTTATCATTCTTTTGGCGGGAATTTGTTCCGGCCAGGAATTTTATAGATAAAATTTGAGCCCGACGGGCGGCGCCGTGCATGCTCCGCCGGGGGGGTTCCGAAGGGGGAGAAACCGATGTTCTCTTACTCCTCTGCGCTGACAGACCTGTTCGCACTGGCCCTTCTGCTTTTGATCTTCATAAATTTTCTGCAGGGGGTGCGCGGGACATCGACCGGTCAGGGGCTTTACGGTGTCCTCGGTGTTTCCAACGCCGTCATGCTCCTTGCGGACAGTGCGCAGTACCTTCTGCTCGGGCGCTCCGGTTTTGCCGGCGCCGTACAGGCGGTCTGCGCGGCGCTTGTCTGCGCGCTGCCCCCCCTTCTCTGTCTTTTCTGGGTCGTATTCGTATTCTGGCAGATCCGGCAGGATCTCACCGTTCTGCGTACTGCGGCAATCTTCTTTCTCCCCGGCGCGGTAATAACGGGGATCGCGCTTTTCAGCCGCTACAACGGATATTTTTTCGTGATCGGCGCGCAAAATACCCCCCGGTACGGAAAATATTTCTGGCTTTACGCCGCGGCGTGCGTCCTTTACCTGATTCTGGCCGAAGCGTACATCCTGAAAAACAGGAGACGCCTCAGCGTGCGTTTTTCGACCTCCTTTTCCCTGTGCGCACTGCCGCCGCTGATCGGCGCGGCGGTACATCCTTTTTTCCCCGGCCCCTCGCCTGCGTGGCCCTGCCTGACTTTTTCGCTGCTGGTGCTTTTCCTGAGCTTCCAGCGCGGGCAGCTTTCCACCGATCATCTGACCGGTCTTTACAACCGCTGGCATCTGGATTATTACCTGCGCGAACGGGCGGCGTCCAAAAGGCACAATACGCAGCTTGCCGGCATCATGGCGGACCTGGACTCCTTTAAATGCATCAACGACCGCTACGGCCATATGATGGGCGACCGCGCCCTTGTGGACACGGGCAGCATTCTCCGTGCCAGCGTGCGGGTCGGCGACTTCGTGTGCCGGTACGGCGGCGACGAGTTCATCGTCATTGTGGAGGTGCGGAGCCGCAAAGAACTGGAGCGGATCGTGACGCGCATCCGCGCGAATGTAGAGCGCTATAACCTGGAAGGCCATATGCCGTTCCTCATGAGCCTGAGCCTGGGGTACGATATGTTCGACCCCGAGACCGGCATGACGGCGAAACAGTTTCTGCGGCATATCGACCAGCTGATGTACCGAAACAAAAATTCCCGCAAGCAGCAGCGCCGCAGCGTCATTCAGGCCCCCGCCGATCCAGACCGCGACAGGCAGGCCCCTCTATGACCTTCCCCCGCAGGTCGTACCGCGAGCCGTGGCACGGGCAGTCCCAGGTGCGTTCCTCCGCGTTCCATTTGAGCGGGCAGCCCATGTGCGCGCAGACCGGATTGACCCCGTAAAGCCCGCCGTCCTCGTCCCGGTAGGCCCCTATCTTCCCGCCGCCGTATTCCGCAAGGCCGCCGCGGCCGTTTTCCAGCTCCGAGAGGCCGCGCGGAGGCACCTCGAAATATCCGTGCAGAAAGTTTGCCACGGTGTCCCCCGTTTCTCGCGCGATTGCGGGGGCCTGCACGGAAAGATCGGAACGCCCCGGTGAAAACACCGAGGCTTTTTCATTTTTGGAGAGTATCATGCCGCTGATCTGCCGCGCCGCGACCATGCTGCCCGTCATGCCCCATTTGCGGAAGCCCGTGGCGAGGTAGACGTTCCCGCTCATCTGCCGGTAGCGGCCGATATACGGCAGGCCGTCGGCCGTCTCGCAGTCCTGCGCCGACCAGCGGAACACCGCCCGGCCGCCCGGGTACAGGCGCTTCACCTCCTGCTCCAGAAGCTCGTAGTGCGGCACGTCCGTTTCGTGGCCGGATTTGTGGTCGAATCTGCCGAGCAGCAGCAGATCGCCGCCCTGCCATTTCTGGCTGCGGAACGAGTCGCCGCCGTCGGCGCAGTCAAGATACATGCCGTTCAGCGCCGGCACACCCTCAAGCGCGACAAGATAGGACCTCCGCTGGACGATGCGGGCGAAGTAAAGCCCCCGGAAATTCATATACGGATAATGTGTGCAGATGGCCACATTCCTTCCGTGCACGCTGCCGTCGCGCAGATAAACGGTTCCGTCTTCCAAATCGAGCGCGCCGCTGTTTTCATAGATCTTCACCCCTTCCCGCCGCAGGAGATCGGCGAGCCGGTAACAGAATTTCAGCGGGTGGAAGCGCGCCTGGTTTTCGAGCATCACGGCCGAACGGATGGGGAAAGGCAGCTCGCAGTCATGTACGATCTGCGCTTCCAGCGAGAGACGCCGGGCGGCCTCCGCTTCCGCTTCGACGCGTTCGGCTCCGTCGTCGTCCAGCGCGTAAATGTAGGCACCGCAGGGGGTGAAATCGCAGTCGATCCCCTCCTGTTCCACGATCCGGCGGTAGCTGCCGATCGCGTCGAGGTTTGCCGACGCGTATTCCCGCGCCGCTTCTTCTCCCAGTCCGGAGAGGAGCTTCCGGTAAAAAAGGCCGTGCAGCGCCGTGATTTTTCCCGTGCTGCGCGCGGTCGTACCGCCGCAGATCCGCCGGGCCTCGAGAACAACGATGTCCTTTTCGCCGCCGCGCAGCAGCTCGTAAGCGCAGAGAAGCCCGCAGAGTCCTCCGCCGACAATGACCGCACGCGCGGCGCACCGGCCGGTAAACTTCGGGAACTCGGGTGCTTTTTCGGTCTGCCAGAGCGACCGGGAACCGCTTTCTTCCATGGCTTCACTCCCCCCACAGCTAGCGTTCCCGCACGCCGGATTTTCATGCAGATGCAAAGCGTCTCCGGGAAGCGGCTGAGGGAAGACGGGGGGCAAAGCCCGGCAGACAGAAAACAGGCCGGAAAGGAACGAACCCTTTCCGGCCTGCCGCACTGTCGAAAGTGTCAGACGGAATTACGAAACGGTGACGGTATAGGAACCGCAATACTTGGTGGAGGGATCCACGGCATAAATGGAAACCGTACCCTTGCCGACACATGTGACCGTTCCCGTCGATTTGTCGACGGTGGCGATCGAATCGTTGGACGAAACCCACAGCAGCGTGGAGGCATCCACGGAATAGCCGTTCAGCCTGATATTCTGCGGCGTATAGCTCGCACCGGAGGAAACAGCGACCGACGGCTGAAGAAAGGAAATGCCATAACTGCCCGCCACCACGGATACGGTCTGCGACGACGTCCGGTCCGTCACTGTGACCGGCATGGAGGTACTGGTCCAGCTGTCGGTGGCCGAATTCTTATACCAGAACGTGACGGCCGTGCTGCCGGTGCCCACGGCCGTGACCACCAGACGGTTCTGGCTGTCTGCGGAAGCACATGCAACCGCGCTGTCGCCCACATCCACATGCAGCACTCCGAAATATTCATTGCTGACATAGCTGGTGTTCTGCGACAGCGTCACCGAGGGCAGAGGCGTACCGGCAACCGCATCCCCCGACGAAGCGGAGACGGACGCGGCCGGCCACAGCACGGCGGCCAGTACCGCGACCGCGGTGGCCGCCGGAATGAAGACTGTCTTTTTTACAGCATGTTTGAAATTCATTGCACTTGCCTCCTCACGGTTTCATCTATGCCTGAAGGACGTCCGAGCGGTCGCCTTCAAACAGTTCGCCGTCGATGATCTTGATGATGCGCTTCGCGCTGGTTGCGACGTTTGCGTCGTGCGTGATCATCACGATGGTGTTGCCCATCTCGTTCAGCTGCTGGAACAGCTTCAGGACCTCTTTGCCGGTGGAGCGGTCAAGCGCACCGGTCGGCTCGTCGGCAAGCAGCAGGCGCGGGGAACCGACGAGGGCGCGGGCGATTGCCGTTCGCTGCTGCCGCCCGAAAGCTCGTTTGGCTTATGCTCCGCGCGCTCCGCCATGCCAAGCAGCTTCAGCCTCTCCAACGAAACAGCAGCCGCCTCCTGATGGCTCATCCCACGGATCAGCAGCGGCATCATCGTGTTCTGCAGGACCGTATATTTTTGGATCAGGTGGTATTTCTGGAAAATGAACCCTATCTCCCGGTTGCGCAGAACGGTCATCTGTGCGTCGTTCAGCCTGTTCACATGCCGGCCAGTAAGCCAGTAATCCCCTTCCTGGAACCTGTCCATGCACCCTATGATGTTCATCAGCGTGCTTTTCCCGGAACCGGACGGGCCGAGAACGGCAAGGTATTCCCCTTCCGTTACCATAAGGGAAATCCCTTTCAGCACCTCAAGCCGGTTTTCACCCTGATTATAGAATTTTTTAAGTTTGTCGATCCGGATGATTTCTTCCAATGGTGTGACCTCCGGTTTCTGCGATCAGGTCGTAGACAGCACCGAAACGGAAACGATGCCCTGCGTGCCGTCGCTCAAGGTTTCCTCCGCGATCTGGAGGATCATGCCCTTGGTGATGCTCGAAAAATCACTGGGGCGCTGCGTCAGGGTCCCCGTTCCCGCCGTTCCGCCCGTGGTAGCTGCTGCGCCGGACGTGCTCCCGGAACCGAAAGTCCGCCCGGACGTGCCTGAGCGCGATCCGCTTCCACCGCTGAAGCTGCCGCCCGTCTGACCTCCGCCGAAGCTGCCGCCGCTGAAATTACCTCCGGCCCGGCCGCTGCCGGAGGTGGCGCCCGAAGAGCCGCTACGCTGGCCGGAACCGGTTCTTGACCCGGAACGGCTGTTTGAAAGAGTCAGTCCGACCGGAATGAGCATCGTCTGCGTCTCGCCTGTCAGGGTGATCAGGGAAGAGGAAGACGTCGAGGACGAATCGGAGGAAACCGCCGGCGCGGATGAAGAAGACGTGTCGCCGCTGTTTTGCCCGCGGAAGCTGCCGTTCCCGCTCCGGTTGAGTTTTCCGACCGCAAGTGTGACCTGATTGCCGACGACGGCTGTCACTTTGCCTACGATCATGGTGCGCTGGGAGGAGCCGCCGCCCGAAGCCTCCGCGGCGGAAGCCGTCTGCTGTCCCTGCGCGCCGCTCTTCTGCGAGCAGGCGACCGTCGGCACCGCAAGGATCAGAAAAGCGGCAAGGGCCGCGCACGCTCTTTTACTGCATTTCATAGAAATCTTCCTCCTATTCCTGACTGAGCGCCTCGATCGGCATCAGCCTAGAGGCCTTCCACGCAGGGTAAAATCCGAAAACGGTTCCTGTAACGATGGCAAACAGTACGGAATAAACGCCGCTGACAGCGAGTGGCACGACCGTCATGCCGGTGAGACGGATCAGGGGGACCAGAGCAAATCCGGCACCGATCCCAAGGACGCCGCCCATGATGCTGATAAACATGGCCTCCATCAGAAATTCCAGCAGGATGTCGCGCTTGGAGCTGCCGAGGGCTTTCAGTATCCCGATCTCCTGCGTGCGCTCCTTAACGGAGACGAACATCACGTTCATAATGCCGATGCCGCCCACGATGAAGACGATGACGGCGACCGCCAGCAGGAGCATCGAGAGCGTATCGGCGGAGGAAGTAGCGGCTTTCATGCTGCTGCCGGCATCCGTCACCGTGAACGTCGCCTTGGGGTGGTCATCCGAAAGGATGGCTTTGATGTTCGTGATTTCATTCGCAACCTGGTTCACGTCGGACGCGATCGCCATGATCTGCGGATTCGCCTGGTTGCCGAAAACATACTTGATCCCCGTCGCATAGGGAATGAAGATGGTTTCGTCCGGACTGGTTCCGGAGGAAACGGAGCCCATTTTGGAAAGGACACCGACGATCTCGTAGTTCTTGCCTTCGATGGAGACGGTATCGCCGTAGGCAGAATAAGCGCTGCCGAAAATATCCTGCGCAAGCGTGTAACCGATGACGGCCACCTTGTTTTTGGAGGACTCGTCGTCGTCGGTATAAAAATCGCCCTGCAGCATCCCGAGGTTGCTCATGCTCTCGTAATCCGGCGTGGCGCCGATCACCGTGTAGTCGGTTGCCGCCGTCAAGTCGCCGCCGTCGACGCTTTTAGAGCCCGAGTTGTAAATGCAGATATCCGACAGGCCGTTCACATTGGAAGAGATGTCGTTGACATCCGTCGCCGAAAGGGTGACATTCTGGGAGCGCATGTTGCCGCCGAAAAAGCCGCCCCCGCCTCCGGGGCCCGCGCCGGTGGTCCTGCGGGTATTATTATTTCCGCCGCCGTTGCCGCCCGGCATTCCACCACCGGGCATTCCGCCGCCCGCAAATCCCGCGATCATGCTCCGGAACTGGTCCGCCATCTCCGCCTGGGTGCTGACGGAAATATTGATGGCGCCGGCGTTCAGCGTTTTGAACTCGTTCTGCACATCCACCTCGCCGCCGTGCCCGACCGCGATCACAAGGATGATGGTCGCCGAACCCACAATGATGCCAAGCGAGGTAAGGAATACCTTGAACTTGCTTTCGCGGATGTTGATCCACACCAGGTGGGTGATCTCACCGAGGCGCATCCTGCCGGTGCTGAGAAGCTGCTTGGCTGCCGTCATTTGGAGCTCACCGCGCTTTCCGCGAGCACGGTGTCCCCTTCCTGAAGCCCGCTGACGATCTCCACGTTCGTTCCGTTGGAAAAGCCGGTCTTCACGGTTTTGCTTGTCGTACCGCCGTTCTGGTCTCTGACAAGCACGGTGGAGACGCCGTTTTTGAATGTGATCGCCCTGTCGCTGACGCTGACGGCGTTTTTCACGCGTTTCTGGATGACCGTCGCTTCACCGCTCATGCCGTCGTATACGGTGCCGATATCCCCGATCTTGCCGGCGCTCTTGACCACGACGGTGTAGCTGACCGAAGAAGAGCCGCTGCGCGCGGGTTCCGCCGTGACGCTTTCGACCAGCCCGTCAAACGTCTGGTTGTCATAGGCGGTCAGGGAAATAGACGCCTCCTGCCCGACGCTGACGCTCGTGATGTCGTCCTCCGACACGGAGAGCGAAAGGGAAACGGAGTTGTCCGTTGAGATGGTCATCATAGCAGTGTCGGCGCTCACGCTGGAACCGGCCTTATATGTGACGCTCGCGACAAAGCCGTCTGCAGGGCTCACGATGACGCCGTCGCCGTTGAGAGCATTGTTGATCTCATTCATCTGGTCCTGAAGCTTGTTGTACGATTCCTGCGCGGAAGTGACCGCCTGCGAAAGCTGGTTGACGGTCAGGTCGTACGCATCCTGCGCGTAATCGGCCGTGTTCAAGTCGGTCTGTTCCTTGGTATCGGCGTCCGCCGAAGAAATCTGCGCCGTGGTCTGCGCCTTCTGCAGGTTATACTGGTCCGTCGCGACGGTCTGCTTGAGCGACGTGACCTTATCGTCGAGATCTGAGCCGGTCAGCTTGTATTTGTCGCTGTAGGTCTGCTGAAAATCGGTGTACGCCGTATTGTAGTTATTGTATTCTGCCGTGGCCTGTGCGACCTCGTTCTGCAGGGTGGTCTGCTGGGAGATAACGGTTCCCGCGACGCTGTCGGTATAGTTTTTCAGCGCGTCGTTGGCCGTATCGTAGGCGTCTTTGGTGGTAGCGACCTCGTCATCGTCCGGGTCGTCCTGGTATTTTGCCGCGGCATACTGCTGCTGCGCGCTGTCCATCGCATTTTTCAGCGAATTATAGGTGCTGATGACCGAGGCGTTGGCGGTATTGAACGCCGTGAGCTGATTGTTGTAGCTGGCCTCCTCAGCCTGGGCGTCGCTGGCCCATTTCTTCATCTGCTGCAGCTTGGCATAGTCGGCGGTCCACGTTTTCTGCTGGGCCTGATACTCGGCCAGCGACTTCTGGTCGTCTGCAAGCGTTGTCTGCGCCGCCGTGACGCTGTTCTGCAGGTCGCCGAGCGTCACCTGCTTGGTGATGGGTGCGGTCGTCGCCAGATATTTGCTCGACTCGTAGGTGATCTGCGCCGTCTGAAGCTTCGCCTTCTGGTCGTTGAGTGCGGACTGGAGGGAAACCTTTGCGGCTTCCAGCTTCTGCTTCGTGTCGGAAGAGTTGTCGTTTACGCTGCTTATATCCAGCTTGACGAGGGCGTCGCCCTTTTTGACCTTTTGGCCTGACTGGACAAGCACAGAAGAAATCGTGCAGTCCACCGGGAAGGAAATGGTGTCGTCCTCCAGCGCAACCGTGCCGGATTCCGTTGTTCCGACGGTGACGTCCCCTTTGGACACGCTGTACTCGCGGTATGTGGTAGCCGTCTGGGTACTGCTGTTTTTGTGGATGATGAGAATGGTGCCTGTGACCACGGCCCCCGCGAGAACCACCGCCGTAACGGCGATGAGGATTCGCCTGCGCGGCCTGCCGGTCCCCGGTTCTCCGTCGAAACGTTCGTTCATCTTCATGTTCCCCCGATTTTACGAATTCAGGGCCGGACCGGTGCCTGCCGGCTCTGCGGCCCAGGATTACAATTCGAGGATACCGGAAGAATATGAGGAAAAATTGAAATTCTTATGAGAAACGCATGAAAAAAGCCGGTATGGCCGGTTTCGGTCCGCCGCTTGCGGGTAAAAAGGATGCCGCATACCGGGGCGGACCGGTTTTCACATGCTCCCGCCATGGGTGTGTGCAAACGGCATCGCATGAGCTTTGCCCCATGAAAAAGCGGGAGCGTCTTGCGACTCTCCCGTCGGAATAAGCCCGTTGCCTTACGCCGCGCCCGAAGGCGGGGCCTGCGCGCAGGCTCAGCCTGCCGGCAGAAAAATGGAAAAAGTCGTGCCGCCGCCGCGCGTGCTGCTGACGCGGACGGTGCCGCTGTGCCGCTCCACAATCCATTTGACAATGGACAGGCCAAGCCCGGAAGAAGCGCCCTTGCCGCGCGTGCGGGACTCGTCCGCCTTGTAAAACCGGTCAAAAATATGCGGCAGGTCCTTCTCCTCGATCCCCACGCCGGTGTCTTTGATCGTGATTTCGGCGCCGTTTTCCACGTCGTAACAGGCGACCGTGATCGTGCCGCCCTCCGGCGTATACTTTTCGCTGTTTTCCAGGAGGGCCCGTACCGCCTGCTTGATGAGCGCGGAGTCCGCGGTCACGAAAACGTCCGCGCAGATTTCCTGCTCTAAGGCATGGTCGGTGTCAATCAGGCGCGTTTCCTCCATCACGTCTTCCATCAGGTCGCTCAGGCAGAAGCGCTCCGTCCTGACCGGCTGGGTCTGCTTATCCGCCCGGGCAAGGAACAGCAGGCGTTCCACAAGCTGCTGCATGTTGCCGGTCTCTTCAATGATCTTCGAGACGGATTCTTCCCGGACCGCCTTGTCTTCGCTCCCCCACCGGCGCAGAAGGTTCGCGTAGCCGGAAATCACGGAGAGCGGCGTGCGCAGCTCATGCGACGCGTCGGAAACGAACCGGTTCTGCTGCTCGTACGCCTGCTGGATGCGGTCCAGCATCTCGTTGAACGTCTGAGCGAGCTCACCAAGCTCGTCGCGCGCTTTGCCGGCGTCGATGCGAAGGCTGAGGTCCGTGGCCGAAATATCCCTTGCCGTCTGCGTCATTTCATAAACGGGGCGCATCATCCGGCGCATCAGGGATGCACCGGCCACGGCGGCCAGGATCAGCAGGACCGCGAGGACAGCGGCCGTCCACGGCAGCGTAATCCATCCTGCCGGGCCGACGTCGTCCAAATCCACCACGCGTACGACAGGGCGCATGAGCCTGATACGGCCTCCCGGCGCGGAAGCCGCCCCTCCGGGCGCGGAGGGCATTCCCCCGGGCATAGAGGAGGTGGTGCCTCCCCCGACTATCATCGGCCTGCGCAGGTCGACCGGACGGGCGGTCTCGGCATGCTTTTTGCCCGGATCGGGAGCCGTTCCGTAAGAGGCGAGCTTCCCGCCCACGGGGTCCATCAGCTCGATATAGACATGGTTTGCCTGCGCAAAGGACGCAAAGTCGAAATTATCCTCCCCGTGGGTATAACGCTCCGCAAGAAAAGACGTCAGTTTATCCAGTCTTTGCGCGCGGGCGGACTGCGTGGCCATGGCCCAGGTGAGCAGCCCCACGGTCAGCACCAGGATCAGCGTGAACATGGAGGTATAGATGGCGCTCGTTTTAAAGACGATGGAAAATTTCACTCCGCGAACGCCGGAGCGCTGCGGTTTATTTCGTTTCCTCATTTTTCCCGCTCTTTATAATATAACCCACGCCGCGGATGGTACGGATCAATTCCGTATGGAAACGGTAGTCGATCTTGTTGCGCAGATAACGGATGTAAACGTCGACAAGATTTGTCTGCCCAAGGAAATCGTATCCCCATACATGTTCCATCAGCCGTTCGCGCGAGCAGACAAAATCGATATTCTGCACAAGATAGCACAGCAGGTCGAACTCTCTTTTTGTCAAGCGGATCGGCTCGCCGCCATAGGTCACCTCGTGTTTGGAGGCGTCGACGGTCAAGTCTCCGACCGTCATCACCTGCGGGACCGGCATGCCGGACCCCGCCTGTTTCTTTTTAAGGGTCACGCGCATTCTTGCGAGAAGTTCCTCGATGGCGAAAGGCTTTGTGAGGTAATCGTCGGCACCACTGTCAAGGCCCGTGACCTTGTCCGGGATGGCGTCCTTTGCGGTCAGCATGATGACGGGAGTATCCGATACCATGCGGAGCTGCCGCAGCACTTCCATCCCATCCATGGAAGGCAGCATGACGTCCAGCAGGATCAGGTCGAAGCTTGCCTTAAGCGCGCGGGAAAGGCCTGCCGCGCCGTCGTATTCCTTTTCGATCCGATACCCCTCATGTCTGAGCTCGAGTTCCAGGAATCTGACGCTGTTCTTGTCGTCGTCAACGATCAGGATTTTTTCGCCCGGCATTGTTCCACCGCCTTTCTGCCCGGGGAAAACCCGGGAACGGCCGCGTCATGATACGCCGCGGTAAAGCTCAGCGGATTCCTGCGCCTGATTCAGCGCTTCCTGCTCCATCTGCTCCGCATACATTTTTGCAAACAGCTGGTAATCGTCCACGCTGAAAAAAAGCCCGTTCCCCGGAACAGTGTCCGACCGAACCGTATCCGCCGCCGAAGAGGCGGACGGCGATCCGCCCGAAAACCTCGCGGAAACCGGGACCGTCAGGGAACTGTCGTCCCTCGCGTAGGACAGCACCCGCTTTACATAGTTCTGCGTCTCGCTGAACGGAGGGATGCCGCCGTATTTTTTTACGTTTCCGCTGCCCGCGTTATAGGCCGCAAGGGCCAGCTTCGCGTCTCCGCCGTAGGAAGAAAGCAGGCCGCCGAGATATTTCGCGCCGCCCATGATGTTCTGCTCCGGGTCGAACGGATCGCTCACCCCGAGCGACGCGGCCGTCGAAGGCATCAGCTGCATGATTCCCTGCGCCCCGCAGGAAGAAACGGCGTCCGACTGAAAATCGGATTCCGCCCTTGCCACGGCTTTCAAAAGATTTTCCGGCACGCCGTACGCTTCGGAGGCCCGGCTGAAAATACCGTCGAGGCTGTCCGTCTTCGAGCCGCCGTTTTTCCCGGCGGCCGCGCGCAGCAGGTCCGAAAATCCCGCACCCGACGACGCCTGCCGCGTCGCCTGCACGGGGCCGGAGGAGGATGTCGTTTTGCCGGGACCGGCAACTGCCGTCATTTTTCTTCACCTCTGCATCAATTGCATTATTTTACCTGTATCATATCGCATTTGTCCGGAAAAATCAATGCGATTCAGGCAATCCGGATATCACCTTTTTCCGTACGGTTTCATACCTATGGCTAGACATTGCTTTTTTTTAATTATGAGTCTTGTCCGTTCCGGCCAAAATTGCATCCGGCCGCGTTAAGAATACCCGGAATACGGCAAGCAGCCCGCAGGGCTAAACGAAAGGGGGTGCCGGCTTTGTCTTTTGGAATCGCCTTCGCCGGCGGGGGAATCCGCGGAGCGGCCCACGTGGGCGTCCTTCTGGCGCTTGAGGAACAGGGCCTCGTGCCCTCCGCCGTGGCGGGCACCAGCGCGGGCGGGCTCGTGGCCGGCCTGTATGCCGCCGGGCTGCCGCCCGCCGGGATGCGCCAGATCATTCTGGAGCTTTCGGCAAGCGGGGCATCATTCGCCGACCCGGACCTGAGGGGAATCCTCTCGATCGTTCCGAACCTTCTGAAGAAAAAAAGCTGCGTCAGCTGTGCCGGCCTGATCAAAGGCGAACGGATGGAAAATTATCTGCACGGGCTGACCGGCGGCATCGTCATGCGCGAGCTGCCCATGCGCGCCGTCATCCCCGCGGTCGACCTTGTTTCCAGCCACACCGTGGCCTTTACGAACAGCCTGTTCGGCATCCGGCCGATGCCCTCGGTGCGCTGGTACACAAACGTGCGCCTGTGCGAAGCCATGCGCGCCACGGCTTCTCTGCCCGGCATTTTTCGCCCGAAGGAGGTCGATGGCATGGTCCTTGTGGACGGCGGCGTCGCAGACGTGCTCCCCGTCGACCTGCTGATCGCCTCCGGCTGCCTGAATGTGCTCGCCGTTGACGTCTCGGACCGGTACCGAATGCCGAGGCAGATCGATCTGCTGAGCGTGATGTCTCATTCCCTCGCGATCATGGAGACCCGCCTGCGCGAATGCATGACACGCGGCGAACGGTACCTCCTGACTCCGGTGCTGCCGGAAACGACGGGCGTGCTGGCGCTGGACGAAATGCCCGCCTGCGTGGAGGCCGGTTACGCCGCCGCGCAGCAGGTCATGCCCCAGCTGCGCAGCCTGTTCCAGGGATAAAGC
>JAEZRH010000160.1 GCA_023412845.1 Bacillota bacterium
ACAAGAATACACGCCGCCCTGGAAAAGAATTCATGGTTCCCGTACCGGAACATGGCGATAACGATGAGAACGCAGACGGCGGCGGTAATGACGACGAAAAGCGCCGTACGGTTCTGCATCATGCTGAACGCCGCTCCCCGGTTTGGTACATACTCCAGGCTGAAAAGGCCCGGGATCACGGAGACGCTACCAACGGGTTTGACGTACTGGACAACAAGCAGCTTGAAAATCTGGTCTGCGGCGACAACAAGCGCCGACAGCAGCAAAGAGATGATTGCCAAAGAGCTCCCCTCCTCGATCTCGTTTGTTTCAGGCGCATGACATGCGGGAGAGCCGGACCCGGCCCTCCCGCACAAATCCTCTGTTTTATTTCAGGACCGATTTCAAAACCGACGCGCAGCGGCCGCAAACGTCGGGGTGCTCCGGATCGACGCCCACGGTGTCGCTGTAGCTCCAGCAGCGGGCGCATTTCTCGCCGTCCGCATGGAAAACGGAAACCGACAATCCCGGCAGGTCCTCGCCCTCAAAATCTCCCTTGCCGCCGTTTTCGATCCCCACCTGGGAAACGATGAGCACGGCGGGCAATACGTCTTTGACCGAATCGACAAAACCGTACAGGTCTTCGGAGCAGTGCAGCACGACCCTCGCATCGAGCGAAGCGCCAATGGTTTTCGCTGTTCTCGCAATCTCCAGCGCCTTCTTGACATCGTCGCGCAGCAGATGGATTTTATCCCACTTCGCGATGAAATCGTCGTCGGCGTTCACGTCGACCGGCTTCGGCATATCGTTATAAAGTACGTCGCGCGCGTCTTCCCCGCTGCGGTGTTTCATCGCCTGCCAGATCTCGTCGGAGGTAAAGGCAAGAATGGGGGAAACGAGACGGGCCATCCCGTCGAGGATAAGGTACATGGCCGTCTGCGCCGCGCGGCGGGTCGCACTCTCCGGATCTTCCACATAGAGCCTGTCCTTGAGCACGTCGAGATAGAAATTCGACATATCGACCACGCATAAATTGTGGATGGCATGATACGCCTCGTGGAAGGCGTACGTCGTGTAGCCCTTGTTCACCTGGTCGATCAGGCCGTTGAAGCGGTGCAGCGCCCAGCGGTCAATGGGCTCCAGCCGGTCCGCAGAGACAGCATCGGTATCCGGATCGAAATCATACAGATTTCCAAGAATGAATCTTGCCGTGTTGCGGATCTTGCGGTAGGCGTCCGAAAGCTGCTTGAGAATTTTTTCCGAGATGCGGATATCCGCGTGGTAATCCGCCGAGGCGACCCATAGGCGCAGGATATCGGCGCCGTATTTCTGGACGATCTCGGAGGGATCGATCCCGTTGCCGAGGGACTTCGACATTTTGCGGCCCTCGCCGTCGACGACCCAGCCGTGGGTCACGACCGTATGGTAAGGCGCCTTGCCTCTCCAGGCGACGGAAGTCAGCAGCGACGACTGGAACCAGCCGCGGTACTGGTCAGCGCCTTCCAAGTACATATCGGCCGGCCAGTGCAGTTCCGGTCTCTGGTCCGCGACGGCGGCATGGCTGCACCCGGAGTCGAACCACACATCCATGATATCGCGTTCCTGCTTGAATTCGGTACCTCCGCATTTCGAGCATTTCGTCCCCTCGGGCAGAATCTCCTTTGCGGTTTTTTTGTACCACGCGTCGGAGCCCTCTTTGCCGAACAGGCGCGAAACGGCCATCATGGCGTCGCGCGAGATCAGCGGCTCGCCGCATTCCTTGCAATAGAAGATGGGGATTGGCACGCCCCAGCGGCGCTGACGCGAAATGCACCAGTCGTTGCGCTCGCGCACCATGGAGGTGATGCGGTCGCGGCCCCACTCCGGGACCCACTCGACCTTGTTGATCTCCTCCACCGCCTTGTCTTTGATGGCTTCGACGGAGCAGAACCACTGCTCCGTCGCGCGGAACAGGACAGGCTTCTTGCAGCGGCAGCAGTGCGGGTACTGGTGGATGATATGCTTTACGGCGAAGAGCGCACCGATGTCGCGGAGATGCTGCAGAATGGTCTTGTTCGCCTGCGCCGTCGTCTGGCCGGCAAACAGATCGCCCGCTTCCGCCGTCATGCGGCCGTGGCTGTCGACCGGAACGACGACGGGAAGGTCGGGGTAATGGTTGTGGCAGACGTCGTAGTCCTCGACGCCGTGCCCCGGAGCTGTGTGCACGCAGCCGGTGCCGCTGTCGAGCGTGACGTGATCGCCGACGATGACGAGCGAGGTCCTGTCAAGGAACGGGTGGGCCGTTTTCATCAGCTCGAGCTCGCTGCCCTTGAAGGTCGCGACGACCTCGTAGCCGGTCTTGCCGGCTTCGCGCATCGCTTCCTCGTACAGGGCCGACGCCATGACGAAATATTCGTCCCCGCATTATACCAGCGAATATTCAAAATCCGGGCCTAGGCAGATGGCGACGTTGGCCGGCAGCGTCCAGGTCGTCGTGGTCCAGATGACGAAATACGTCTTGCTTAAATCCGCGCCTTTGGCGGTGAACAGGCCCTTGTCGTCGGTGACGCGGAACTTGACGTAGATGGAGTCGCACGGGTCTTCCGCGTATTCGATCTCCGCTTCCGCGAGGGCCGTTTCGCAGCTCGGGCACCAGTAGACGGGTTTGAGGCCCTTATAGATCAGCCCCTTCTCCGCCATGTCTGCAAACACTTCGATCTGCTTTGCTTCGAAGTCCGGCGTGAGGGTGATATACGGGTGGTCCCAGTCGCCGATGCCGCCGAGGCGCTTGAACTCGTTGCGCTGGTCGTCAAGGTATTTTAAAGCAAATTCCCGGCAGATCCTGCGCAGCTCCACGTCCGAGATGGTCGAGGAGTTCTCGACGCCGGCTTTTTTGCGGGCCTTCAGTTCCGTCGGCAGGCCGTGGGTATCCCAACCGGGCACATACGGGGCCTGAAAGCCCGTCATGTTCCGGTAGCGCACGATAATATCTTTCAGCACCTTGTTGAGAGCGGTCCCCAGATGGATGTCGCCGTTCGCGTACGGAGGCCCGTCGTGGAGCACATAGACCGGCCTGCCGTCGTTCTTTTTCATTACGTTTTCATAGACCTTGTTTTCCCGCCAGGACTGCAGCATCTCGGGCTCGCGCTTCGGCAGGCCCGCCTGCATGGGAAAATCGGTCTTCGGAAGATTCAGGGTACTTTTGTAATCCATCGGTTATTCTCTCCTCTAAGATGTTTCATTCCGGGTCGCCGGGCTGCTCCTGCTCCTCGTCAAAATTCGAGATTTGGGCTGTAAACATCCCGTCGTCCTGCTCCGGCTCCGCCGGCTGCGAAGGTCCGGCCGTTTCCGGCGCTTTCGGCTCGGCAGGTGCGGCGGCAGGCGCCGGTTCCTGCTTATGTACCGGCAGCGCGTCGATCAGCGTAAGATGTTCCTTATACGCGCCCAAAAGCTTTGTGCGGAAGTCGGAAACCGCCTGCTGAAGGCGCTCCATTTCCCTCTTCTGGTCCGTTATCTTCTCATCTGCGTTTGCAATGATGTGTTCGGCCTTGAGGTTGGCGTCCTTGATGATGATCTCCGCCTTATGGCGCGCTTCCCGCACGGAAGCGTCGCTGAGCTTCTGCGCGCTGATCAGGGCGTTTTTGATTTCATCCTCTTGGGCACGGTATTCTTCGATCCTGCCCGCCAGGACCTTCAGCTTCTCGATATTCTGCTCGTTTTCCGCCTTCAGCTTGTCGATCTGTTCGGCCTGGGAAACGTTCGTCTTCAGAAGCTGATCATAGGATTCGCGCACGCGGTCGACAAAACCGTCGACATCCTCCGCCTTGTATCCGGAAAAGCCGGATTTGCGGAAACCGATATTAATAATATCGTTCAGCGTCATCATGAAAATTCACCTCGTTAAATATATTTTCGGCCTGCAAAGCAAATTCTTCCCTTTTTTGTTTCCGGGCCGATCCGGTCAACTGCAAAACGGCCCTTTCCGCGCACGGAAAGGATGTCGCCCTCGCGGACGGCGGCGTCGGGGGCGAACACGTCCTCGTGGTTCAGGGCGACCTGTTTCGAGCGGATCAGCGCGGCCGCCTTTTCCCTGCTTAGGCCCGCCGCAGCCGCAACCGCGCAGTCGAGACGGGGCGACGCGACGACCGTGGAAAACTCCGAAAAGCGATGCGCCTCCGGCAAGGGCTCCTGCGCGCCCTGCGAAAAGCGCACGCCGACTCCGCCGATCTTCTCAACCTGAGAGCAGAAGAAGCCGGAAATCTCTTCCCGGCAGAACAGAACGCACTTTCCTTCACCCACAAGGATATCCCCCACGGCGGTCCGGTCGGCGCCCGAATGGATGAGCGCTCCCAGAAAATCGCGGTGTGTCAGCCGGTCCTGCGGGCGGTAAAGGGCCGTGAGAGCGCAGATGGGAAATGCGTTTTCGTCCGGTTCCATAAAATCGGGGAACGCGCCGAAGAAAACGCGCTCCGCGTCGCCATGCCCGCCCCAGAACATGGTGTTCGCAAAGTTTTCTCTTTCGACAATTTTTGCGGCGGCGCGCGCCTCGTGTTCGTCGAGGAACCCGACAAAACGCGCTCTTCTCCCCGCAAGAGCAAGGCGGGCCGCGTCAGCGATGCGCGCCTGAAGCAGCCCGCCCTGTGTATCTGCACTTCCGGTCATTAAAAATATACGCCGTTGTTTTCCAACTCATCCATGACGTCTTCCCCCGTAAGGTCCACGTTGTACGGAGTTATGATGAACGTGGATGTAGCAACGCGCTTGATTTTTCCGCCGTTGGCATAGGCCACGCCGCTCAGGAAATCGATGATTCTGCGGGAGATATCCTTGCCGGTATTCTCAAGGTTGAGAACCACCGTATGCATCTTGAGAAGTTCGTCCGCAATGGCGCAGGTTTCTTCCCCGAAGCGCTCGGGCTTGAAAAGCACCACCTGCAACTGGGCCGTCGCGTGGATGTTCACTACCTTGTTGCCGCTCCCGCCGGCCGGAGCGCGCCGGATGGAATCGCGCTGAGCGGATTCCGGCTCCGCCCCCTGCTTGTGGTCTGCGGCATCGCTGATTTCCCCTGCCTCCGCCTCGTAATCGTAATCGTCGTATTCGTCTTCGGGCGGATTCCACATATCCTTGATTTTTTCAACAAAACCAGCCATAATTCTGCCTCCCAGAAGTAATAGTTATTTGTAAATGCGCGGCCCGTACAGCGCGGTGCCGACACGTACCAGATTCGCTCCCGATTCGATCGCGGGCGCATAATCGGCGGACATTCCCATCGACAGGTAGTCCATAGCTACATTATCTATTTTTTCCTGCTTTATGTCAATAAAATATTGATTCATCCTGAAAAAATAATTCTTCGTTTCCTGTTCCGAAACGCCCGCGGGCGGAATCGCCATCAGGCCGCGGACCTTCACGCCCGGAAGGGACGACACGGCCGGCAGAAGCTCGCGCAGATGCTCCAGCAGGACTCCGGATTTGTTCTCCTCCCGGCCGATATTCACCTCGATGAGGATATCGGTCACGGTTTCGTTTTTTACGCTGAGGCGGGAAACCTCGCCCGCAAGCTTTTCGCTGTCGACCGACTGGATCATGGCGACCCGGCCGATCAGGTACTTCACCTTGTTCGGCTGCAGATGGCCGATGAAGTGGAGCTCGCAGCGCGCAAGGTCGTACTCCCCGTATTTCCCGGTCAGCTCCTGCACGCGGTTTTCGCCGATGTGGTCCACGCCCAGCGCGATGCTGCGGTTGATGACTTCGACGGGCACCGTTTTGGTCGCCGCAAGAAGCGTGATGTCCTCGGGCCTGCGGCCGGACCTGACCGCCGCCTGCGCCATGTTCTCGCGGATGATCTTCAGATTTTCTTCCACATCAGAAAAGCGTTTTTCCAGATCACTGGATGACTTTTCCGTCATACAAATCAGTCCCTTCCACAACTACTTCATCGTACAGTTTTACCGTGTCTTGTGTATATAATGTGTTTTTATCCGGCGAAGGATCGCAGATGACGTAATTATCCGTGCTGAATTCCGGCACGATCTGGCGGAACCCGATCTGGCTGCCGTGCATGACATACACGCCCTGCACGTTCTTTTTTGTCGTCGTCTCTTTACCCGAAGCGTCCTTTACCGTCTTCTGCAGCGTTTCGAAATGCACCGCCTTCTGGCTGACCCGGACGCCCGTGTACTGCTGGGTGACGATCTGCGCGGTCTCGCTCCGGATACCGGCGATCTCCTGATTCATATCCTTGCTTTCCAGGATGACGGCGGCTTCGGAATTCTGATCCTTCTGGTTGATGGCCGCTATTTCGGCCGGAACGGAAACATCCGAAACAAACGGAAACTGCACCGAGACCTGGCCGCCGGAACCGGTCTGCCGGAAATTCACGACCTGGTCGGCCGGCACGATGCAGGCGAGGTACCAGATGTAATCGTCGCAGATTTTTCCTGCCGCGCCGGAGACGGGCGAAACCGGCGTCTGCCTTGCGCTGCGGATCTGGTCGCAGCTCATGGAAAGCACCTTTGAAAAGTCAAAGGCGCTTTCCAGACCGTCTGTCGTCTCGATAAAATATCCCGAAGCGGGAGAAACGATCGTTCCCGCCGCGCTGCCCGCCTCGGCGGCAAGCGTTTTTTTCTGCGCCTGCAGCGCGCTGATGCGCGCGTTGAAATTCGCAATCTTCCCCGTCGCGATCTGCTTTTCGTTGATCAGATCGAGAAGGCCGTTCTTCTGTCCGGAGGCGGCCGTCAGATCGCCGGAATTCACCGTGCCGAGAAGCTGCTCGAGATTTCGGCAGATACGGCTGTTTGCCGAATCTGTTCCGGCCGCGGGCGCCGCCGACCCGGGCGACTGAAGGCCCTGCAGCTGAGTGACCGCGCTTGTGACCTGCTTCAGCTGCCGCTGCGCGACCGCCTGTTTCTCATCGCGGTAGATATTGGCCACAGTTTCGCCCTTCGCCACTTTTTCACCCGGGCTAACGACATAATCGACAACGCCGCCGCTTTTCCCTTTGAGCAGCGTCTCCCTGCGGATAGCCAAAACATCCGCCTGGACCGAGCTGGAAGCGGTAAAATACGTCGCGGTTTCCGTCCGGACGGGCGAATAGTGGGAACGGTAGACCTGATAGCCCACATAAAACAGCAAAAGCAGAGCCACAAGGGTAGAACCCAACCGTTTCATTCCCGGACCGTTCACAGCCGCCACCCCTTTTCCAGGATCAGATCGAACGCACGTTCACACACACGGTCGAAAGCGGAAAAATCGTCTACCATAATCCAGCGGACGCCGGCGTCACGTCGGAACCAGGTGAGCTGGCGCTTGGCATAGCGGCGGCTTTCCCTTTTGACCGTTGCGACGGCTTCTTCCAGCGTGCATTCCCCACGGAAATACGGGGCGAATTCCTTATACCCGATAGCCTGCTTCGCCGTGCAGGCACCGGGCAGGCGAAGGACCGTTTCCGCTTCCCGCAGCAGGCCGCAACGCATCATGCCGTCCACACGGCGGTCAATGGCGGCGTAGAGCTTCGCCCTGTCGCGGTACGAAAGGCCGATCATGCAGGCGTCGTAAGGGGTGGTCCTTCGGGACCGTTCGATCTGCTCCGTCATCGTGAGGCCCGTGACGCGGTAGATCTCGACAGCACGGATCAGGCGCGGGATATTATGGGGGTCGATGCGCTCCGCGGATTCCGGGTCGAAGGAGCGGAGCTCTTCCAGAAGGGCGTCCGGGCCTTCGGCCTCCGCCCTGCGGCGCAGCTCGGCTCGCAGGGTTTCGTCGCGCCCCTGCGGCGCAAAATCGACATTGCAGAGAAGCGACCGGACGTAGAGACCGGTCCCGCCGGCCACGACCGGCAGCCGTCCCCTGCCGCGGATGCCTCGGATACATTGCGAGGCGGCGGAAACATAGTCCGCCACGCTGAAGGGCTGCTCCGGTCCGACGCAGCCGATCATATGGTGCGGCACGCCGCGCATTTCGTCTGCCGACGGTTTGGCCGTGCCCACGTCCAGCCCCCTGTAGATCTGCATGGAGTCCGCCGAAACGACCTCCCCGCCGAAGCGCAGGGCGATTTCGACGGCAAGACGCGTCTTGCCCGTGGCGGTGGGGCCCCCCACCCCCCCCGCCGGGGCCGCCCCCCATAAGGCAGCCACCCCCACAGGTGCT
>JAEZRH010000163.1 GCA_023412845.1 Bacillota bacterium
TCACTTCGGGCCAAGTTCGAGGTGTTGACAAACCCCGTCATCTGGGATGAAAACACAAAAAGGTAATGGGACAGGCAAAAAAATAGCGCCTTGGAGGTTATCCTAAGCACTTAATCATTCGTTTGAGATTTAAGGCGGTCGCCGACAAGAGGCAGTGGTCTTCCGCCGCCTCTATTCCTCGTCTGAACAGGCGTCTTAAGTTGTGCATCCATTTCTGGGCCGCAAAGCTGCCCTCGCACCAAATCTGCCGCAGGCCGAGAATACGCTTGTGGGTGGAAGTGCCGTCCGTTTCCCGCTGCCTTTTTACGGCTTCCTCAAAGATGTTCTTCCGGATAGTACGGCTCCGGTGGCTGTCGCTCACACACCTGCTCAGCATCGGGCAGGCCCGGCAGTCCTTCCTGTCGGCTCGGTATATCCGGCAAATATTGTAGTGCTCCCGCTCAAGACTGCGCAGTGTTAATGCCTTTCCTGCCGGACAAAGGAAGCAGTCCTTTTCCGCATCATACCGAAAATCCTCGCGTTTGAGCTCCACCTTGTAGGTCGCCCCGCCCGTTTCCCCGGGCGTGTGCAGCCGGATGCCCATATCCTCCATCGCCCGGTAAATCATGCTGGTGCCGTAGGCGCTGTCTGCGCCGACTTCCTGAATTTCCAATCCCATGTGTTCCCGCATGTATTCGATGCGCCTCAGGTATGGCTCCGAATCGTTCGCGTTTCCCGGCGTCACCGCCACGTCCACCACGATTCCATGAGCGGCGTCTACGCTTTGATGATCCAGGTAGTGCATCCCCTCCGGTTTCCCAGGCCGCCGCAGCATCCCGGCATCAGGATCGGTGGTGCTGACCGTCTTTTCCACTTTTGTGCTTTCCTTTTTCTCACGTCTGGCGCGCTGTGGTTTGACGGCGCCGGATGACTCCAACCTCGCACGTTCCTGTGCTTCATACCGGTCCAGCCGTTCCATGTAATCGGTTGTCTCGCGCTCCGCCAGCACTTTTGTATTCGCCTTAAAGGAAGCGTTCGCTTTTACATGCGTGGAATCTGTTAGAATGATCCTTCCATCCACCAGTCCCTTTTCCATGCATAGATGCAGAATATGCTCGAACAGGTGACGGAACACATTTTTTCCATGAAACCGCCTGCGCCGATTCTAAGAGATCGTGGAGTGATCGGGCACCCGGTCATCTAAATCTAATCCCAGAAACCACCGGTAGGCCATATTCACCTGAATCTCCTGCTCGATGCGCCGTTCCGATTCGATCCCGTACAGATATCCCACCAGCAGATATTTTACCAGCACTACCGGATCGATTCCGGGCCTGCCGTTATCCGGGCAGTACAAATCCCGCACCTCGTCGTAGATGAAGCTGAAATCCACGGCATTTTCCAGCTTGCGCAAAAAGTGTTCCTGCGGCACCAGATCCTCAAGGGTGACACAGTGCATTTTTATCTGTATCTCGTCTCGTTTCGTCAGCATCCCTAAACACATCCCACTGCTTTTCCTTGCCTACATTATACTATTTTTGCCTCTCCTTTTGGTACTTTGTCAACACCTCGAACTTGGCCCGAAGTGTGGAGCAAGATTAGAGGACAGCACCATAGCCGGTGCTGTCCTTTGGTGTTTCCCCACGAGATATGGCTGAAATCAATGGTGATCTAGGGAGGATTGCTTATGCAGATAACGGAATTGGAAAGACGAACAAATGGTTCCGGTGAAACAATTGTGAAATTCAAGGCTGGAAAGCGGTCGATTCAAATTGTCGGTACATTTGAGAATAAAGCGACGCTGGACGATCTGCTTTATTCCATCGCTTGCCGAAGGATTGCGGAACGGCTGGTGCAAAAGCGCGACAACATTGTGCTTTCCGGTGGATATGGTAAACTATAGTTAAGCAAATGATAAGCCGTCCACCATAAGCCGCGCTTTTTGTGAAGCATCGAAAGGAGTTTCACAATGACGAAAGCGCAAACCATCACCAAAGAGATTTATGTCGCCATCTATCTCAGACTGAGCAGGGACGACCAAAACGGCAACACCGAGAGCATGAGCATTTCCAATCAGCGCGACATGCTCATGTCCTACTGCAATGAAAGAGGGTGGAAAATTTACGATATTTATGTAGACGACGGTTTCACGGGAACGAATTTCGAGCGTCCCGGTTTTCAGCGAATGATTGGGGATATTGAAGAAGGATATATCAGTGTCGTGCTCACGAAAGACCTTTCCCGATTGGGACGCAACTATGTGATGACCGGACAATATACTGATTTCTTCTTTCCTGAGCACGGCGTCCGGTATGTAGCAGTCAACGACAGTTACGACAGCGCCAAAGAGGATAACGATATTGCGCCCTTCAAAAATATCCTGAACGAGATGTACGCGAAGGATATATCCAAAAAAGTGCGTTCCGTCCGGCAGACGAGCGCAAAACAGGGCAAATTTATGGGGAGCAAACCGCCTTTCGGTTATGTAAAATCCCCGGAAGACAAGCATCTGCTTATCATTGATCCGCCTGCCGCTGAAATTGTAAAACGACTTTTCCGCGAGTTTGCGGGCGGCGACAGCGGGCGCAATATTGCTGCTAAACTCAACGCCGAGGGCGTGGACACCCCCGCAAAATACTATTTCAAGCAAACGGGTAAGCGATCAACGCGGGGTGGCAACGGTCAGCAATGGGGTAGTTGTACGATCATGCAACTGCTGCGAAACCAAGTCTACATAGGCGATATGGTACAATGCAAACGCAAGGTTTCATCCTTCAAAACGAAAAAACGGCTTGTTACCAGTCCCGAAGATTGGGTGATCGTCGAGGATACACACGAGGCGATCATTGACCGTTTCACATGGGAGTGCGTTCAAAGGCGCATGAACAGCACGAAACGTGCTTCCTCCCATCATTCAATCCGGGTCAACAGCACAGATGAGGTCAATATCTTTTCGGGAATCATCCGATGCGCCGACTGCGGGGCGGCGATGGCCTTCAATCGGAAGGTTGGAAAAAGTGGAGCAGAGCGACGTTTTTACCGTTGCAGTCGATACGCCAACAGTGGGAGCAAGTCATGTTCCATGCACACCATTGACGCGGACACGCTGGAAAGTATCATCCTGTCGGATATCCAGTATTACGCACAGACGGCAATCACCGATGAAAAGAAGCTAATGGACAGGCTGATGTCCTTCTCCGGGCAGGAACGACGAAACGAAAAAGCCGCGCAGGAAAAAATCCTGCGCGACGCGACAAATCGTATTTCGTTTATTGAGGATGCCAGCAAGCGACTGTTCGAGGAAAAAATCACCGGAAATGTGCCGGATAGCCTGTTCAAAAAAATACTTGCTGATTATGAGCGTGAATTATCCGAATTGGAAGATAAGTCAGCGGACATAAGACAGCGTATCAAAGAAGAAGCAAGCGGCGAAAGTGGCGTAAAAAAGTGGATGGGACTGATTAAGGATTGCGTTTGCATTGGTAGGCTCGACAGAGCCACGGCGTTCCAACTCAGCGACCATGTGGACGTGCATGAGCAGACGGACGAAAACGGCCATAAAAGCCAGAGCATTCAAGTCAACTACAATTTTGTGGGATGTTTAAGCTGAACCCATCCCCAAATTCTCTATAAAAAGTATTATGAGCCATACCCAAAGGCATGGCTCATAATGGATTGGCGGAGAAAGAGAGATTTGAACTCTCGCGCCGGTTACCCGACCTACTCCCTTAGCAGGGGAGCCCCTTCACCACTTGGGTATTTCTCCAGATTCGGTGAAAACATATAACAATATTATATTAATCGAAATGGCGGAGAGGAAGAGATTCGAACTCTTGGTCCCTTGCGGGATCACTAGTTTTCAAGACTAGCTCCATAAACCACTCGGACACCTCTCCAAACGTAAATACAGCAGGTGCGTATTTAATATTACCATATTGAAACGGCCTATGTCAATGCCAAATGACAAAAAATATCCCGCGCGCCCGGAATTTGCGAGTTTTCGCAGGTGAAAGGATCCCAAAAACGATGCAAGAGGCAGCACATGCCGCCTCTCGCAAGCAGAAATGAAATATATTTACAGCGCTTTACGGTAGATGCGTTTTAAATCTTCCAGGCCAAAAACCACCGGATTATTTTTCAGCGTAGCGGCTGAAACCTTGAGGCAGTTTTCCGCCATCCAGTCGATGTCCTCTTCCTTCACGCCCTGTTCGCCGAGCGTTGTCAGCAGGTCAATTTTGGAAAGGAATCCGCGAATCTGCGCGGCACAGTCCTTTTCGTCTTTGCCGCCAAGCAAGCGGGAGATGACCGCGAATTTCTGCGGCGCGCCGGAAACCGATTCTTCAAAAACAACGGGCGTCAAAGCCGCGAGGCCCCGGCCGTGCACAATATTCCGCAGGCCGCTCGCCGGGTGCTCCATCCCGTGCGGAGCCACGCAGCCCGCCATATTGATAACCATGCCGCCGATCGTGCTTGCAAAGGTTACTTTTTCCCATGCCTCGTCGTCGGAGGGATCGCTGTAGACACAGGGCAGGTTCTCCGAAATCAGGCGGATGGCCTCCACCGCCAGAATGTCTGTCAGAGGCTGAGAGATAGCGGAAAGGTATGCCTCCATATTATGGCACAAAGCGTCAAAGCCAACGGAAGCAAGGATTCTTTTCGGCATCGTCTTCATCAGTTCCGGATCTATAATGGAGGCCTTCGCGATGATCGCGTTGCAGCGCAGTGATTTTTTATCTCCGTTTTCCGGATTCGACAGAACGGCAAACCCGTTCCCTTCGCTTCCGGTACCGCATGTCGTGGGGACCAAAACAAGCGGCAGCGCATCGTCGGAATACTTTTTGTTATAGATGTAGTCGGTCACGTCGCCGTCGTTCACCGCCATAAAGGCAATGCCCTTGGCGGCGTCCATAATGCTGCCGCCTCCAAGACCGACGATCAGGTCGCATTTTTCCTCTTTTGCGATGTCGGCTCCTGCGTAAACGGTCGTCGTCAGGGGGTTCTGTTCCACTTTGTCGAAGACGACGGATTCTACGTCTGAATCTTTCAGCAGCGAGACGACCTTATCCAGCAGGCCGGATCTTTTGGTGCTGTTCCTTCCGGTCACAATCAGAGCCTTGTGCCCGAATTTCGACGCCCTTGCGCCAAGCTCGGAAATTTTTCCGCGTCCGAAAATCAGGTTAACAGGAAGATAGTATTGAAATTCCACGTCATTTTCTCCTTCCGGGATTCCGATAAAACAACGACGCTCCAGTCGAAAGACCGGAACGCCGTTGTTCTGGTTAAGATGTAATTATTATACTTCACGGCATGCGGCGCTGTCAATCGCCTGCCGGATTTACATGGATTTCGCCTTTTTCGTACAGGCCTTCATCGCTTCCAGAATGCTGCTGCGGAAGCCCTTTTCTTCCAGAACACGCACGGCTTCGATCGTCGTGCCGGCGGGAGAGCAGACCATGTCTTTCAGTTCCCCGGGATGTTTGCCGGTTTCCAGCACCATTTTGGCGCTGCCCATAACGGCCTGTGCGGCAAACGTGTAAGCCTGCGCACGGGGCATGCCGTCCGACACGGCCGCATCCGCCATCGCTTCGATCATCATGAATACGTACGCCGGGGAACTCCCGCTGACGGAGACGACGGCATCCATCAGATTTTCCGGGATGATCTCCGCTTTGCCGAAGCCGGAAAGCAGGCTCTGCGCCCGTTCCCTTTCCTCCCCCGTCACGTATTTATTCGGACAGGCGGCCGTGATCCCTTCGCCCACCATCGCCGGGGTGTTCGGCATGGTTCTGACGATATGAGCCGGCTTGCCGAACGTACTCTCCAGCCATTCCAGCGTTTTGCCGGGCGCTATCGTGATGACAAGCCGGTCTTCGTCCACTTCGTCCGCAATTCCACGGATCACTTCTTCGTAATACTGGGGCTTGACTGCGAGAAAGATCGTCTCCGACTGCTTTGCAACTTCGGCGTTCTGCAGCGTGGTGCGAACTCCGAGAGTTTTGCCTGCCGTCTCCAGCGCCGCCGCGCTGACGTCGGAAGCGATGATGCTTTCCGCCGGGACAATGCCGTTGCGGATGATTCCGCCCATGATCGCCTTTGCCATATTGCCGCAGCCGATAAAACCAAGTTTCATCCCGAAAACCTTCTTCTTTCAGAATTTTATGAAAAACGCCCGCCGGAAAGGGCAGTCGCTTTGAAAACAAGTTTCATTCGGCTTCATTGTAATCCCGCCGCCGGGGGACTGTCAAGAAGCGCCTTGCGGGAGAGGCGTGGCCGGGGTGTGTGAAGCCTGAAAGATCCGGCTTTTCCAGATAACCCTGAAATTTGTACAAATACTAACCTGAAAAGTTAAAAACATTGTCCGGATACGATTCTTGACGGGAAGACTGCCGCAATGTATAATTAGTCCACCTAACTAATAGGAAACATAAATATTATTTTCTCTAAATAATAAGGGGGTGCTGTTTATGCCGAAGCAAACGGATCTGGATTCGGTCGCTGAAAATATGATCCGTGCGTTCTTCCAGTTCAAGAAGCTGCACCGGGAAGAAAACAGGCCGGAATTCGATCCCCGGCGGCCTCTCCATGGGCTGAGGGGCAGCGAGATCATGCTGCTGTTTGTGCTGAACGAGGCCCAAAACCGTTTTCCTGAGGGGGTACCCGTTTCCGAACTGAGCAAGACTCTTTCCGTAAGGCCACCTTCCATCACGCCGCTTCTTACCGGTCTGGAAGAGAAAGAGCTGCTGGAACGCACGATGGACAAAAACGACCGCCGCATCGTGCGCGTCCGGCTGAAGGAAAAGGGGCAAAAGATAGTCGAGGAGCAGAAGCTCCACATGGTAGAAAGGTTCCGCGGGCTTGTCGAATATCTGGGGGTCGAAAAGAGCATCATGCTCACGGAGCTGATCAACGAGGCGTTTCAGTACATCCAAATCAAACATGAGCACGGCAAATGAGCAAAACCGCGGTTTTCCGCATTGCAGCAACAGAGGTGTGAAATGATCAAGATATACCGGAATCTCAGGCCGTACCTGTTACAGCTGGTCGGTATCCTGATTCTGCAGACGGTCCAGGTGATCGCAAATCTGTATCTTCCGAACCTGATGTCCGATATCACAAACTACGGGATTTTAAAAGACGACGTCGGCTATATCTGGCAGACGGGCGGCAAAATGCTGCTCGTCTCCGCCATCGGCGTCGTCTCCGCCATCGTATCGAGCTATCTGGCGTCCACAACCGCCATGGGCCTCGGCAAAATCCTGCGCAACAGGATTTTCCGCAGGATCGAGGATTTCTCCCTGCATGAGTTTGACCAGTTCGGTGCGTCGACCCTCATTACGCGCACTACAAACGACATCGTTCAAATCCAGTTTGTAACGTTCATGATGCTGAACATGCTGATCTCTTCCCCCATCACCGCCGTGGGAGGGACCATTCTGGCCTTCCGCCAGGACCCGGGCATGACCTTTATCCTTGCGTATGCGCTGCCGGTCGTCGCTCTTCTGATCGGGATCATCGCCTGGAGGGGAATCCCGCTGTTCAAGGTCGTTCAGAAAAAGATCGACCGCCTCAACCTTGTTCTTCGTGAAAAGCTAACCGGCGTGCGGGTCATCCGCGCGTTCAACCGGATGGACCACGAGGGCAGGCGGTTTGACGAAGCGAGCCGTGACCTCACGAAAACTTATATCAAGGTCAACCGCATCATGGCTTTTCTGATGCCGTCCCTGATGATGCTGATGAACCTTGTCACTCTCAGCATCTTGTGGTTCGGCGCTATCAAAATCGGAGACGGCAGCACCAACATCGGCAACCTGATGGCGTTCATGCAGTACGCCCTGCAGATCCTCATCTCCCTGCTGATGTTCTCGATGTTGTTCATTCTGGTTCCGCGCGCGCAGGCGGCGGCGGTAAGGCTTAACGAGGTCTTTGAAACAAAGCCGGAGATCGTCGACCCGGAAACCCCGGTCCACGCGGATTCCGAAGCGGGTTACGTCGAATTCCGGAACGTCACGTTCCGTTACCACGGCGCCGAGATGCCGGCCGTCAGCAACATCACCTTCTCTGCAAAACCGGGTGAGACCACGGCGATCATCGGCGGAACCGGCAGCGGAAAGTCCACCATCGTCAACATGATCCCCAGATTCTACGACCCGGACGAAGGCGCGGTGCTGGTCGACGGCGGCGATGTGCGCGCCATGACTCAGGAGGAACTGCGTGCGAAGATCGGCTTTGTCCCGCAGAAGGCGATTCTGTTTACCGGAACCATCGCCGACAATCTGCGGTACGGCAAACCGGATGCAAGCGAGGGGGATGTGGCTCACGCCGCCGAGGTCGCCCAGGCCTCGGAATTCATCGGCAGCATGAAGGATTCCTACGACACCATGCTGTCGGAAGGCGGGCTCAATCTTTCCGGCGGGCAGAAGCAGCGCCTCTCCATTGCGCGCGCGCTAATCCGCAGACCTGAGATCTACGTGTTCGACGACGCTTTTTCCGCCCTTGATTTCAAGACCGACGCAAGACTGCGCGCCGCACTGAAAAGAGAGACCTTGCAGGCTACCGTGATCCTTGTGGCGCAGCGCGTCGGAACGGTCATGGATGCGGACCGCATCATCGTACTCGACGAAGGGAAGGTCGCGGGCATCGGCACCCACCGCGAACTGATGAAGGACTGCGAGGTTTACCGCGAGATCGTATCGTCGCAGCTGACAGAGGAGGAACTGGCATGAGCGAAGCAAGTAAAAAAAATGCTGCGCCGCCGCGCACATTCGGCGGCGGCCACGGCCGCGGCGGTCCTCCCATGGCAATGAAGGCGGAAAAGGCTAAGGATTTCCGCGGCACGGTCAGGCGCCTGCTGCGCTATTTAAAGCCGCAGAGGGTCAACCTTTCGGTCGTCCTCGTATTCGCGCTCCTCAGCACCGCGTTTACCGTTCTGGGCCCGAAAATCACGGGCAACGCCATGAACCAGGTGACGGACGGCTTCATCTCACAATCGATCGTGAACGGAATCGACAAAGCGCAGCCGGACCTGAAAACGGCGGTCCAGGCATATGACGACGCGCAGCAGGCAGCGGTCAAGACGGCGGATGCCAAAGTGGAAGAGTCGTTTTCCTCCACGCTTTCCGCCCAGAAGCAGAAAGCCAACGATGCCGCCCTAAAAG
>JAEZRH010000162.1 GCA_023412845.1 Bacillota bacterium
GGCTTTGCCATGAGCTTTGAGGACCTTCGGTTCTGCAGCGATTATTTCAGGAACGAAGAAAAGCGCGACCCGACCGTGACCGAGCTGCGTGTGCTGGACACCTACTGGAGCGACCATTGCCGCCACACGACGTTCCTCACGCGCCTCGAAAAGATCGAGGTGGAAAAATCCGAGCTGAGCGGCGCGATCGAGGCAGCCCTGAAAGCCTACCATGACGCCCGCGACAGGGTCTACGGTAAGGACACGGCGCGCCCGGTCTCGCTGATGGACATGGCCGTCATCGGCATGAAGCTGCTGCGAAAGGAAAGCAAAATTCCCGATCTCGACGAGAGCGAAGAGATCAACGCCTGCTCCATCCGCGTGCCGGTTACCGTAAACGGCGAAACGCAGCAATGGCTGGTGCAGTTCAAAAACGAGACCCACAACCACCCGACGGAGATCGAACCGTTCGGCGGCGCCGCCACCTGCCTCGGCGGTGCCATCCGCGACCCGCTTTCCGGCAGGGCATACGTCTACCAGGCTATGCGCGTGACCGGTTCCGGCGACCCGCGCGTGCCGTTCGAAAAGACCCGGCGCGGCAAGCTCCCGACGCGCAAAATCACGACCGGCGCGGCGCACGGCTACAGCTCCTACGGGAACCAGATCGGCCTTGCGACAGGCCAGGTCACTGAGCTTTACGACCCCGGATATGTAGCGAAACGCATGGAGATCGGCGCGGTCATCGGCGCGGTGCCCGCTGAAAACGTCGTGCGCGAAACGCCGGAGCCCGGCGACGTCGTCATCCTGCTCGGCGGGGCGACGGGCCGCGACGGCTGCGGCGGAGCGACGGGCTCCTCCAAAGCGCACACGGAAGAGTCGATTGAACAGTGCGGTGCCGAGGTGCAGAAGGGCAATCCGCCGACAGAGCGGAAAATCCAGCGGCTGTTCCGCCGTCCGGGGGTCGCGCGCCTCATCAAGCGCTGCAACGATTTAGGCGCCGGCGGCGTCAGCGTCGCCATCGGCGAGCTGGCCGACGGGCTGCGGATCGATCTCGACAGGGTCCCGAAGAAATACGAAGGGCTCGACGGGACGGAGCTCGCCATCTCCGAATCGCAGGAGCGCATGGCGGTCGTCCTCTCCCCGGCGGACGTCGCGGCGTTCGTCAGCGCGGCAGGGAAAGAAAACCTTGACGCCGCCATGGTCGCCGTCGTCACCGCGGAGCCCCGCCTGCGCATGAGCTGGCGCGGAAACACCATCGTGGACATCACGCGCGCGTTTCTCGGCACAAACGGCGTCACGCAGCATGCCGAGGCGCTGATTGCCGCCGCGGACCCTGCGGACAATTACCGCGAGCTGGTGCCGGAGACTCTGCGCGGCCTGCCCATTGGCGAAGCGTTCCGCAAAAACCTTTCCCGCCTCGAGGTCTGCGGGCAAAAGGGCCTTTCCGAGCGGTTCGACTCCAGCATCGGCGCCGCCACGGTGCTGATGCCCTTCGCCGGAAAATACCAGCTGACCCCGGAAGAGGCGATGGTCGCGAAGGTCCCCGTCACGGACGGCGAAACGGACGACGCGACGGCCATGAGCTACGGCTTTATCCCCGGCATCTCGCGGTTTTCCCCCTTCCACGGCGCCGCCTACGCCGTGGCGGAAAGCCTCTCTAAACTGGCGGCCGTGGGCGCGGACCCGCTGGGGAGCCGCCTGACGTTCCAGGAATATTTCGAACGCATGACGGACGACCCGAAACGCTGGGGCAAACCGGCCGCCTCGCTGCTGGGCGCTTTGAGCGCGCAGATCGGCCTGGGGCTGCCGGCCATCGGCGGCAAGGACAGCATGAGCGGCACGTTCGAGGACCTCGACGTCCCGCCGACGCTTGTCAGCTTTGCCGTGGCCATGACTTCCGCGCGCGGCACCATCTCAGCGGCTTTCAAAAAGGCCGGTTCCCATACCGTGCTCCTTCCCCTGCCGGAAGATTCCTCGACTATGCTGCCGAACTGGCACGCCCTGCGGGAGTATTACTCTACCGTCGTGCGGCTCATCCATGAAGGTAAAATCATTTCCGCGGCCGTCGTGCGGGAAGGCGGGGTCGCCGCGGCCGTGTCGCGCATGTGCTTCGGCAACAAAATCGGCTTCCGTTTCAGCGAGACCGCGCTGAACGAAAAATTTCTGTTTGCTCCGTCCTCCGGCGCCATCGTCGCGGAGCTTTCGGACGAAGGCATCGGCGGCATCGGATATATCTCCGTCGGAGAAACGACGGCTGAACCGCAGATCACGCTCGGAGACAGCGCGCTGCCGCTTGACGGCCTGCTGGAAGCCTGGAGCGGCACGCTCGAAAAAACGTTCCCGACAAAAGCGGAACCCGCGCGCATGCAGGATGTCCCGCTGTTTTCCGAACGGGATTCTTCGCCGCCCGCCATCAGGACGGCGAAGCCCCGCGTGTTCATCCCGGTTTTCCCCGGCACCAACTGCGAATACGACAGCGCGAAGGCGTTCGAGCGTGCGGGCGCCGTGCCGGACGTTCTTGTGGTGAAGAACCTGACTCCGTCCGATATCGAAGAGACCATCGTCAGCATGGCAAAAGCAATCGCCAAGGCTCAGATCATCATGATCCCGGGCGGGTTCTCCGGCGGCGACGAGCCGGACGGGTCCGGCAAATTCATCGCCACCACGTTCCGCAATCCGCGCATCGCGGAAGCGGTGGAGCGTTTGCTCGAGACCCGCGGCGGCCTCATCCTTGGCATCTGCAACGGGTTCCAGGCGCTCATCAAGCTCGGGCTTGTGCCTTACGGCAGGATCACTCCGCCGAGTGAAAACGCGCCGACGCTTACGTTCAACACGCTTGGCCGGCACGTTTCCCGCATGGTTTACACCCGCGTCGCGTCGGTCAAATCGCCGTGGCTCGCGGGAGTTCAGGCGGGCGACGTGTTCACCGTACCGGTCTCGCACGGCGAGGGGCGCTTTGCTGCGGCCGACGGCATCCTGCGCGAGCTTGCCGCCAACGGGCAGATCGCCACGCAGTACTGCGCTCCGGGCGGGGCGCCGAGCGGCGACATCGAATGGAACCCAAACGGTTCCGTGTGGGCCGTGGAGGGCATCACAAGCCCCGACGGCCGCGTATTCGGCAAAATGGCGCACTCCGAACGCCGCGGCACCGATCTATATAAGAACGTCCCTGGGGAAAAAGACCAGAAGGTCTTCGAATCCGGCGTGAGATATTTTGAATAAATAAGGCACTGCTCCCGCAGACAAAGCATGACCGGGGAATTTTCCCGAAACTCTCGCGCCGGTCGCTTCCCGGAGTTATCGTCAGGCCGCACGGCGCGGCTTGACAGCTTGGACACCGCGCCGGCGTGAAATATTTTAAATGAAACAGGCGTAGAGAATGGAACCTTACTTGAAACGCACCTGGGCGGAAATCGACCTCGATGCGGTCCGCGAAAACTTCCGGCTGATCAAGGCCCAGGTGAAGCCCTCCACCAAAGTCTGCTGCGTCATCAAGGCCGACGCGTACGGCCACGGGGCCGAGCGCCTTGCGCAAGTCTACGAACAGGCCGGCGCCGACTGGTTTGCCGTTTCCAATCTGGAAGAGGCGGAACAGCTGCGCCGGGCCGGGGCAAAGCTGCCGATCCTGATTCTCGGCCACACCCCGCCGTGTGAAGCGAAACGTCTGGCGGAAAACAACGTCGCCCAGGCCGTAGTAGGCTTCGAATACGCGCGGGAGCTGTCTGAGGAAGCCGCGCGCACCGGCGTCACGGTGCGCGTGCATATTCAGGTCGACACCGGCATGAGCCGCGTAGGGTTCTTTTACCAGGACCCATCGCGTGACGACGCGGCGATCGGGCAGATGGAAAAAACCTGCCGTCTGCCGGGCCTTGATGCGGAGGGCATCTTTACGCATTTCGCGGTTGCGGACGAAGGCGAGGGCGGTTCCGTCTTCACTCATAAACAATACGCGAGCCTGACCGACGCCATCGGGAAGCTGGAGCAAAGGGGCGTCCGTTTCTCTATCCGGCACTGCGCGAACTCCGCCGCCATCTTCGACTACCCAGAATTTCAGCTTGACATGGTGCGTCCCGGCATCATTCTTTACGGTCTCATGCCGTCCGGCGCCGTGCGCAACAAGGTCCCCATCGTTCCGGCGCTCTCGCTGAAAAGCGCCGTGGCGCTGGTCAAATCCGTGCCCGCGCAGACGAGCGTCAGCTACGGGCGTATGTTCACTTCCGAGAAAACGACGGAAATCGCGACGGTGCCCATCGGCTATGCGGACGGATACCTGCGGAAATTCTACCGGAACGCATGCATGCTGGTTCATGGGAAACGTGCCCGTATCCTCGGCCGCGTCTGCATGGACCAGCTGATGCTGGACGTCACCGGCATCCCCGGTGTCGGTGAGGGCGACACCGTAACGGTCATCGGCCGCGACGGCGAAGGGTCCGTGGCGGCAGACGAGCTGGCCGAACTCGCCGAGACCATCAGCTACGAGATCGTCTGCAACATAGCCAAACGCGTTCCGCGCGTCTATCTGGAAAATGGGAAAATAACGGGAGTCCTGGATTATCTGAAACGCGGCTGACTTCAGCAAACGAATCCCCCATCGCGGGGGGATTTTTTAAGCTGCACAACATAGAAAAAGCAGCGGAACGCACCGCGTTCCGCTGCCTGGAAAATTTGCTTTGAACCATACGCATCCGGATTCACAGATTGGGGTCAGAGAACCGACATGAATTTTATGAGCACCTTGAATAGACAGATCGGCAGATGGATGCCGGTGATAGCGCCTTTGTGCCTGTGCACCGGCGTCCTGTTTTCGGAAGAGCTCGGAGGGCTGATCGTCCTCGTCCCGTTCGTATTCGCATTCATGACCTTCTGCGGCGCGCTGAATTCCAGCTTCCGCCAGCTTTGGGATATTGCCCGGCATCCGCTCCCTCTTGCCGTTGCATTCCTGATGCTGCACGTCGCGGTCCCGCTGCTCGGGCTCGGGTTGGGCAAGCTTTTCTTCAACGGCAGTCCGTACCTGATCACCGGCATCGTTCTGGAATTCGCCGTGCCTGCCGCAGTGGTCAGCTTCATGTGGTCGGGCATGTCGGGAGGGGACGCATCTCTTACGCTTTCCATCCTGCTTGTGGACACCCTGCTCTCGCCGGTCGTGGTGCCCGCCACGATGCATATTCTTGTCGGTTCCAACGTGAGGATCGACGCCCTGGGGATGATGCGCGACCTGATCTGGATGATTGCGCTGCCCGCCGTGCTGTCCATGGTGCTGAATCAATGTTCCGGCGGAAAATGCGGAAAGAGGCTTTCCCCCATCCTTGCGCCGTACAGCAAGTTTGCGCTTATCTTCGTCATCACCGTCAATTCGACGCGCGTGGCCTCGTTCCTGCGGCACATGACGCCCGTCCTGTTCGCCGTAATGGGCGTCATCCTGTTCCTTTCCACTTTCGGCTATGCATTCGGCTGGCTTGTAAGCCTGCCCTTATGCAGAAAAAAAGAAGAAACCGTTTCCATGACATTCGGCTGCGGCATGCGCAACATCAGCGCAGGCGCCGTGATCGCCGCGGCGTATTTCCCGCCGGAGGCCATGTTCCCGGTGATGATCGCCACGCTGTTCCAGCAGATTCTAGCTTCTTTTTTCTCACATGCGTTGAAAAAGCGGTACTTTGGCGGGCGGGGAGGCTGAACCCTGTTACGAAAGCCATTTTTCTTCCAGCGAACGGACCATCCGCTCGTAGCGGCCGGCGCAGGACTCCATTTTTCCGTCCCGGAGATCCTCAAGGCACGGCGAGAGATAGTGCGACCAGATGCGATGATATTCCTTTTCGGGAATACTTGAGGAGTCTATTGCCTCCACAATCAAAGGAGCAAAAAGATAATACTCGTCTATCTTTTCTTTTCCGCCGGGCGCGGAAGCGAGCCAGCCGTCTCGGAACGAGCGGAAACTTTCGAGCACAGGGCAGTCGTCGCCTGCCCCAAGATGTGTGCATGTCGCCGTCGTGATATAACAGAGGCGCTTTTTGAAGCCTGTGACAATTTTGTCATAGCTGGCCTTGCCGAGAGGCTGGCGAGGGTATTTCTTTTTCCATTCCGCAAGGAAGACATCCACGGCCGCCTCGGCAGGCGGGAACCCTTCCTCCAGAAGGGACGGTATGGTAAGCGAGGTGGCCGTAAAACGGCAGTCCAGCGAATGGTGGTCGAAAACACCGTTCTGCCTTCCGTATTCCTCAGAAAACCGCCGGAAAAGGAACCGGCCCAAATCCTGTACCGCCTGTTCCTCATCGGCAAGCGCAGCAAGCCGGAACGCGCTCAGCGCGGGCCGGAATACGGCGCGGTAATTTTCGAATTCCGACTGGTAGTTCGCCCGGTTGAACGTCTCCGTCCGGAGCTGCTTGGTAAACAGCTCGTCGGTCAGCGCCTGTTCCATGGCCCCGGCAAGCACGGCATACTCTTCCCCGTTCGCGGTTTTTTCCACGCCGCCGGACGCATCCGTTTTTTCGGGCGGCTGCAGGTTTTCCGTATCGATCGGGCCGGCACAGTACATGCATACGATTTTGCCAGCATGTTCCGGGACGGTCAGTTCTTTCCCGCAGTGGGGGCAGCGGATGGTAATCTGGTTCATGTGATATCCCCTTTGCTTTTTCTGCACGGAACAGCCTCTTCAGGACTGTTGGCGGCAACATATTCCTTGATTCTTCGGAAGCTCTCCTCGCTGATGATGTGTTCAATGCGGCAGGAATCCTGCACGGCGGTTTCTCCGTCGACACCGAGCGTCATCTGCAGGAACTGAGCGATCACCGTATGGCGTTCGTAGACGGCGCTCGCGCGGCGGCGGCCCTCTTCTGTGAGCACCAGGCTGCCGTTCGGCTCCATGACAAGATAGCCTGCCTCTTTCAGAATCCCCATGGCGCGGCTGACGCTCGCCTTCGTATAGCCAAGCTCGTTGGCTACGTCGATAGAGCGCACATGGCCGTTTTTTTTATCCAGTATCAATATGGTCTCGAGATAATTTTCGCCGGACTCCTGGATTTTCATGCAGCTCTCCCCCCGTGTGCATCCGTACGGCTCCGCAAGATTTTATCGATTATTATAGCATTTTCTGAGCCAAATAACAAGAGCGGCCGAAACCGGCTGTACCGATTTCTTGTCCCCAAAAGGGATATATGATATAATGAATACTATGATTGCGGGAATAATAGGAACCTGCGCCTTGAAGGAAGGGCCGGTCCCCGTGCCGGCAGAAGCAGGACTGGAGAGAGAAATTATGAGCAGGACCGCCGTGCTGATCCCATGTTACAACGAATCGGCCACGATCGAAAAAGTCGTGCGCGACTATAAAGCCGCGCTTCCCGGCGCGGAAATCTACGTATACGACAATAACTCTACAGACGGCACCGCAGAGCTGGCCGCGCGCGCCGGCGCGACCGTGCGGCATGAATACCGCCAGGGCAAAGGCAACGTGATCCGAAGCATGTTCCGCGACATCGACGCGGACTGCTACCTCATCACCGACGGGGACGACACTTACCCTGCGGAAAACGCACCCGAGATGGTTCGCATGATTCTTGGGAAAAAAGCCGATATGGTCAACGGGGACAGGCTTTCCTCCACATATTTCGAAGAGAACAAGCGTCCGTTCCACAACATGGGCAACCGCGTCGTCCGCGGCCTGATCAACCGCTTTTTCGCAACGGACGTCAGGGACATCATGACCGGTTACCGCGCGTTCAGCCGGGCTTTTGTCAAGACGTTCCCGATCCTTTCGAAAGGCTTTGAAATTGAAACCGAAATGACCATTTACGCCGTGGACCGAAATTTCGTGATCCGCGAGATCCCCATCGCGTACCGCGACCGGCCCGCGGGGAGCGTCTCGAAGCTCAACACCTACTCGGACGGGGCGCGCGTTCTGAAGACGATCTTCCGGCTGTACCGCGACTATAAGCCGTTCGCCTTTTTCGGTTTTCTTTCCGTTCTTTTCCTGATTGCGTCGCTGTGCTGCTTCATCCCCGTGCTGAGAGAATATTTTACCACAGGGCTGGTGCCGCGCTTCCCGACCCTGATCGTCGGCTCTTCGCTGGGCGTGTGCGCACTGCTGAGCTTTTTTGCAGGCGTCATCCTGAACGTGATCGACAAACAGCACAGCCAGACGACGGAGCTGATGATGAATCTTTTTGCAGAGAGGGACCGCCATGACTCTGAAAAATAACCGGGGAACCGTAAAAAAAGCAGCGGCGGCAGCGCTGTGCACGGCGGTTTCCGCCGTGCTTTCCCTGCTTCTTCTCACCTATTTCAAGCTGCCGGTTTTCTGGGCCGCACCTACTACCGCCGCATTGGTCTTCCTGATTTGGAAGACTTACGGGGTCCGGGAACGGCGCATCCTGATCCCATGCGCCGTTCTGGCTGTTTTCCTGTCATTTTCCTTTGTTGCGGGCGGGAAATTCCAGATGCTGAAACGCAGTCTGGAACCTTTCTACCGCTCCGACCTGCTGTATCTCGCGGTGCTGGCGGCGGTATTCTTCGTGGTCCTCACGCCGGCCGCGAAGGCCTTCTCTCAGCGTCCGTTCCGGCCGGTGACCGCTTCCCCGGCCCGCTCTCTGCGGCCCGGCACCGTATGGGCGCTGTGCGCTGTGCTCTTTTTTCTCTGCTGGGCGCCATGCATCGCCGTATATTACCCGGGTAGCATCTCTCCCGATTCGCTGGCATGTATCTCAAGGGCGATCGGGAAGGCAGGGCTCTCCAACCAGCAGCCCGTTTTCTACATCCTGTTGATGCGGCCGTTCCTGCTGTTCGGCCTTTCGATCGGCAGGAGCCTGGATTTCGGCTGCGTGCTGTTCCTGCTGACCCAGGCGGCGGTCATGGCGGTCATGCTGGGCTATGTTCCCGCATGGCTTCTGAAACACGGAAGCCCGCGCTGGGCGGCGGTGCTCTGCGTCGCTTTTTTCACGCTGAACCCCGTATTCCCCATGTATTCGGTGACCATGTGGAAGGATATCCCGTTCGCCGGTCTGATGACCCTTTATGTGCTGAATCTGTACGATATCGTCAGGAGCGGCGGGGAATGGCTGCACAGCTCCCGAAATCTGATCTGGTTTCTTGCGCTGAACCTGCTGCTCGCCTTCCTGCGCAACAACGGTTTCTATGTGATCGCCGTCACGCTCGTGCTGCTCGCTATTGTGTACACGAAAAGCTGGAAGAGGCTCGTCCCTGGCTTTCTCGCCGTGCTGGTTATCGCCCCTACCGTACAGGGGCCGGTCTACCGCCTCTGCGGCATCGCCTCCAGCCCATTCGCGGAATCGGTCGGCATACCGCTGCAGCAGATCGGCTATACGGTTGCGCACAACGGGACCGTCACAGCGGAACAGCGGGAATTTCTGAATCAGCTGCTGCCTTACGATGAAATCAAAAGCGCCTACAACCCGATCACATCCAACGGGATTAAATTTCATCAGGATTTCGA
This sequence comes from Bacillota bacterium, assembly GCA_023412845.1. Classification (GTDB taxonomy): domain Bacteria; phylum Bacillota; class Clostridia; order Oscillospirales; family Acutalibacteraceae; genus Thermocaproicibacter. Next base: position 9,425 of record JAEZRH010000162.1, read on the forward strand.
CAATGCTTTTCTTGAGGAAAACAAGGCCGGTTTTCTGCGCGTATGGGCACAAATGCTGGTGCCGAATTTCGGTTCGTACGTGAAGGCGTATATTCTGGAGACCGTGGGGTACTGGCACGTGGGAACGACCGGATGGGTGCTCTATTACGGCACCGGTGACGGGTACGGTGCGAAAGAAACCGGCCTGCGCCTTTCTTCCTCCGTCGGCGGGCATACGGTGCAGTCGATGCGCGACAACATCAAATCGAGCTTCGAAACTTTCCAATACCAGATGAAACCCCTCTCTTCCCTGATCAATATCGGCTTTCTGTTCTGGACGACGGTTCTCGCAGTTCTTTTCCTCGTTCTCAGAAAAGGCCGCAGGTATCTTTTCGCTTTTCTTCCGATGCTGCTGCTCTGGGGCACGCTGATGATCGCCTCGCCGACCTACTGCGAATTCCGCTATATGTTCATGTTTGCGACCGCTCTGCCCGCCTTTCTGGCCATGCCTTTCCTCCCCGACCCGGCAGCGGCGGACCCTCCTTCCGCGCCGCGTCGCCCGCTCGCCGCTGCCCGTGCGGAGAGGCCGGCTTGACATCGGTGCCGGGAAAAAGTATACTAAATGGATAAACTGAAAGTTTTATAAACCAAAAGAAAAGAAAGGAAGAGGTGATTTGCTTGGTTAAGAATTCGAGGAACGATTTGTTTGAGATCACGCCCCAGATCGAAGAGCTGACCGGCCTTTGCCGGCAGCACAGCACCATAAGCACCGACCTTTACACCCATTACAAC
>JAEZRH010000178.1 GCA_023412845.1 Bacillota bacterium
GATAAGGGCCACAACCGCGCTGTTTTCCGGCGTAACGGCCGCCGCGGAGGAAATATGCTGCTTCGGAACGACCAGGATATGCACCGGCGCCGCCGGGCTGATATCGTAAAAGGCAAGGACGGTGTCGTCTTCAAACGCTTTCTTGCTGGGAATCTCCCCGCTGATGATTTTACAAAACAGGCAGTCCATAGAAAAACCTCCTTCTTATCACGCAATCATTATAATCTTATTTCAGAAAACCGGCAACGATTTTTTGCACGGAAGCGAGCGCCTCATTGAGCCTCGAAGCATCCTTCGCGCCAGCCATCGCGCTGTCGGGGCGGCCTCCGCCGCTGCCTCCGGCAACGGAGGCTACTTCGCGGACGATCTTGCCCGCGTGCGCTCCTTTGGCCTGCGCGCCTTTTCCGGCGCAGGCCGCGATGGACACTTTTCCGTCCGTCACGGCGCCCAGCACCGCGACGCAGTCCTGCGAACGCTCCAGAATCCGGTCGCACATCACGCGAAGAGCGGCGGGCTCCGAACCGTCGAACCGGCCGGTGACTACCCTGACGCCGTTTATCTCCTGCGCCGCGTCGAAGAGCGCCTCCACGCGCACCGCGGCAAGCTTCGAGGTCAGCGACTCGATTTCGCGGTCCTTTTCCTTCAGCTCCGCGGAAAGCTGCTCCGCACGGCGCGCGAGTTCCCCGCGTCCTGTCGATTTCAATGCCGCCGCGGCCTCGTCCATCTCCGCGAGCGTACCGTTCAGAAGTTCCAGCACGTTCGTCCCCGTGACGGCCTCAATGCGGCGGACGCCGGCCGCGACGGAACTTTCGGAAACGATCTTGAACAGGCCGATCTGGGCGGTATTGCCGACGTGCGTTCCGCCGCAGAACTCCCTTGAAAAATCGCCGGCGGAAACCACACGGACGATCTTGCCGTATTTTTCGCCGAACAGCGCCATGGCTCCAAGCTTTTTCGCCTCGTCGATCGGCATCTCGCGGTACTCGACCGGAATCCCCCTCAGGACGACACCGTTGACGGTCTGCTCGACCTTCTGCAGTTCTTTTTTCGTCAGGGCCGCGAAATGCGTGAAGTCGAAGCGGACGCGCTTTTCGTCGACGAGCTGGCCCGCCTGCTCGACATGTGTGCCGAGGACCTGTCGCAGGGCGGCCTGCAGCAAATGCGCCGAAGTGTGGTTGCGCATAATGGCAAGGCGGCGGTCCGTATCGACCAGCGCCTGCACCTGTTCACCCACGCGGATCTCTCCCGCCGTGACCTGCGCGTGGTGCAGGAAATTCTTTGCGTGGTTTTTCGTCGTGTCGGTCACGGTCAGCACGGCGTCGTCGGATTCCAGCGTGCCGGCGTCGCCCACCTGGCCGCCGCTCTGCGCGTAAAACGCGGTGCGGTCGAGCACGACGGCGACTTCGTCCCCCGCCGTGGCGGACTCCACCCTCTCTCCGTCTTTCAGGATGGCCAGCACTTTGGCGGAACAGCCCATGGCCTCATAGCCGAGGAACGAGGTCTCCGGAACGTCTTCCAGGACCGATTTGTCGCCTTCCCATGCGTCGGCGCCCGCGTTTTTGCGCGCCGCGCGCGCGCGTTCGCGCTGCTCGCCCATCAGGCGGTCGAATTCCGCGACGTCCACGGTCAGGCCGCGCTCCGCGACAATCTCCTTCGTCAGGTCGATCGGGAAGCCGTATGTGTCGCTCAGGCGGAACGCGTTCGCGCCGGAAAACACTTTGGAGCCCGCCGCAACCGCCGCGTCGATATCGCTTGTGAGGATCTGCAGCCCCTGATCGATGGTCCGTGCGAAGCTCTCTTCTTCCACGCGGATCAGCTTGGTGATCATGTCGCGCTTTTCGGCAAGCTCCGGGTATGCGCCCCGATTTTCACGGATGACGGTGTCGGCGACTTTATAGAGAAACGCTTCGTGCAGGCCGAGCAGGCGCCCGTGGCGCGCGGCGCGGCGCAGCAGGCGGCGCAGGACGTAGCCCCGGCCTTCGTTCGAAGGCATGACGCCGTCGCCGATCATGAACGTGGCGCTGCGGATATGGTCCGTGATGACGCGAAGGGAAATATCCTTTTTCCCGTCTTCGCCGTATTGCACATGGGAAAGCTCGATGACGTGCTTCATGATGTTCTGCACGGTGTCGACGAGGAACAGATTGTCTACGCCCTGCATGATGCAGGCAAGGCGCTCCAGACCCATGCCGGTATCGATGTTCGGGTGCTCCATCGGCGGATAGTTGCCCTTCCCGTCGGAATTGAACTGCGAAAACACGACGTTCCAGAATTCCACATAGCGGTCGCAATCGCAGCCGACGCCGCAGGTCGGCTTGCCGCAGCCGTATTTCTCCCCGCGGTCGAAGTAGATTTCGGAGCAGGGGCCGCACGGGCCGGAGCCGTGCTCCCAGAAGTTGTCCTCCTTACCGAGACGCACGATGCGGGCCGGATCGACGCCGACCTCCTTCGTCCAGATGTTGAAAGCCTCGTCGTCGTCGAGGTAAATCGTCACCCAGAGCTTGTCGACCGGCAGCTCCAGCACCCTGGTGCAGAACTCCCACGCCCACGGAATCGCCTCATGCTTGAAGTAATCCCCGAATGAGAAGTTGCCGAGCATCTCGAAAAATGTGCCGTGCCGCGCGGTGATGCCCACGCGGTCGATGTCCGGCGTGCGGATACATTTCTGACACGTCGTTACGCGCTTGCGCGGCGGCGTCACCTCGCCCGTGAAATACTTTTTCATCGGCGCCATGCCCGAGTTGATGAGCAGCAGACTGTTGTCGTCTTTTGGGATGAGCGAAAAGCTCGGCAGCCGCAGATGTCCTTTCGACTCGAAGAAGGATAAGTACATTTCCCGCAGGTCGTTAAGTCCCGTCCATTTCATATCCGTTATTACTCCATTCCGCCTTCACGGCAAAGAATTTTCAAAAATATATCCGAACCCCGCGGGCACAAAGCGCCTTTCGCGCCTACGGTTTCTGCTAAAAAAGCGGCATCTCCCCACACGGGCACACTTGTTCCGGGCCATCTGTAAATCCTATGGCAGCCCCCCAACGGGAGTGTGCCATAGCCGTCCCACTAAATAAAGCGCAACATTCCCGCTGGCTTCACGGCGGGCCGAAACAGGCCGTGCCCAAAAAAATAGGGCTTTCCCGTCCGCATGGGACGGAAAAGCCCGTGGTACCACCCAAATTGCGCCGTTCCCGGCGCCGCTCGAATCTCCTTAACGCGGAGAAAACGCCGCACTTCGTCGCGCGGGGCTCCGGGCCGGCCGGAACGCTGCAAACCCGCGGGAACCTTTCAGCCTGGGATTCCCTCTCTTTCGCCGGGCGACCGTGTTCTTCTGCCCATC
>JAEZRH010000179.1 GCA_023412845.1 Bacillota bacterium
CGGCCGTGCACGGCGAGCATGGCCGCCGTGTCCCTGAACCCCTTTTCCGCCGCTTCCGCGGCCCTTGCTGCGGCGAGTTCGAGATTTTCCCCCGCTTTCAGGGAGCGCCTGAATTCATCCACGGCGGGGGCCATCCCGTCCAGGAAGGTTTTATCCCCGACTCTGGCTTTTCCCCGTGCCGAGACCCCGTCCTCAAACGCCTGAAACAGATCGCAGAGATCGGAATCCGTCAGCTCGGTTTTTCCTTTCAGCACTTTACCGGCATTCATGAAGCCGGAAGCCATCAGCGTCCCCATCGTAGACGGGACGGCCGAAGACATCGCCTTGCCTGCAGTATAGAGCAGCCTGCCCGCGTCGTTGCCGTCGAAACCTTCGGCCGCTTTGCATGCCGCCAGAAAACCGTCGCTCATGGTCAGGCCGAGGTCGCCGTCCCCGACGACGCTGTCCAGCCCGATCAGGTCCTCCTTGTTCTGAAGCATGATTTCAGCAAATGAGTTCAGAAGATGTTTCAAACCCTGCACATTCATTTGGAAAGCCCCCGTCTTTTCAATACTTATTGTTTAAAAAACGGCGTATATGCCTGAGAGTCCATCAGCGGCTTCAGTTCGCCGTCCAGCCGGAGCAGCGAGATGGAGAACCCGGCCATCTCCAGCGAGGTGGCATACTCGCCCACGTAATAGCGGTGTACGCCGATCCCGTTTTCCGCCAGCACCTGATCGATGCGGCGGGCGACGATGTACTGCTCGTCCAGCGGCGTTGCGCCGAGTCCGTTGACAAGAACGTCCACCTCGTCCCCGGCGGAATATGGCAGGTCGGCCAGAATCTGCCGGAGCATTTCGTCGACGATCCGGTCGGCGGGCTCCAGCTTCCCCCTGCGGATGCCGGTTTCCCCGTGGATGCCCATGCCGATCTCCATTTCATCGTCTCCGATGCTGAAGCCCGGCTTTCCCACGCGCGGAACGGTGCACGGCGTCAGGGCGACGCCCATGGTTCGGACGTTCGCCGCGGCCTTTTCCGCAATGCGTTTGACTTCCTCCAGCGGCTTCTTCAGTTCCGCCGCCGCGCCGGCGCATTTGAACACGAAAAAGATGCCCGCGACTCCGCGGCGCGTGCTTTTTTCCCCCGGGGCCGAAGGGGCCGCGGAAGCGACGTCGTCACCGGCCACGACCGTGGCAACCTTGATGTTCTCTTCAAAATCCGCCATTTCGGAAGCCATGTCAAAGTTGAAGATATCCCCGTTGTAGTTGCCGTAGATGTACAGCACCCCGGCGCCGGAATCCACCGCTTTCGTCACGGCGAGGATCTGCTCGGGGCTGGGGGACTGGAACACGTCGCCCACGGCGCATCCGTCGAGCATCCCTCTGCCTACATAGCCGAGGAAAAGCGGAAGGTGACCGGAGCCGCCTCCCGTCACGAGACCGACCTTTCCTTTGACCGGGCTGGCCGTCACAAGGCAGTGTGCGTCGCCGCCCGTTTCGGAAATGATGTCCTTATGGGCGATATACAGCCCTTCCAGCATCTCTCTGACATAATCCTCCGGCCTGTTGAGTATTTTCTTCATTATATTCCCCCCATTTCACGATCTTCTGGACTGATCGAATCCGGCCCGGCGGGAGCCTGATCAAATATAAAACATCTTTTCACACGACATTGACGGTAAGAAGGATATTGGCGAACGTTCTCTGCTCTCCGGTCGAAATGGCGAGGCGTACGTCCGGCCGGCACGAGGCGTCGTAAAAATCGTACCGGCTTAGCTCGTCGAGCTTCATCCCACCGAGGATCTTCCGGAACTCGTCGAATATGGCGGGCTGCTGGCCGTCGGGGACCATGACTTCCGCCTTTTCCACATTCACGGTTTTGCCGATGACCTCCAGCACTTCCGTCACGGTGGGACTGCCGCTTTTCAGGCCAAGATAGACCGCGGCGGCGCTTCCGCTCTTGGATGCGAGCGGATAGTTTCCGTCGGCGATCAGGATTTTGTCGCCGTGCCCGCACAGTGACAGGACCCTCATGATTTCCGGATGGATGCAGGGCGTTTTCAGCATTTCACAATCGCCTCACTTTTCGTTATCTCTCAGATGGCCCAAAGTCCCGCCGGGGTGCCACCTCACATAATCTTTCGGAGTGATGCCTTTCGCTGTCTGCAAAATAACGCTTAGGCCCTGAAGAACAAGGATTTCCGACAGGATGGAAGAGCGGGGGGCGCGGTTCAGGGGGCCGCCTTCCCGCCCGACGCCGGCGAACAGGCAGGCGTCGCTTTCCCGCGCCAGCCACGAATCCACGTTGCCGGTCACGGCGATGACCTTGCAGCCGTTGTTTTTGACAGCCTGCACGGTGGCCTTCAGTTCCTGCGTTTCTCCGCTGTTGGAGATGCAGATGACGACGTCGCCCGGTACGAGCTGCCCGCAGGAACCGTGGACGGCTTCCGTTCCGTGGAGAAAATAGGTCGGGGTCCCTGTGGAAGAGAACAGGGAAGCGATGTAGTTTGCCACGTGGGACGGTTTGCCGATGCCGGTGATATGGACCCGGTTCCCGTTTTTCTCCGCATTCCAGATCAGTTCGGCAGCCTGCTGGTAGATCGCGCTGTCGACCGTCCGGGTGAATGCGTCGAATTCTTCTTTCGAGATATTTACAAAATCCAGTAAAGCCTTTTGACTCGTTTCGCTGATCATAATGATTCTCCTTTCAGGCCCGCAAGCAGGGAAAGGTCGAGTCCGGTTTCCTTTTGGCTTCTGAGCAGTCCGATCACTTCCTCCAGCGTGGGCAGGGAAGGCTGCGCCCCAATCCGGGAGACGGTCAGGGTGGCCGTATAGTTTGCGAAGGTGAGCGCCTGGCTGTGGTCCAGCCCGGAGCAAACGCCGGTCGTAAATGCGCCGACAAACGAGTCGCCGGCGGCGGTGGGGTCCCTGACCTCGACCACGTCGATACACGGCTGGTAGATCCATTCGTCTCTGTTCGCCACGACCGCCCCGGCGTTGCCCATGGTAATGACCACGTTGGCGACGCCCCGCGCAAGCAGGGAATCGACGGCCGCCTTCACGTCGTCCTGGTTGACGGATTTCCCTTCCTTGCGGATCGGGATGCCGGTCAGGTCGGCCGCCTCGTGCTCGTTCGGAGAAATATAAGTCAGGCGGGAGAGCATTTTATCGGAGATCGGCGCCGAGGGGGCGGGATTCAGCATGACCGGGACCCCTTTCGCCGCGGCGTATTCCACGACAAGCTCGTCGATCTCCAGGGGAATCTCATGCTGCAGAACGACCATGTCGTAGCTGCCAATGCCGTCCTTCAGAAAAGCGACGTCTTCCGGCGTAATCGACATGTTCGCCCCGGGGACGACGATGATCCGGTTCTTCGCGGCTTTCCCTTCGCCGATTTCCAGAAGAACGGCTCCCACCGCGGAGGACCGCGCGGGGTCTACCGCTATGTACTGTGTGCGGATACCGGCCGCCTTGCCGGATTCAATAAGCTTGCGCCCGAAGTCATCGTCGCCGACCTTGCCGACCATCGTGACGTCGGCGCCCAGGCGGGCCGCCTGAACGGCCTGGTTCGCGCCCTTGCCGCCCGGAGCCGTGCGGAAATCCCTGCCCAGCACGGTCTCGCCGGAACCGGGGAACCTCTCGGTCCGTATGGTCAGGTCCATCACCAGGCTTCCGACTACAAGAATCTGTGGCTTTTTGGACATATGGTTGTTTCTCCCCTTTCGATTGGGACACGGCAGAGATACCCTGTGGCTGCAGGAACTGTTCCGCCACGGTTTGCAGCACCCGCGGACGGCGGGCCGTGCGGGGCAGCTTTTCCGTCGAAGTTGACCGGAAAGGAGGAATGTTCAGTATTTGGTGGCGTCCAGGTTGCCGTCGCTGTTCAACTTTGCCAGCATGTCATCAATCTGTTCTTTTGTCAGGTCTACGCCCGGGCAGCGCATGTAGCCGCCATCAATCTCGTACAGAGCCTTGAGCGCCACCTTGTAATGCGCGATGTTGTTGCTGGCGTTGAGGATATCCGCGACGCGGTTGGTTTTCCTCTGCAGCATGCGGGCCCCGAGGTAATCGCCGCTTCTGTATTTGTTGTAGATGCCGATGTAGTGGTCGGGAAGGACCATCGCCGTGCCGGAGACCGTGCCGTCCCCGCCGGCGCACAGGGTGACGAAGAAGAGTTCGTCTGGTCCGCAGAGAACGGAGAACGTTCCGTCGCTGATCTCCATGAACTGCTGGATGCGCGACATGTTCGGGTAGCTGTATTTGATGCCGATGACGTTCTTCGCCCTTGCGGCGATGCGTGCGGCCAGCTCCGGTGTGATATCGTTTACAGCACACTGCGGGATCGCGTACAGGTAGATCGGCATATTGGGAACGCTCTGCGCGACTTTGACATAGTATTCCTCCAGCGCCGCGTCGGACTGCTTGAAGAAGGCGGGGGTCACGACGCCAAGACCATCCGCGCCGACCGTTTCCGCATATTTTGCAAGCTCTACCGTATCCTCAAGGTTCATGGAACCTACCTGGGCGAACACGACGACTCTGCCGGCTGCGGCCCTGACGACAGTCTCGATGACGAGCTTGCGCTCCTCTACGCTGAGGTTCAGCATCTCTCCGGTGGTGCCGCAGGGATACAGGCAGTGGATTCCCTTTTTGATCAGGAATTCGCACAGGTCGGTCAAGGCCTTCACATCCACCCTGTTGTCTTTATCAAGCGGAGTAACTACCGGAACCACTACGCCATACAGCTTTTTCATTAAAGTTTCCTCCATTGGTTTTTAATTATGAATGAACTTCCCTGAAAGTCAGGAAAAAGGGCAGGCTGAACGGATCAATGGTATGATATCGTTTACATACCGAGACCCTCTGGCAGCGCTTTATTCCGCCAAAGGGGCATGCCGGGGAAATTCTGCCGAACGCGGCGAACCCGCTATTCGTTCTCCCATTTCTCTCCCATCTTTTCCGAACCCTTGAGGATCAGCTGGGGGATGAGGGTCCTGCGCTCGATCTCGTTCTCGGTGTCCGCGGAGGTACTCTTGATCTTCTCAATCAGCTGCCTCGCGGCGAGGCGCCCAACTTCCTTAGTTGGGCGCGAGATGTAGGAGATGTTCAGAATATCGCAGGTGTCGATCTCGTCGAAAACGATAAAGGAGATATCGTCCGGTATTTTCAGGTGATGCTCCGAGATGCATTTCAGCGCGCCGAGGCCCATTTCGTTGTTGGCGGCGAAGATGGCCGTGGGCATGGGGTCCATCAAGAGAATTTTATTTGTCAGTTCATATCCGCTTTCCATGCGGAAATCGCCGTAGAATACCAGATTTTCGTCATAGTCCAGGTCCTTCATCATGAAAGCCTTCTGGAAGCCCCTGAGCCTGTCGCGTCCCGTTTTGGACGTTTTCGGCCCCGAGATCATCGCGATGCGGCGGTGTCCTTCGTCCAGCATGGCGGTGGTGGCGTCGAACGCCCCCTTGATGTCATCCAGAAAGATGCCGTCGAAGTTCGAATACTTCACGTCCCGGTCGACAAGGTAGATGGGGATGCCGATGCTTTCCAGCAGCTTCAGGTAATCCCCGTTGAATTCGTTGGTGTCCGTTGTCGGCACGATGATGAGGCCCTTGATGACCTGCTTTTTGAGCTTTTTTAAGATCAGGCTTTCCTTTACCTCGTTCTCGTCCGTGTCGTAGAAAGCAACGATGTAATGCAGGTCGACTTCTTGATTGATCCCTTTCACGATGTCGCTGAAAAATGGGTTGGAAATGTCGGGTACAATAACGGCGATGGTATCCTGCTCGTTTTTTTCATGCGTACCGGCCACGGAATGTGGGGAAAAGTTGTACTTCCGGATGATCTCTTCGACCTTTTCCCTGGTCTCCTGCTTGACGGGACCCGAGCGGTTGATCACGCGCGAGACCGTTGCGCAGCTGACCTGCGCTTCTTCCGCAATCTCCGATATCGTTATTGCCATGATTTCTCCATCCATTCAGTGACTGAAAATTTTCGGTGACGATCCATTTGCAGAAAAAATATATTGCCTTGCACAGTAAATATACATCACTTTCAGATAAAAAATCAAGGATATTTCAAAACAAATTGGGCTTATTACATATTTCGTAAAGAGTAACCATGAAAACGATGTGAAAATAAGCGAATTTTCAAAGAAAATATTCGCAATTTTCATAATTGCATTCATGAATGCCTTGAAATTTGCCAAGACAGAATATTTTTGAGCGGACCGCTATCAGCGGATTATACTTAAAATTCATGCTGGGAATAATTCGCTGCCGGACGGGTTGACAATCACGCGGCGTAAGTTATACTCTCAAACTGAGAGGAGTAGGAAACCGTTTACAGTTTTCCGAAAAAAGAAAGGCAGGAGATTGTATTTATGAAATGTGCTGTTTTTACGGAACCCTATCATTTTGAAATCAGAGAACGGGAGGTCCCGCAGCCGAAGCCCGGCGAAGTCCTGGTGGCGGTCAAGGCGGTCGGCATCTGCGGCTCCGACATCCATCCTTATATGGGTGACGGTATCGAGCGCCGCCAGCCGGGCATCATCATGGGGCACGAGGCGTCGGGCGTCGTCAGCGCCGCCGGAGAAGGGGTCACCCGCTGGAAACCCGGCGACAGGGTGGCCATTAATCCCCAGATTTGCTGCGGCCACTGCGAGATGTGCCGGCAGGGGTATTACAATCTCTGCAATAATATGCTGCTCATCGGCTCTTCCATGAGGAAATTCCTCGACGGCGCCATGTGCGAGTACATCACCATCGGAGAGGACCAGCTTTATGCCCTGCCGGATTCCGTCAGCTTCGACTGCGGCACGCTGCTGGACCCGCTCGGCAACGCCATCCATCTTATCAACCGCGGCGGTGTCAGGCTGGGCGACACCGTAGCCGTCATCGGCACGGGTACGATCGGCCTTCTGGCGATCCAGACCGCAAAGCTCGCCGGAGCCGTGAAGGTCGTCGCCCTCGACCGGTCAAAGGAAAGACTCGGTATGGCGAAGGAAGTCGGCGCAGACTATGCGCTGGATACGTCCGATGCATCCGTCGCGGACCGGCTGAAGGAGCTGACGAACGGCAGCGGCGCCGACATCGTGGTGGAATCCGCGGGCGTGGGCTTCACGTATAATCTTGCCATGCAGATCGTAAAAAAGCGCGGCACGGTCATCGGCCTCGGCTTCGCGCAGGCCGAAATCAATTTCTCGCTGAAACCGTTCGTCTACAACGAGATCAATTTTCTGGGTTCCACGGGGTATTCCTCGGAGTGCCAGACGACCATCGATTTGCTTGCCTCCGGCAGGATCAGGGCGGAGAAGATCATCACGCACACGTTCCCGCTCGAAGAGGTAAACCAGGCGTTCCGAACCCTTACCGACCCCACGGCAAACGCGATCAAAGTCATCCTTCACCCGTAGGCGCCCAGTTTTCAGTGGACTTCTTTCGGGGGCGCGCAGGAAGACCGGAAAAGAATGTCTGCCGGCAGCACGACCCTGGAGGGGGTCCACTTCCCTTTATCCTGGATTTTCCGGATGAGCACCTCCGCTGCGATTTTGCCGAGCGTGTAGGGATGCTGGTTGACTACGGTCAGGTCCGGCTTGAGGATCTTATGATATTTGAATTCCCCGAACCCGCACAGCGAGACGTCGCCGGGGATTTGAATCTGCATGTCATTCAGTGCGGAAACGGCCCCCAGCGACGCTATGTTGCTGAGCGTGAAGATCGCGGTGGGCGGGCTGCCGTACATGGACATCAGCCGGATTACGCTCTGATAGGCGGCTTCGTAGTTCAGCTCGATTTTCTGAATATAACCCGGGTCAGATGGGAGCCCGCAGTCCCGGAGCGCCTGCAGGTAGCCGCCGAGACGTGCGTTCAGATGCGGCTGGTTGCGGGAGCTGGCGAGGATCGCGATCCTTTTATGCCCAAGAGAGGCCAGATACTGCACCATCTGGTACGCGCCGCGGAAATTGTCGTTCACCACGGAGTCCAGTGCGATCTTTGCGTCGGAGTTGCAAACGTCGCGGTCCATCAGGACGACCGGAAGCCTGCTGTTGTTGATCCGCAGGATTTTCTCCCCTTCGGCCTCTGCCGTCGCCACCAGAATGCCGTCCACGCGCCGGGAAATCAGCACCTCCAGAATCTTCTGTTCCTTCTGCGGATTTTCATCGCTGTTCAGGATGATGGTCTGGTACCCTTCGGCCATGGCGACGTCGTTGATCGCCTGGACCGTGTCCATGAAGGAGACGTTAAAAAGCTCCGGGATCACGATTCCGATGATCCGGGTCTGCCTCGTTTTGAGACTGATGGCCACATGGTTTGGCACGAAATCCGTTTCCTGGATGGCAACCTCTATTTTCTTTTGCAGCTTTTTGCTCACATAGCCGTTCTTGTTGATATACCGTGACACGGTCGCTGTGGAAATGCCGACCCTTGCAGCGATATCTTTGATCGTTGTACTTTTCATCGCCCGCCCGTTTACCAGAATCCTTTCCGGATAATTTTCTTTTATTCTATTATAAGACTTTCGGCGGCTGTTGCAAGAGGGGCGGCGTCTTTTGGATAAAATTTTCACATTGCCGCCAGCCGATTCCAGCCGGGAGCACACCGACCTGCCGGGAAGGAAAGGATTATTCTTTATGAAAATTTCTGCACGGTTTACCGAATATTTTCAATATTGCAGAAGCATGTCCCGAGAAATAGTAAATGATTTTCATTGATTTTCATTGTTGACATCTCACAATTTTAACATTTGACACAATAATTATCTCTGTTTTTTTAAAAAAGCGTTGATTATTTACAGAATATGTGTTAGTATTCTGACGTGATAACGTATACATACCTCGCTGTGAATGGTTTCAGGATTTGGGGCAGGAATGAAAACAAAGTGAAAATTTGATGAAACACGGCAGGAAGAAGAGGAATATACGTTATTGGAATGTTACAAAACATAACATTGTAGTGGGAGGTTGTGTGTATGAAAACGAAGAAACTGCTTAGCAGCGCACTTTCGCTCGTCCTGGCGGCCGCATTGCTTACGGGATGCGCAGGAGGCGGAGCGTCCGGCAGCAGCGCCGCACCGTCAGGCGGAGCGTCCCAGACGGCCGGAAGCAGCCAGTCGGGGAACAGTGCAAAACCCTACGCCGGTACGACCATCAATTTCATTTACCCGGGCGCAGTTTGGGCCGACACTGTGAAAGCAAACATTGACGAGTTCAAACAAGAGACAGGCATTACGGTGAACATGCAGCAGTTCACAAATGACCAGCTTGCACAGAAAATCGCCGTAACGGAAGCGGCGGGCGGCAAAGATATCGACGTGCTGTGCTACGCGCCGCTGCAGAACAAACTGCTGTACGTGAAGAACGGCTGGGCGGACCCATTGGACGACTATATCGCCAAATCGGCTGACTTCGACGTCAAGGACTATCAGACCCCCGCGATCAACAGCGTGACTACAAACGGGAAGATTTACGGAATCCCGTGGATCACCGAACGCGAGGTCGTCAGTTACAACAAAGCCATGTTCCAGGCGAAGGGCGTATCCATCCCGACAACCTTCGACGAGCTTATGGCGGCGGCCGCAAAGCTGACGGATTCCTCGAAAGGCATCGTCGGCATCGCAATGCGCGGCAAAGGCGCAGCGGCGGTCACGCAGTTCTCCGGCTTCCTGTACGGTTACGGCGGCGACTTCATCAAGGACGGCAAAGCGACCATCAATACTCCGGAGGCCGTCAAGGCGTTCCAGTATTACGGCGACATCGTCCGCAAATACGGCCCGAAGGGCGCCATCAATATGGACTGGCAGGATACGCAGTCGCTGTTCTCGCAGGGCCGCGCGGCAATGAGGGTCGATGCGGACAGCCAGTATGCGTTCTCCATCGATCCGAAATCTTCCATCGTTTCAAAAAATGTGGGCGTGTTCCAGTTCCCGGCGGGTCCCTCCGGCAGCAAGCCGTACAGTGTTTCCGCATGGTGCCTGGGAATCAGCTCAGGGTCGACCCATAAAGATGCTGCATGGGAATTCATAAAATGGGCATGCGGCAAAGATATGGACGTCAAAGAAATGGCGGCCGGCAACCCGAGCGCCCGCCAGTCAACCTGGAAGAACGAAACTGCGACCAAGGCATTCCCGTCCGAGCTTGTCAAGGTCATCGACACCACGATGCCAGTGGCCGTAGGATATGACAGGCCTGCCATGATCAACGTGGGCGACGCCAGAACCCAGATCGGAAACGTAATCATCGGAGCCATTGAGGGTCAGAGCGTACAGCCTCTCGCCGACAAGGCCAACGCTGCCGTTCAGGCGCTGCTCGACAAGGAAAAAGCCAAGTAGTCCGGCCGGTTTTCATAGCGACAGAAAGGGGCCGTATTCCTGCGCCGATGCAGGCCGAAGGGATACGGCCCCACTGAAAGGAAGGAATGCTGTATGATTTTAAAATGGCTGGACAAAAATCTCAAATGGGTATTTACGCTCCCGACCATCATCTTTGTTATTTTCATGATAGGGTTCCCGATCGTATACACCTTCCGGCTAAGCTTTTTTGATTCCACCATGTCGGCGACCCAGCCGGATACCTTTGTCGGCCTGCAGAATTACATCAGCATGTTTACCGATCCGGATAAACGTTTTTTGCTGGCCGTATGGCGGACTGTAGAATTTTCGGCCGTCGCGCTTCTTATTGAAGTCATCCTGGGCGTTGGAATCGCCCTCCTGTTTAACCGGAAGTTCAAAGGCAAGGGACTTCTCAAAACGATTTTCCTTCTCCCCATGGTCGCAACTCCGGTCGCAATCGGCATGGTCTGGACCCTGATCTATGAACCCACCATCGGCATTGCGAACTTTCTGCTCACCAAAGCCGGCCTGCCCGTCCAGATGTGGCTGGGGTCGGCGGATACGGCGCTCTGGTCGCTGGCCATTGTGGATATCTGGCAGTGGACCCCCATGGTTATGCTCATTACTTTTGCGGGCCTCAGCTCCCTTCCCACGGACCCGTTCGAATCCGCCATCGTGGACGGCGCGAACGGTTTTCAGATCATGACGAAAATCACGCTGCCCCTGCTTTCGCCGACGATCCTTGTCGCCGTTCTGCTCCGGCTGATCGACGTCGTGAAAACGTTCGACATCATCTATTCCACCACGCAGGGCGGGCCGGGCTACGCGACGGAAACGCTGAACATCCTGTCTTACCGCCAGGCGTTTGAAAACTTCCAGTTCGGACAGTCTTCCGCAACGCTGATGGTGTTCTTCGTGATCGTCATGTCGATTGCCGTTGCTTTCGTAAAAGTGAAAAAGAAAGTGCAGGTCGATTACTGATGGAAAAAAGCCGCAGTCCGATGCAAAAAATGATTTTGGCAATCGTGCTGGTTGTTATCGGGGTCTGTACTTTGTTTCCGTTTCTTTGGATGGTGCTTGCGTCTTTTAAAGATATGGCCGACCTTCTCGACACCAGCAAGATGTTTGTTTTTACCCCGACGACTCACAATTACTTCGATGTTTTCACGCAGTACGATTTTTCGCGTCCGATGTTCAACAGCCTGTACGTAGGCTTCGTCTCCACGGCGCTCGCTCTCATTTTCGGGGTACCGGCCGCCTACTCCATCGGCCGGTTCAAGCAGCAGGTCTTCTCCTCGCTGATCCTTCTGGTCAGAATCATTCCGGCGATTTCGTTCTTGGTGCCGTGGTACATCCTGTTCACAAAGCTCCATCTGACGGGCACCTACACGGTACTGATCCTGTCGCACTTCCTTACGTCCCTGCCACTCATCATCTGGATCATGATCCCGTATTTCGAGGGCCTCCCAAAGGAACTGGAAGAAGCTGCCTGGATCGACGGATGTTCGCAGACGGGCACGTTCTTCAAGATCATGCTTCCCCTTTCGACGCCGGGCATCCTGACCTCCACGCTGCTGGCGTTCATCTTCTCCTGGAACAACTTCATTTTCGCCCTCGTGCTTTCCACCAACGAAACGAAAACCATTCCCACCGCCGTGTTCGCCTTCATTTCCTACACCAATATCAACTGGTCCGGACTGATGGCGGCGGCCGTCGTCATCACCGCGCCGATTCTTTTGATATCGCTCTGCCTGCAGAAATATGTGGTATCCGGCCTTACCGCGGGCGCGGTCAAAGGCTGACTGGAGATGGTATTTTGAAATCCGAATATCCGTGGGACAGCCGGAAATATCTGGAGCGCCCCGAGGGCGTTGCGTTCCGTTCTTTATTCAAGTCCATGGGATACAGCGACTACGACCTTGACCGCCCCCTCATCGGGATAGCGAATTCCTGGAACACCGCCACGCCCGGCCATTACAATCTGAACCGCGTCTCGGAATATGTAAAGCAGGGGATCTATCAGGCGGGTGGAACCCCGGTTGAATTTGGAATTATCGGACCCTGCGACAGCATGGGCTGCGGGAACGACGGCATGCATTACTGCCTTCCCGCGCGCGAGGTGATCGCGAGCGAAGTGGAGCTGATGGCGAACATCACCCATGTCGACGCGCTCGTGCTGCTGGGGTCCTGCGATAAAATCGTGCCCGGTCTGCTGATGGCGGCCGCAAGGCTGGATCTTCCCGCGATTCTGGTGGTCGGGGGACCGATGCTGGGGGGGGTGGAATTCGACGGACGGGCTTCCGACAACGCGAGCCCGGTCGAGGCATACGGCATGCTCCAGTCAGGAAAGATCACAAGGCAGCAGTTTGACGTTCTCGAGGACGGCTGCATGCCGTGCCCGGGTTCCTGTTCCTTTTTGGGGACGGCGAACACGATGTGCTGCATCACCGAAGCCCTCGGCATGTGTCTTCCCGGCGGGGCGATGGTGCCCTCCGTCTATGCGGAGCGGTACCGCATCGCGCAGGCCTCCGGAAGACGGATCGTCGAAATGGTGCACGAAAATCTGACGGCGCGGAAGATCATCAACAAAAACAGCCTGGAAAACGCGATTCGCCTCGGCATGGCAATCGGCGGTTCGACCAACATGGCCCTGCACATCCCCGCAATCGCTTACGAGGCCGAATGCGACGAGATCGACCTGGACGCGATGGACCGCATCGCACAGGAAACGCCGCATCTGGCCCGCATTTATCCTGCGGGCAACCGGAATGTTCCGGATTTCTACCACGCGGGCGGCGTGCCGGCCGTGATGCGCCAGCTCCTGCCGCTGCTGCACGCCGAAACCGTGACCTGCGCCGGAAAGAACTGGGCGGAGATCCTCGACGGTGTTGCTCCCGTGGAAAACGACGTCATCCGTTCGCTTCAGGACCCGTGGCATTCCACCGGTTCGCTCCGCGTGCTGCGCGGCAACCTTGCGCCGGAAGGCTGCGTGACGAAACCAGCCGCCATCGACGACGGCATGCTGACTTTTACCGGTACTGCCATGTGCTTCGACTGCGAAGAGGACGCGAGGGAGGCCGTGCTGGCCCACAGGGTCGTTCCGGGAACGGTGCTCGTCATCCGCTACGAAGGGCCGAAAGGAGGCCCCGGCATGCGGGAGATGGTCCATATCATGAAGCTTCTGTTCGGGCAGCGGCTGAATCTCTGCACCGCGCTTGTAACGGACGGTCGCTTCTCCGGCTCCAACAACGGCTGCTTCGTGGGGCATGTCTCTCCGGAAGCGGTCGAAGGCGGACCGATCGCGGTCGTCAGAGACGGCGATTCCATCACCATCGATATTCCCAATGGAACTTTAACGCTGAATATCTCCGGCGAGGAGCTCTCCCGCCGCCTGTCGGAATGGCGAAAGCCCGCCCGGCCCGCCGTGAGGGGGTATCTCAATCTTTACGCGCGCCTCGCGGAATCGGCCGCGCGCGGCGCGGTGATCCGCAACCGCTGAGCGGCGGCCGGGCCGACCCCGGGATGCGTGCCGCATAGGAATTCCGACTGGAAAGGTGATAATTGATCATGAATCAAAAAGTTCTTGTGGCTTCGACAAATTTCTCCAAGTATTGTATGGAGGCAAAACAGCTGCTGGAAAGCAGCGGGTTCGACATCGTGGAAAACACGCTGGGGCGTCCGCTGGCTTTCGAAGACCTTGCCCCGCTCGTACCGGACATTTTCGGCGTGATCGCCGGCGTGGACGTCTGGAACGAAGAACTTTTCCGCCTTGCCCCCGGCCTGCGGGTCCTGACCCGGTTCGGCGTCGGTTTTGACAACTTCGATCTTGTGGCCGCGAAGCGGCACGGGATCCAAGCCTGCAACGCGCGGGCGATGAACGCGAATTCCGTGGCGGAATCGGCCGTCGCCATGATCCTCAACGCCATGAAGAGCATTCCGCACCTGACGGATTCACTGCGCGAAGGCGAGTGGGAGCGTTTCGTCGGCCAGGAGCTCACCGGAAAAACCGTGGGGCTGCTGGGCTTCGGGGCGATCGGTCAGCGGGTGGCCAAAATGCTCCAGGGCTTCGACGTGCAGCTTTATGCCTACGATAAATATCCGAGCAGGGACACGGCGGAGCAATACCGCGTGACCTTGACGGATGCCGGGACCCTGCTGAAGACGTCGGACGTTGTCAGCATGCACCTCCCGAGCCTGCCGGAAACACGCCATTTCATGAACCGTGAGACGTTCGGCCTCATGAAGGACGGCTCCTATTTCGTCAACACGGCAAGGGGAGCCGTCGTAGACGAGGCGGCCCTGCTGGAAGCGGTCAAGTCCGGAAAACTCCGCGGTGTCTCGCTCGACGTATACGAGGAAGAACCCGCAAAAGCCTCCAATCCGCTTTTCCATCTCCCGAACGTGTTCTGCACCCCGCATATCGCCGCCGAGACGACGGAAACGTATCGACGCATCAGCCTTTGCTGCGCGCGGCAGATCATCGCCGTCGCGAACGGGCAGACCCCCGATTCGCTCCTGAACCCCTGACAGGTTCAGGCAGACTGGGCCTACGCGCAGGCCCAGCCGCCGGGCGCATGAAAATTTCGGCGGCTCGTACCGGCGGGAGAGTGAAAGACACCCCCGCCGCTTTTTCTGCCCGCACTTCTGCCCGGCGCATGAGCCCGGCCGGAACCGCCAGAAGAGAAATTTACGATAATACTTGACAAACTATATCCACAATAGTATATTTTCATTGGAGATAAGTTCCAAAAGATCGGAGGAAGGGCCTTGCTGATCACACGGGAGACAGACTACGCTCTGAGGGTCCTGCGCGCGCTGGCGGACGGCGGAATGATGACGGCGGCGGAAATCTGCCGCAAAGAGCTGCTGCCCCAGCAGTTTGTATATAAAATCCTAAAAAAGCTGGAACGTGCAGGTCTTGTCGGGATTCGGCGCGGAGCAGAGGGCGGCTGCCGCCTGTGCAGGGATTTGAAGCAGGTGAGCCTTTACGACCTGACGGTGGTCATGGGGGAGGACAGGGCTGTCAGCGCTTGTATGCAGCCCGGTTTCCGCTGCGCATGGAGGGAGAGTCACAGCGCCCAGTGCAACGTACACCGGCAGCTGGCGGAGATCCAACGTGCGCTGGACGGCGAGCTGCGTTCGCGCAGCCTGTACCGGATGCTGTTCGGCGGGGACGGGGAGCATTCCGGGGGAGCGCCGTCCCCGTGAAACCGGCGCGGGCGTAAAAGTCCCCGAAAAACACCGGGCCCCACACGTGAATTGTGTGCCGAGGCACTCGGCCAAGGAGGAAGCTGTATGCAGTACCAAACGCAAGAAGAGCAGGAAGAGCTGCGGGCGAAGGTCCGTGAATTCGCGGAAAAAGAGGTGAAACCCCTCGCTTTCCTGCTGGACAAGGAAGACCGCTTTCCGGATGAGATCGTCGGGGAAATGGGCAAGCTGGGCCTGATGGGCCTCCCGTACCCCAGAAAGTACGGCGGTGCCGGGCTTGACGCGGTCAGCTACGCCATTGCCGTGGAAGAGCTGTCACGGGTGGACGCGGGCACGGGCACGATCCTTTCCGCCCATACGTCGCTGGGTTCCTGGCCGATCTTCGCCTACGGCACGGAGGAGCAGAAGCAGAAATATCTTGTCCTGCTGGCGAAGGGCGAAAAGCTCGGCGCTTTCGGCCTGACGGAGCAGAACGCCGGCAGCGACGCGGGCGGCACGGAGACGACCGCCGAGCCGGAGGAAGACCATTACATACTCAACGGCGGAAAGATCTTCATCACGAACGCCGACAAGGCGGATATCTACATCGTGTTCGCGGTGACCACGCCGGGCGCCGGCACGCATGGGATCAGCGCCTTTATCGTGGAAAAGGGCTGGGAGGGCTTCACCTTCGGCGACCATTACGACAAGATGGGCATCCGCTCTTCTTCCACGGCGGAGCTGATCTTCAACGACGTGAAGGTCCCGAAGGAGAACCTGCTGGGCGAGAAGGGCCAGGGGTTTAAGATCGCCATGTCCACGCTGGACGGCGGCAGGATCGGAATCGCGGCGCAGGCGCTCGGCATTGCGCAGGGCGCGTATGAAAGCGCGCTCGAATACGCCAAGGAGCGCGTCCAGTTCGGCAGGCCCATCGCCCACCAGCAGAGCATCGCGTTCAAGCTGGCGGATATGGCCACAAAGCTCCGTGCCTCCCGCTTCCTGGTGTACAGCG
>JAEZRH010000125.1 GCA_023412845.1 Bacillota bacterium
CCTTTACACCCATTACAACGTCAACCGAGGCCTGCGCGACCTGAACGGCAAGGGCGTGCTGACCGGCCTGACCGAGATCTCGGAGATCGTTTCGTCCAGATCGGTGGACGGGAAAGACGTTCCCTGCGAAGGGATGCTTTTTTACCGCGGCATCAATATCAAGGACATTGTGAGCGGCTTCATCAACGAAAACCGCTTCGGCTTTGAGGAAACGGCATACCTGCTTCTGTTCGGCGAACTGCCGGCTCCGCAGCAGCTTACGCAGTTCCAAAACCTGCTTTCCCGTTACCGCACACTACCGACGAATTTTGTCCGCGACATCATCATGAAAGCGCCGAGTTTCGATATGATGAACACGCTGGCGCGAAGCGTTCTGACGCTTTACGCCTACGACGAAAAAGCCAACGACACCTCTCTGCCGAATGTGCTGCGGCAGTGCCTGCAGATGGTCGCCCTGTTCCCGCAGCTTGCGGTATACGGCTACCAGGCGTATATGCACAACAAAAATCCCTACAACAGCTTCTTCATCCACGCGCCGAAACCGGAGCTGTCGACGGCGGAGAATATCCTTCACATGCTGCGCATCGACAACAAATATTCCCCGCTGGAAGCGCGCATCCTCGACCTCGCGCTCGTGCTGCACGCCGAACACGGCGGCGGCAACAACTCCAGCTTCACAACGCATGTCGTCGCTTCTTCCGGCACGGATGCGTATTCGGTCATCGCGGCGGCGCTCGGCTCTCTGAAGGGTCCCAAGCACGGTGGCGCCAACATCAAGGTCATGATGATGTTCGAGGACATGAAAAAGCATCTGCACGACTGGACGGATGAGAACGAAGTCGCGGAATATCTGCACAAGCTGCTGAGCAAGCAGGCATTCGACCGCTCCGGACTGATCTACGGCATGGGCCACGCCGTATACTCGCTTTCCGACCCGAGGGCGGATATCTTCAAGCTGTTCGTCAAGCGCCTCTCCGAAGAAAAAGGCCTTGCAAAGGAATACGGCCTCTACGCGCTCGTCGAGCGCCTCGCTCCGCAGGTGATCGGCCGCGAGCGCAAAACGTACAAAGGCGTGAGCGCCAACATCGACTTTTACAGCGGGTTCGTTTACCATATGCTGGGCCTGCCGCCGGAGCTGTTCACGCCCGTTTTCGCCATGGCGCGCATCGTCGGTTGGAGCGCGCATCTGATGGAAGAACATATCAACGGCGGAAAGATCATACGCCCCGCCTACAAAAGCGTCTCTTCCCGGCGGGAGTACGTCGCGCTGGAGAACCGGCAGGCTGAGCCTGCGCGCACGGTCGGGCATGTGGCTGAATGAATTTCGGGGTTTTTTGTGTCCAGACAGACTAAGGAACTGCTCCCGCAGGCGAAAAATGTTTGCGGGAGCTTTTTTCTACCCTCCCGCCCAAAGAGGACCCGCCCTGCCTCGCGGCGGGGCGTTAGTGCCGGCTGGGCTGAACGCAGACACTTTCTCCCCGGAGCGGCCCCCGGACTGTCCTGGCAAACAACGCTGAAAATTCTCACGATGCCGCAAATCCGGCAGGAACGGGCTTAGCCTGCGGCGGCACGCCGCCTTGACAGACGCCGCTGTCTGACTTATACTTTATTTCAATTGAACGGTTAGGAGCTGTCGAATCATGCAGGAAATCAAAGACAGGATCGACGCCCTTCGGGCGGAGATGGCAAAGAACGGGGTACAGGCTTACATTATCCCTTCCGCGGACCCGCACCTGAGCGAATACACGCCAGCCCACTGGCAGGCAAGACGTTACTTTTCGGGGTTTACCGGCTCAGCCGGAACGCTTGTGGTGACGGAACGGAAAAGCGGCTTGTGGACGGACGGCCGCTACTTTATCCAGGCGGAAAGGCAGCTCGCCGGCAGCGGCATCAAGCTGTACCGCATGAGGGTTAAGGGTGTGCCGACTTTCCCGGAATTCCTCGCGCAGGAGCTTGAGGAAGGGCAGACGGTCGGCCTTGACGGCAGGCTTTTTTCCGCTTCCGACATCGGCGAAATCCGCAGGACCCTCGCCGGCAAGAGCCTTCGGATCAAAAGCGCGGACCTGATTGTACCTCTGTGGCCGGACCGCCCGCCGCTGCCGAACACGGAGGTTTTCCTCCACGGCACGGAATACGCCGGCTACGCCTGTTCGGAAAAGCTCGCGCAGGTGCGTGGGGAGCTGAAAAAGCATGGCGCCGACGGCCAGCTTTACGCCCGGCTCGACTGCGTCGCATGGCTGATGAACATCAGGGCCGGCGACGTGGATGACAGTCCGTTCGCGGTCGCTTACGCCGCTGTTCTTCCGGATTCGGCCTGGCTGTTCATCGACTCCTCGCGCGTCCCCGCGCCGGTTCTGGAAAATCTCGCGCAGAATGGCGTGCAGGTACGCGGCTATGAAGAGATCGGCGCGTTCGCCGATTCGCTTTCCGGCAAAAAAAAGATGCTCGCCGACCCGGCGGGCACCAGCTACGAACTGTATGAAAGGCTCTCGAAAAACCCCGGCGTTACGGTCAAGGACGGGCCGGACGTCGTATACGAGCTCAAGGGCGTCCGCAACGATACGGAGATTTGCAATCTCCGTGAGGTACATATCCGCGACGGCTGTGCGCAGGTCGAAGCGTTCACCGAGCTGGAGCGCCAGATTTCCGAAGGCTACGAGGTCACGGAGTGGACCGTCTGCATGCTGCTGAAAGAGGCGCGCGCGAGGCAGAAGGACAACCGCGGCGAAAGCTTTGCCACCATTGCCGCATACGGCTCCAATGCCGCGATGATGCACTACGCGCCGAAACCCGATGCGTGCAGCAGATTGGAGCGCCACGGGCTCCTTCTGGTTGATTCCGGCGGGCAATACCTTGGCGGCACGACCGACATCACCCGTACGTTCGCGCTCGGCTCTCTGACGCAGGAGGAAAAGGAGTGTTACACGCGCGTGCTGAAAAGCCACATTGCGCTTGCGACGGCCGTTTTTCTGGAAGGGACCACCGGCGGCGGCCTCGACACCCTGTGCCGCGAGCCGCTGTGGCAGATCGGCATCGATTACCGCTGCGGCACGGGACACGGCGTCGGCAGCTTCGGCAACGTCCACGAAGGGCCGCCGAGCATACGCCCGAAGAACGATACCGCGCTGAAAAAAGGCATGACCGTCACCGACGAGCCGGGCGTCTACACGGAAGGCCGGTTCGGCATCCGTACGGAAAACCTGATGCTTGTCGATGAAGCTTTTGAAAACGAATACGGAAGATTTCTGCGATTCGAGATCGTCACCTGCTTCCCCATCGACACCGCGCCGGTTCTGCCGGAACTGCTGACCGACGAGGAGCTTGCCTGGCTGAACCGCTACAACGCCCATGTGCGCGAAACGCTGATGCCGATGTTCTCCGGGCGGGAACTCAACTGGCTGCTGCGCCGCACGGAACCTCTGCGGCGTTCTTAAGACTCGTTGTACCGCGACAGGAACGCTTTGGTGCGTTCGCTCTGCGCATTGCCGAAAACCTGCTCCGGCGGGCCCTGCTCCACAATGGCGCCATCCGCCATAAAGACAACCTGATCGGCAACGTCGCGGGCAAACGCCATCTCGTGCGTGACGACGACCATGGTCATGTGCTCGGCGGCGAGGCCGCGGATGACCTTCAGAATCTCCCCCGTCAGCTCCGGGTCGAGCGCGCTGGTCGGCTCGTCGAAAAACAGCACGTCCGGGTTCATGGCAAGGGCGCGGGCGATGGAGACGCGCTGCTGCTGCCCGCCCGAAAGCTGGCACGGGTAGGCGTCTTTCTTATCGGAAAGATCCATTTTTGCAAGCAAAGAACGCGCGGAGGCTTCGGCCTCCGCTTTTGTTTTGCCAAGCACATGGACGGGCGCCTCGGTGATGTTTCGCAGCACGGAAAAATGCGGGAACAGATTGAAGTTCTGAAAGACGAGCCCAACATGCAGCGCAATGCGGTTGCAGACCGGTCGGTCGGAATAGACGGCTTTTCCGTTCTGCCCCGCCTTTACCAGCGTCTCGCCGCAGATGCTGATTTCTCCCGAATCCACCGTTTCGAGCTGCGTGACGCAGCGCAGAAGAGTGCTTTTCCCGGAGCCGGAAGGCCCGATGACGGTAAGGACGGTACCTTTTTCCACGTCCAGGGAGATCCCGCGGAGGACCTCCTGCCCTTGATAGCTTTTGCGGATTCCATGTGCTGAAACGACCGGCATTGCGGTTTCCTCCTTCATTTGCTGTAATAGCCGTACCGTTTTTCGGCGACGGTGAAGCAGCGGGTCACAACGGCGTTCATGACGAGGTAAAATACGGCCGCGACCGCAAAAGGCACCATACTGACTGCGGAAGATACCCAATCGGACGTCGTTTTGAGCAATTCGATCACGCCGATGGTCTGCGCGAGGGAAGTATCCTTCACAAGATTGATAAACTCGTTGCTGATAGGCGGCAGGATGCTTTTGATCACCTGCGGCAGGATGATGCGGAAAAACGTCTGCCTCCGCCCGAAGCCGAGCACCTTCGCCGCCTCGTACTGACCCCGCGGGATGCCCTCGATGCCGCCGCGGAAGATTTCGGCAAAATAGGCGGCGTAGTTCAGCACGAACGCCACCTCCGCCGCGAGCACGCGGTCGAGCTGGATGCCGAAAAGCGGCTTCATGCCGTAAAAGATGAACAGAAGCTGCAGCATCAGCGGTGTACCGCGCATCAGCAGTATGTAAAACCGGACCGGCAGGTTGACGGCCTTCGCCTTCGACATGCGCCCCACGGCGGTCAGAAGGCCGAGCGGGAGCGAAAAGACGAGCGTCACGAAAAAGATACGCACCGTCATGACGGTCGCTTCCAGCATCTGAGCAAGCAGAACGGAATAATTCATGCCGTTATGCCCCGATCGTAATCACATTCTTGCCGAACCATTTCTGGGAGATCTTCGCCGCGGTGCCGTCCTTTGCCATCTCCCGGAGCGCGCCCTCGATTTTTTCCCTGAGGGCGGTGTCATTCTTGCGGAAACCGACGACATAGTCCTCGACCGCAAGCGAAACGTCCTTGCCGCTTGCGTCCTGCAGGATCGCGTACGCACCGGGGTTGTTGGTCAGGTAATAGCGGGCCACAACTTCGTCGATGGCAATGGCGTCGATGGTCCCGTTCTGCATCTCCATGACCGCTTTGCTGTAATCGTCTATCTTGACGATCTCTTTGAGCGAATTTTTGAACGACGCGTTGGCCGGGTCGCCCAGCGCCGATTCCGCCGAGGAGTCGGACTGCACGCCGATGGTCTTGCCCTTCAAACTGTCAAGCCCCTTGTAGGAGGAACCGGACTTCACCAGAATGATCTGGTTGTTTTTCATATAGGGGATGCTGAGATTGAACTGCTGTTCCCTCTCGGCGGTCTTGCTGAATCCGTTCCACAGGCAGTCGACGTTGCCGTTGTTCAGCTCCGCCGTTTTGTTTTCCCAGTCGATGGGCTGCAGCTTCAGCGTGATGCCGAGGCGCTTGCACACTTCCTTTGCCATGTCGATGTCAAAGCCTACCAGTTCGCCCGTTTTGGTATCGACAAAGCCCATGGGAGGAAACGCCTTGTCAAGTCCCAGAATCAGCTGCCCGGAGTTCTTCGCTTTATCCCAGGAAGCATCCGCGGCTGAGGAAGCGGAAGCCGCCGCAGCGGAAGTCTGGGCTCCGGAGGAAGCCTGCGCCGCGGGCGCCTGGGCGCAGCCCGCGACGGAAGCGGCCATCAGCCCGCTCAGCAAAAAAGCAATCAGTTTTTTCATATTCCCATACACTCCATGCATCAAAATAATAGGTTTCCGGCCCCGCTGCTGCGGGGGATACGGAAGCCTTTATTATTTTACTTGATTAGCGTGCTAAAGTAAAGAGGGTTACTGAATTTCCTATGATTTTTTTGCCGATCATTCCAATTCCCCTCCGGGAATCGCTTTGCGGATGGCCTTCCGGTACCGCGTAAAATACCACTTTGTCAAAAAAATCGTCGAAAAAGCGTCGTAAGATTATTGATATTCATAGGGAACAATTGTCGTTAATATATGTTAAAATATAGAAAATAGGACAGGATTGCCGTAAGGCAAAGAATGGGAAGGCGAGGATCACTTGAATTTTACAGCATGGAATGAGCCAAAACAACAGCATGATCGGCAAGCCGGGAATCTGCCCCGCAAAGCGGTAGCCTTCGCAGCCTGCGCGCTGCTGATGTTCTCCGGGTGCAGCGGGGGCAAGAACGCAAAAACTGCCTCGGCGCCGCAGCAGCTGCGCGCGGTTTCTTCCTCTTCTTCCGCCTCTTCCAAATCTTCATCCCCGCCGGCGGCGTCCGAAAATAATGCCGCCGGTGGCAAAGCGCCGTCTTCCCAGGGCGGCGGGAACAGCGACAAGATCCTCAGCGTCAAAAACATCCAGCAGAAGCCGGAGCTGCAGTCCGGCTGCGAGGTGACGGCGGCGACCATACTGCTGAACTATTTCGGGTACGACGTAACGAAGACGGATCTTCTCCCCTTTCTGCCGAGCGACAGCGATTTTTTTGAAATGAACGGGAAGCAGTACGGCCCAAATCCGTGGAAAACGTTTGCGGGCAGCCCCGACACCGACCGTTACGGCTGCTACGCCCCGGTTATCTCGAACCTGCTGAACGATTATCTTCTTACCGTGGACGGCAGGCACGTGGCGTACAACCTTACGGGCCTTTCCGTCGACAAGCTCTACAAATGCGTCGATGCGGGCCTGCCCGTCATCGTGTGGGTCACCACCGGGATGGCGGAGCCTTCCGGGGGCAAAAGCTGGTACCTGATCGACACCGGCGAAAACTACCAGTGGATCTTGAAGGAACACTGCATGGTGCTGATCGGTCACACGCAGACGCAGGCGGTGTTCAGTGACCCATACGACACGCGGGGAACCGTGTCGTACGACAAAGCGCTGTTCGAGCATCGGTATCAGCAGCTTTTCTCCCAGGCGGTCGCCATGCAGTGACCGCCTTACAAAAGCCTTGTGTCGTTGATGATGAGTTCGAACTGCAGGCCCAGATACTGTGCGGCCTGACGGCACAGGACCATGCGCGTCATGAAGATTTCGAAATACTCCATGACCGGGCAGATGGCGGTGTCGATGCGGATGTTGAGCGTGACCGTCTTGTGCTCGGCGTCGATCACCGTTGCGGCGTGTTCAACCGCATAATTCACGCGGTCGTGGATATCCTCGTTGACCGTTTCCCGGTCGCGCACGCGTGTGCGGCGCACGTCGCCCTTGTCGGAAAGGATCAGCGCGGCCGCAATCGGGCTGACTGCGGCGGCAGTTCCTTCGTCGTGGTTGCCGATGGCGGCGCAGACCAGGGCGACCTCCCTCGGGTCCATGTTCAGGCGCGTCAGAATCTGGAACGCCATCAGGGCGCCGCTCTGCGCGTGATCGGCGCGGTTGACTACGTTGCCGATGTCGTGCATATACCCCGCGATGCGGGCAAGCTCGCAAGTGCGTTCGTCGTACCCCAGGCTTTCCAGAATATTGCCCGCATAGTTTGCCGACCGCTTTGCGTGGGGAAAGCCGTGCTCGGTAAAACCGATCACGCCGAGGTTCTGGTTCCCGTTTTCAATGTATGCCTTGATTTCCTCGTTTTTCCGGATATCCTCAAAAGTGATGTGGCTGTATTTTTCCATTGACCCTCCGTTTTCAGGCATTGATCATGCGGTAGACCGCTTCCAGGCAGACCTGCGCGTGCAGCAGGAACTTTTCGATGTCGATATTTTCGTTCGAGTTGTGCAGCCTGCGGTCCTCTTCACCGGGGAAAAACGGGCCGAACGCCACGGCGTTGCCCGGAATCGCCCGCGCATACGTTCCGCCGCCGGTCGAGTAAAGCTCCGCCGTACCGCCGGTCACGTCGTGATAAGCGCCCTGAAGCAGGGAAATCAGCCGGCTCTGCGCCGGAAGATAAAGCGGTTTTGTGTCCGTGAGAAGTTCGGCGGTAAAGCCCGCCTGCGAAGCACGGCTGCGGATTTCGGAGAAGATTTTATCGCCGTCGGACGTCACGGGATAGCGGATGTCGATGGACGCCCGCTCGC
>JAEZRH010000176.1 GCA_023412845.1 Bacillota bacterium
CCGATGCCGAGAATCTGATTGATGGGTATCTTCTCCGCTTTTTGTTCCGCGGCGGACGGCTTTCTGGCTCCCGGCTTGTTTACCACCGCGTAATCCAGCTTTTCAATAATCTCGACGATCCGGCTCAGGGAAATGATCTCCGGGTCGTAACCCACCTTTGCGGTACCGCTTGCAAAGCTCACCTTGGCTTCAAGAATGCCGGGCGCTTTTTTCAGGCGGTTCTCGATCCGCATTTCGCAGCTTACGCAGGTCATGCCGCCTATTTTCAATGTTTTCCGAAGGATGGTCCGCGACCGGTTCCCGGCGGGCGGCGTCTGCATCAGGCCGGTTTTTGTTTCCGGCTGCTTTTCCGAGGCGGCATACCCTGCGCTTCGGACCGCTTCCAGGATCGACTTTATTTCCACCTTGTCAGGGTCATAGGAAAATACGACGTTGGAGCTTAAAAGGCTTGCCCTTGCCCCGGCGACACCCTCCATTGCATTCAAGGCGTCCTCAACCGCCCGCGCGCTGGCGTCCACCATCATTCCCCGGACCCAGAGTTCTTTTGTTATCCACAGTGTGGCCATTGTCTCACTCCCCGACAGATAATATTGACCGGACGGGCGGCCTCTTGATTTCCTGCTCTGCCGCCGCTGCCTATGATCTTATCCGCCGAGTGTGTAGATTTGATGAAGATTTGTTTTTTTTCGAAATCGATCAATTCGCGCGGCGCCCGCTTTCCAGGAGGGCGGCGGGCAAAAAAATTTACAATTTCTGCTATGCGGTTATGATATAATAAAAAAAAGACATTGATTGGGGCGCGCGGACAGCGTGTGAAGCGGCATACGGTGCAGGGCAGCGCCTGTGTGCCCGGCGAAAGGTGGTTGCTGAAATGAAAGATTTTTTTGATTTGATCCGTTCGCGGCAGAGCTGCAGAAACTTTTCGGAACGGGCTGTGGAACGGGAGAAGCTCGTTCAATGCGGGGAAGCCGCCAGACTGGCGCCATCCGCCTGCAACAGCCAGCCGTGGGAGTTCGTTGCCGTCGAAAGCGGGGCGCTGCTTGATAAGGTGTCGGAATGCGCGCGCGCCCTCGGCGGCAACGCGTTTACAAAAAAATGCAGGGCGTTCGTCGCTGTCGTCGAAAAAACGGCCGTCCTCAGCAATGGTCCGGACCAGAAATATGCCAGGTTCGACATGGGCCTTGCCGCCATGCAGTTCTGTCTGGCTGCGACCGAACAGGGCCTTTCCACCTGCATCCTCGGCTCGGTCGATAAAAAAGAACTGAAACGGCTGCTGAACGTCGAAGGCGGGGACGAGGTCCTCGTCCTGATTGCCGTCGGGTACGCCGCGGACGATTCCCTGCGTAAAAAACAGCGCAAGAATACGGACAAAGTCCTGCGTTTTGCGGAGTAAGACGATGCGCCTGTTTATTGCCGTCCTGTTTTCCGAAGAGATTAAAGACAGTCTCTGCACCGCGATGGAAAAAATGCGGCCGTGCTGCGCGCGGGGCGTTTTCACCCGCAGGGACAATCTGCACCTTACCCTTGCGTTCCTCGGCGAGAACGGCCCGGAGCAGGCCGAATCCGCACGCGCCGCGCTGAAGGCCGTCCGCGCCGAACCCTTCTGGCTGCAGATCGGCGGCATCGGCTGTTTCCGGCGCGAAGGCGGCGATATCTATTGGGCCGGCGTAGAAAAGAGCCAGGCGCTCGGCAGTCTGTACGACACCCTGAAAGCGGAGCTCCGCGCGAGAAACCTGCGTACGGAAGACAGGCCGTTTCATCCGCATCTGACGCTGGCGCGGCAGGCTTCGCTGAGCGGCGGGTGCGACCGGCGCGCGTTCAGCGTCCCGGTCATGCGGATGCGTGTGGAAAAAATCAGTTTGATGGAATCGCGCCGCGAGGATGGAAGGCTTGTTTATCTTGAAAAGGATTTTCAGAAGCTGAAAGGGGGAGAGAACGTATGAAAGCGCTGATTACCGGCGCAAGCTCCGGCATCGGGCGCGATATGGCCCGCGTGCTCGGCGGATGTGGCTGCGGCCTGATCCTGACCGCCCGCAGGACCGAACGCCTTGAGGAGCTGCGGAAGGAACTTCCGGCCGGCGTCAGGGTGATCCCCGCGGACCTTTCGAAAGCGGAGGACTGTTTTCATCTGTACGAACAGACCAGGGGAGAAAATGTGGACGTCTTGGTCAACTGCGCCGGCTTCGGCGTGTTCGGCCCGTTTGACGAAACGCGCCTTGACCGCGAGCTCCAGATGATTGATGTCGACATTCGCGCCGTGCACATCCTGACAAAGCTGTTCTATCTGGACTTCAAGAAGCGAGGCTCCGGGTACATCCTGAATGTCGCATCCTCCGCCGCGTTCCAGCCGGGCCCCCTGCTGTCCTCTTACTATGCCGCAAAGGCGTATGTGCTCCGCCTGACGGAAGCCCTCGCGGAAGAACTGCGCCGCGAAGGCAACGACGTGTATGTCGGCGCGCTGTGCCCGGGTCCGGTGGAAACGGAGTTCGATTCCGTCGCGGACGTCCGCTTCAGCGTGAATGGGCTTTCCAGCCGATATGTCGCAAAGTATGCCGTCGAAAAGATGTTTGCACGCAAAACGGTTATCATTCCTGGCGGTACAATGAAAGCGGTCCGCTTTTTCGAGCGTTTTCTGCCGGAAAGGGCAATTGTGCGGGCGGCTTACCATATGCAGAAGCGCAAAGCCCGCCCGTCCGGCTGACCGGATGCGGTCTGCGGCGGGTTTCACAACGGCTTCGCCAGAATAATATTTTCCCTGCGGCGGAAACGCCGCAGTTTTTTTGCGGCATTCAGGTCTTGCCTCAAAGCATTTTTTTGCAGGAAATGTTGGGGAATGAGGCAAATTTCATCAATGACGGCGCCTATTTTTAGAAGTATTTTTACAAATTGTCAATGAGCAATATTTAACATTGACAGAAACCAATTGCCAAATTATACTAAAAAAGAACCGTCGACATTTTTCGCCGTTACGCCCTTCAAAGGCGTTTTTTCTAACCATAATATTGTTGTGGAAATTTTATAGTAAGGACGGACCCGCAATGAAAAAAAACAAACAGGAACTTGGCATGTCCGTATCGAAAAAATTGTCCTTTGCTTTTCTTACCCTCTTGACAGGTACGGTTGTGATTGACGCGATCGGGATTTTTGCACTCGTCAAGATTCTCTTGGAAGAGGACCTTGCCGATATCCGTGCACTGGACCGGCCGCTGATCGTGGTGCTGGCGGCCTTGCTTATTTTTGAAATCTTTATCGCCATCCTGCTGAGAAGACGGATCGTGAAGTCCGTGGATGAACCGATCAAGGAAATTTCCAAGGCGACAAGGCTGTTTTCGGTCGGGTATCTGGATACCCACATCAATTATGAATCCGGCGACGAGGTCGGCCAGTTGGCCGCCGGGCTGAACAGCTGTTTCAAGCAGCTGAAAACGATGATCAGCGAGATAACGGATATCCTGTCAAGCATGGCGGAAGGCAACTATGCGCATACGGGCGTTTCAAACTATCAGAATGATTTTCAGCTCGTTTCCGATGCGCTCAACCGGATCCTGACGCAGCAGAACCAGGTCATGGGGGTGTTTGTGCAGTCCGCCGCACAGGTGGATTCCGGTGCGCGGGAGGTTTCGAACGCGGCTCAGCAGCTTGCGCAGGGCACCACCGAACAGGCCAGCTCCTCCGAAGAACTGGCCGCATCCATCTCCGATATTTCCCAGAAGATCAGCGAGAATTCGCAGCATGCGGCGGAAGCCTCCAAATATCTCGACGAGACGACGGGCCGTGTGGATGAAAGCGACAACCAGATGAGAAAACTGCTCACCGCAATGGAAGACATCAACCAGGCTTCCGACGAGATCAGTAAGATCATAAAGGCCATCGACGATATCGCATTCCAGACCAACATCCTCGCGCTGAACGCCGCCGTCGAGGCTTCCCGCGCGGGCGAAGCGGGAAAGGGATTCGCCGTTGTCGCGGATGAAGTCCGCAACCTGGCAAGCAAGACGGCGGAGGAGTCAAAGCGCACTGCGGACCTCATCGAGACAACCATCACGAAGATCCGCGACGGCAGAGAGCTGGCGATGGGCACGGCCAAAGGCCTCGACGGCGTTGCGATGAATATCGCGCGTCTCGACAGTACCATCAGCGAAATCACCGAAGCATTTTCCGCCCAGTCGGAGGCGGTCCGGCAGGTAACACAGGGCATGGAACAGATCTCCACCGTGGTGCAGAGCAATTCCGCCACCGCGGAAGAGAGCGCGGCTGCAAGCAAAGAACTGGCCGGCCAGGCGGATGTCCTGAAGAAAGAGCTGAGCCGGTTCCATCTGAGAGAGAAAAGCGTTTCCGCATAAAAACATCACTCTGAAAAGACAGGACCCTCCGGATTTTTCCGGAGGGTCCTGTCTTTATTCGGGGAATCATTCCTGATTGAAGCATTTGATCCCGGGGAATTCGCCGCCGCCGAGCTCTTTTTCAATATGGAGCAGGCGGTTGTATTTCGCCACGCGCTCCGTGCGGCTTGGTGCGCCGGTTTTGATCTGCCCGGCGTTCAGGGCGACCGCCAGGTCCGCGATTGTGGTGTCTTCCGTTTCTCCCGAGCGGTGGGAGATGACGGCGGTGTACCCCGCGCGTTTAGCCATGCGGATGGCGCTGATGGTCTCACTGAGCGAGCCGATCTGGTTCAGTTTGATCAGGATAGAATTGCCGCAGCCGATCTGGATGCCTTTCTGCAGACGCTGCGTGTTGGTCACGAACAGGTCGTCGCCGACGAGCTGGACCTTGCCGCCGAGTTCCTCCGTGATTTTCGCCCAGCCCTGCCAGTCCTCTTCGCCGAGCGGATCCTCCAGCGAGCGGATGGGGTATTTTTCCACAAGCCCTTTCCAGTATTCGATCAGCTGGCCGGATGTATAATGCGTCCGGTGCTTCGGCAGCGTGTATCCGTCTGTGCCGGCCCATTCGCTGGAGGCGGCGTCGAGAGCGAGCACGAAATCCGTGCCGGGTTTGTATCCGGCGGCGCTTATGGCCTCCAGAATCAACTCGATGGCTTCGGCATCCGTCGAAAGGTTCGGCGCATAGCCGCCTTCGTCGCCGACCGCGGTCGCAAGGCCCCTGGATTTCAGGATCTCCGCAAGCTTATGGAATACCTCCGCGCAGCGGCGCAGCGCTTCGGAGAAACTAGGAGCCCCGGTCGGCATGATCATGAATTCCTGAATGTCGATGTTGTTGGCCGCGTGTGCTCCGCCGTTCAGGATGTTCATCATCGGTACGGGCAGAGTATCCGCGCTGACGCCGCCGATGAAGCGGTACAGAGGGATGCCCAGCGCGTTGGAGGCCGCCCTCGCGGAAGCGAGCGAAACGGCCAGAATCGCGTTCGCGCCGTAGCGCGACTTGTCCTTTGTGCCGTCGGCGGCGAGCAGAGCCGCGTCCACGGCGGCGGTATCCGTCGCGTATATACCCGCGACCGCCGCAGCCAGAGGCTTTTCCGCGTTTTCCACAGCCTTCGTCACGCCTTTTCCGCCGAAGCGGGACTTGTCGCCGTCGCGCAGCTCCAGCGCTTCAAAGGCCCCGGTAGAAGCGCCGCTGGGCACTGCCGCCGTGCCGGTCACCCCGTTTTGAAGCGTCACGGTCGCCTCTACGGTCGGGTTGCCGCGGGAATCGAGGATTTCCATGGCGGAAACGCTTTTGATCGCAAAATCTTTACACGCACTCATTTTTCTTACCTTCTTTATCACAACATTCTATTTCAATTGATTGGATACGTGCCTGATGACTGGTTAGCGAATGCTTACCTCCGCCTAGCTCTAAGATATCACATCTAGTATGTGTTGTCAATATGAATATATGCCGCAGACGAAATCATTTGCCCCCATCCGGGTCCGGGGGTGTCCAGGCGGCCGCCAGGCCACGGTATTTTTCGGCTTCCCGGGCGCTTCCAAGCGCATCGTAACACTGCGCGAGCAGGGCAAGCGGAATCTTGCCGGAGGTGCGGACATCCAGTTCGCTCCGGGCGCCGAAAGCCGCCGTATAGTACCAGGTGGCGGCTTCTTCCCAGTCGCCGGCACAGCGGAAATAGTGCCCCAGTTCGCAGCAGACTTCCGCGCAAGGGTCGGCAATGACGTTTTTCAGCGCCGTTTTCATCAGCAGGTTTCCGTCGCCCCTGCGCCTTGCTTCCTGAGCGACGACGCACTCCGCGGCGCGCACGTCTTCCACGCTGCGGCTTTCATCGTGCAGCACGGATTCGAAATAGGGGAAGGCGGCCGCAAAATCCCCGTCGGTGCCGCCGATGAACAGTTCCTTCGCATACATGCGGTGAAGGCGCGAATCAAGCGGGCCGCGCTCCGACGCGGCAAGCAGCAGGGCGAGGTCGCGCCCCGCGTGTCTGCCCGCCGGCATATGGGTGACGGTGATATCGGAATTCCACACTTGTGCCGCAAGTTCGACGGTCTCGTGGACCGGACCGGCCCACCGGAAGGTACGCAGGCGCCGGAACAGCTTCGGGCGGTATTCGGTATCGAAATTATAGGTCGTGTTATACCGGAGTTGATTGGCATATTTCATCTGCACGACGTCGATCCCGGGGGAAAGGGTTTGCTTCAGCCGGAGGAAACGCCCGCGGTTTTCGGCGTCGAGCACTTCGTCGGCATCGGCCGAATAGATGAAATCCATCGACGCTTTTGAGAAGACAAAATTCCGTGCCGCCGCGAAATCACCGTCCCAGGGGAAATCGAAAATTTTATCCGTGTATTCCGCAGCGACCTGTTTGGTCTTGTCGCGGGAGCCGGTATCTGCTATGATAATCTCATCGGCAACACCGTCGAGACTGTCGAGACAGCGGGGCAGGATCTCCGCCTCGTCCTTTACGATCATGCACACACTAATGCGGGTCAAATTGTTTCCCCCTTCCGGATTTGCTAAAATTATACTACATTCCGGTGCAGAATGTAAGGGGGAAGGCCGGCGGACCTGTCTAAGCATTCCGCCCGGCTGTCCGATATATGAATTGGGGTCAGCAAAATCTTCAAATTCATCCGATATGACAGACAGGATCCTGACGATCCGGGGGAGCGAACAGCGATGAAAGCAAACATACGCGGCGGCAGTACAGGAAAAGGGCCTTTCCATGGCCATAAATTGCGGCTGACGATAGGTCTGATTGTGAAAAACGAGGAGAAAACGCTGGATAAGTGCCTTTCGGCCCTCAGCCGGCTGAGAGCCGAGGTCCCATCCGAGCTGATCATAACGGATACCGGCTCGACCGACCGCACCGTGGAAATCGCCCGCAAATATACCGAGAATATCATTCATTTCAAATGGTGCGACGATTTTGCAGCGGCGCGCAACACCGGCATCGACGCAGCGAAAGGGGAATGGTTCCTGGTCCTTGACGCCGACGAGTGGCTGGACGACCCGGAGGAGCTCATACGCTTTTTCAACAGCGGCGACTGCGACAAATATTGGACCTGCAGCTTTTTAGTGCGCAATTACAGCGATTTAAGGGGCAAAAATTACAACGATTATCACGGCTGCAGAATTTTCCGGATGCATCCGGGTATCCATTATCAAAACAAGGTGCATGAAGATATCTCAATTGTCCCCCCCACAAAAATGCTGGAGCATACCTTTGTCCATCACTATGGATATGTGTTTCGCAGCGCTGACGACTGGAACAAAAAAGTCCGCCGGAATCTGGCGCTGCTTCAGAAAGAAATGGAGGAGAGCCCGGAAGACCTGAAGGCCTACGCCCAGCTCTCGGGCCAGTATCTTGACACCAACGAGAATGAAAAAGCGATTTTTTATGCGGAACAGGGTCTGAAACTGGCCGAAAAACAGCCTCCGAGCGCCAGAAACTTGGAGTTTACCCTCCATCTGTTTCAGGCGCATTTCAATCTGGAACATTACAGCTGGGTGGTGGACGAAATGGGCCGGGCCGTGGAAGGCGGAAACATCCGGGATGTTTTTCATCTCGAAGAGCTTTGGTATGCGCAGACCGCGGCATTCCGCCTGAAACAATATCCGAAAGTATTGGAATACGGAGACCTGTATCTTGACATTTATGAGGATAATCAGGCGGGCAAGCTTGATAAGACGCTTCTGATGTATTCGCTCTTTCTGCGTACTTCGAAGCCGGCCAGGGAAGACTGCCTGATAACCAGAACACGGGCCTTTCTTGCCATGGACAATGTGGAAGAGGCCCTGAAAACCTTCGAGTGCCTGGATCTCTCCGGCGAATCTTTCATCTCAAACGGGAGCATGCCGCTTTGCTTCGACCTGGCATGCAAAACGAAGGACTTTTCTTTGATCGCCGATTATTTCAGGGCATGCCTTTCCGCCGGGGAACAAAACGGGGAAGAGCTATTTGCCAATTTTTCAGAAATGTATCAGAAGGCGCACCCCGTCGATGCGGAGGAAATTCGCCGTACGCTGGCGGAAACGGATCTCGGTTCCTATGCAAAGCTGTGTGGTCTGCGCGACGCGAAGGCCCGGGGCGACTCCGTACGGATTCGTGAGCTTCTAGCCTGGTTTGAACAGACGAAGGATAAGCTGAGGCTCTATCAGGGCGACGTGCTGTACGACGCCATGACGGAGGGCAGGAACGTCATGCCGCTGCTGCTTAAGATGGATGCAGACGATTTGCCGATGTTTGCCGGGCAGGCGGCGCAGAGCCATTCGGATTTTGCCGATGTGGTGGAAAAATATGCCGGGCTTTATTCTTTCCAGAACGCCATGGGGCTCCGGTGGATTGTTTGCGCCATGGAGCGGGCTCTTCTTCTTGCGGCGGAGGACGACGAACCCCAGCGCTGCCTGAAGCTGTTTGAAGGCTATATCCGTCAGTACATAAAGTTGATCCGGGCCACCTACCTGCCGGAAGCGCTGGCAACTCCCTCCCTTGCCGCTCTGCCGAGGCCTGTGCGCTTTGCCTGCCTTGTTAATTCCGCTTTCGCGGCCCGCAACCGCGGCGACGGGGCCGCTTATCTTGCCGGATTGCGCGCGGCTCTGAAAGAATATCCGGCAATGGAAAAACCGGTGCAGTTCCTGCTCGACCGGTTTGAGACGGAACGGAAGGAACAGGAAAAGAAAGCGGAGGAATTCGCTCAGCTTGCGAAACAGGTGAAAACCAACATCGAAGCCCTGATCTCCCGGGGCGAGATGATCAAAGCCGGGCAGATCACGGCGCAGCTTG
This sequence comes from Bacillota bacterium, assembly GCA_023412845.1. Classification (GTDB taxonomy): domain Bacteria; phylum Bacillota; class Clostridia; order Oscillospirales; family Acutalibacteraceae; genus Thermocaproicibacter. The sequence goes on from JAEZRH010000176.1 coordinate 9,173, forward strand.
CCGCGCTGATGCCGAACGACGAGGATGTGCGCCGCTACCAGAAGCTGACGCACACGGAGCCGACCATGCGGGAGATCGCTTCCCGACTGCCTCAGTAAATAAAATCCATAGGGATGGGCAGGAGCCGCTTACTGCGGCAATACATACAAAATCGGCGCGAGGGACGTTCCGGTCCTTCGCGCCGATCTCTTTTCCTCTGGAGCGTTACATTGGCGGTGCCTTCTCTTTTCTGCTTTTGGCCTTTCCCTGCATCTCCGGCACCGGCGGCTGCTCATTCTTTGGAAAATGCGAAATATGGTTGCTTTCCGTCCCGTGCGGCGCCTTGGGGTCGGGGCGTCTCATGCCTGCTTTGGCCATGCCGCGAACCTCCCTTCACACGTCGTTGTGTCCGGCGGACTGCTTTTTCGCATTTCGGTTTTGATTCTGGTTCTCGCGTGTCAGGGGAGTCTGGTCGTTGGATTTTTCCTTTCTGGCCCGCTTGTTGTCCGGTTGGCTGTCCTTTGGCATACAACCACCTCCGGCAGTTAGTATTGCGTGGCGGGGGCGCCTTATGCAAGCCCGAGGCGGCGGATGAACTCCGGAAGGCCCGCTTCAAAATTGACCCCGAAGCGCACGTCGGTCGCCGCCTCGTACGTGCGGCGGATGCCGCCGGCCGTGAAATCGGCTGCGGTCTGCGCCGACTGCTCCAGAGTGAAGCCGTTTAGCAGCGAACCCAGCAGCGCGCTCGCGAACACGTCGCCAGTGCCGTGGTAGCTGCCTTCAATGCGGTCGGCTTCTTCAAAGCGGATTTCCTGTGACGAAGCGTCGAACGACGCGCATCCCAGTTTTTCCGGCCGGGACCATACGCCCGTCAGCACGACGCGTTTCGGCCCGAGCGCGGTAAGCCTGCGCAGGGTTGTCTCGATATACTCCTTCCGGTACGGTCCCTCGCGGTACTCTTCACCCAGCAGCAGTGCGGCTTCCGTCAGGTTCGGCACGATGATGTCCGCCTTATGGCAGAGCCGCTCCATGCCGCGCGGGAAATCCGGCCCGAACGCGGGGTACAGGCTGCCGTTGTCCGCCATGACCGGATCGACGCAGACGAGGGTGTCCGGCCCGCGGAAATCGTCGATCAGCTGCGAAACGATGGCGAGCTGTTCGAACGAACCCAGATATCCTGTGTAGATTGCGTCGAACGTAAGACCGAGCGATTTCCAGTGCTTTGCAATGGCGGGGATATCATCCGTGAGATCGCGGAACGTGTAGCCCGTAAAGCCGCCGGTGTGCGTCGAGAGCACCGCCGTGGGGATGACGCTCGTCTCTACTCCCGCCGCCGAAAGGATCGGCAGCGCCACGGTCAGCGAACATTTTCCGAAGCAGGAAATATCGTGTATTGCAAGGGCGCGTTTTTGCTTTGCCATGCTGTTTTCTCCTTTACAGTCAAATCTTGCCGTTTGCATTTTTATTATCATACCGCGCATGTGTTCTGATTAAAACACACAGTTCATAAAAAATATGGCAGTACAGCCGGAACCGTAAAAAAGCCGCCTTCCAGAGAGAAGGCGGCCGGGCAAGTCTGAGCTTGTATGCAAGCCCTGCCGTTCAGCGGGAAAAATCAAACCGCTTGTTTTAACGGGAGGCTTTTTACCCGCTCCCGCAAGCAAAATCCGTTTTTTAGGGGCGTTCAGCACTTGCCCCATCCAATCGAGAGCGTATCCGGCGCAAGAAACAGGGCTGTTAATTTTTATGAAGCCGCAGTCATGTACGCCGTAGGCGCGAGGGGCACTTTGCGCCATTCAGTATTTCTCGAGATAATTCCGAATCTCCCAGCCGGTGACGGAGCGGTTATATTCTTCCCACTCCTTCTCCTTTTCGAGGACAAAGCTGCGCAGGGCGTGTCCCCCCAGCACGGAAGAGACCACAGGGTCATTTTTCAGTTCGTCGACCGCGTCTTTCAGACTCAGCGGAAGCATCTCGATGCCGGATTTTTTCAGACTTTCGGCGCTGGCAAGATGGCTTTCCGTGGCGGGGGGCGGGGTCAGGCCGCGTTCTACGCCGTCCAGCCCGGCGGCCAGGCAGCAGGCCAGCATCAGGTACGGGTTGGCGGACGGATCGGGCGAACGCAGCTCCAGCCGCGGCCCTTTGCCTCTTGTGGAAGGAACGCGGATCATCGGGCTGCGGTCGCGGCAGGACCATGTGATGAACACCGGCGCTTCGTCGCCGGAAATCAGGCGTTTATAGGAGTTGACGGTCGGATTGCACACGGCGGTCAGCGCTTTTGCGTGCTCGAGAAGCCCCGCCATGAACCGGTAGGCCGTTTCGCTCAGTCCGTTGCCTTTCGGATCGCCCGGATCGGCAAAAAGATTTTTGCCGCCGCGCGTCAGGGACATGTTGATGTGCATGCCGGAGCCGTTCGAATCTTCCCGGGGTTTCGGCATGAAGGTGGCGTAGGCGCCGGAAGCCTTGGCGATGGATTTCACGGCCATTTTGAACGTCATGATATTGTCGGCGGTGCGCAGGGCGGTATCGTAATTGAAATCGATTTCATGCTGGCCGACGGCGGTCTCGTGATGCGAGGCCTCGACTTCAAATCCCATGCTTTCGAGCGTGAGGCAGATCTCACGCCGAATGTCCCCGCCCATGTCTACGGTGCCCAGGTCAAAGTAACCGGCGGTGTCGTGCGTCGCCGTGGTGGGAAGGCCGTTGTCGTCCGTTTCAAACAGGAAGAATTCGCATTCCGGCCCTACGGTGAACTCATACCCCAGGGCCGCCGCGCGCGCGGCCTGTTTTTTCAGGATTTGCCGGGGGTCGCCGTCAAACGGCTGGCCGTCGGGAGAATAAACGTCGCAGATCATCCTTGCGACACCGTAGTGGGATGGGCGCCACGGCAGCATGGTGAATGTGTCGCGGTCGGGGTGCAGGCACATGTCCGACTCCGCTTCGCGGGCAAAGCCGTCGAGCGAAGACCCGTCGAATACGCATTCGTTGTCGAGCGCTTTTTCAAGCTGACTTTTCGTAACGGCTACGTTTTTCAGGGTACCGGAGATATCCGTAAACTGCAGCCTGATAAAATTGACGTCGTTTTCGTCCACCATTCTGATGATATCTTCTTTGGAATAGCTGCTCAAGATGAGAACTCCTCCTTGCTTGCCGGATCGGAGAATCCGTTTCAGCCAAAAAAAGCCCGGCACTCCCGTGTCGGACTCCTTTGCCCAATTTCAGGTTTCGGCGCGGCATATGCATGCTACCTTAACCTAGTTTATTTTATACCAAAGCAGAGGGCTGTTGCAAGCCCCTGCCAATTATTTTTTTAATATTTTTAAAGCCGTCCCCGACGCTTCTCCCATACCGGCGGGCGGGGGCCGGAAAACAAGGCACAGTTTGTAAATAAATCGTAAATCCGTGCGGCGGGCACTTGGCAGGCGGAGAAATTTGCTTTATAATATTTATTATAGATTGGACAAGCCCGCGAAGAGCTTTCCGCCACGAATTTGTGAAAGGACGTGCCTGCTTTGACATTTCACGGCCCCATGCAGGGCGACGGCCCGGAAAAACAGCCCCACAGGGACGGCCTGCCCAGAATCATACTGACCGTCTCCGCGCTTCTGCTCGCCGCGGGGATCACCATGATTGTCTGCAGGCCGGACTTTTTTGCCGCGGACCGCGCTGAGGCGGCGGCACGCTTTTCGGCGCGGCCTGTTTCCTCCGCTCCGGCCGTTCCCCCGGCGTCTTCCTCCGCGCCCGTGTCTTCCTCCGCGTCTTCCGTGCCTTCTTCCCAGCCGGTTCAAAGTGAGTCCGAGGCTGAAGTAGCGCTGGCCGAAGCCGCCAGACCCCTCTCCGTTCAGGTATCTCTGGCACAGCAGAAGGTCACGGTTCTGGATGCAAAGGGCCGCACCGTAAAGACATTCGTCTGTTCCTCCGGCAAGAGCGGGGAAGAGACGCCGACGGGCACCTATACCGTGTCCGACCGCGGAAAGTCGTTTTACAATCCTCAGGTGGAGGAGGGCGCATATTACTGGACGCGCTTCTACGGCGCCTACCTGTTCCATAGCGTCCCGTTCGACAAGGACTACCGCATGGAGCCGGAGGAAGCGGAAAAGCTTGGCTCGCCTGCTTCGCACGGCTGCGTCCGCCTGCCTGTGGAAGACGCGAAATGGATCTACGACAATATCCCGAAAGGGACCAGGGTTGTCATTGCATAAAATCCTGCGGCCTGCGCGAAAGAGGTGCGGGCTCTTTTTATTTCCACCCGGGCGGCTGCCGCGAGTGACGCCGCCGGGCCGGAATCTGCCGCGGTGAAAGGAGCTGCGATTGTGAACCGGAACTGGTTTCAGAACTTTCAGATCTGGCTGAGCCGTTTTATGTACGGCAGGCACGGCGGCGATCAGTTGAGCGTGGCGCTGCTGGTGCTGTACTGCGTGCTGCTTCTGCTTTCAGATATCCTTCATTCTCCGATCGTGTATGTGATTTCGCTTGCCGCAATCCTGTTCTGCTTTTACCGTATGCTTTCGCGCAACTGGCAGCGGCGATGGAAAGAGAACGAATGGTTCCTGAAATGGTGGGGACCGACCGCGGGATGGTTCCGCAGAATATTCCGCCGTGCGGGGGCGGGCTGGAACCGGCTGCGCATGCGCGTGCGCGACCGGAAGACCAGCCGGTATTACCGCTGCCCGAAGTGCGGGAACATGCTGCGCGTGCCGAAGGGCAGAGGAAAGATCGCGATCACCTGCCCGGTCTGCCGCTATGAGTTCATCAAAAAAACTTGATTTATTTTTCTTTCGGTTTTGCGGAAAGCCAGAGGCATGCGGCTGCGCCGGCGGACATGCAGAACACGCAGGCGAACATACCCGCAAAATAGGCCGGCATCCTGTTTTGCACGACGTTGAGCGCGGCGGGCGGGCTTGTTTCCCTCGTCTGCGCGGCGACTGCACGCTCCTGTGACGCGGAAAACGCGCCGCCGGCCGTTTCCGCCTGCCCGGATGGGGCACCCTCCAGAATGGGGGGTGCCCCGCTTTCCGAAGCGGAGGGCTTGTTTTCCACTTCCCCCGACGCGGTCCGCGCGCCGGGTTTTACTACCGTTTTTCCTCCGGCCTGTGCGGACGGGGGATCATTTTTTATCTCCGAAGCGGATCCTGAGGCGGAAGAGGATATCGCTTTTGCCGCGCGGCTGACAAGAGTGAAATATTGCCGCTGCACGCTTTTGTCCGCAGAGGTGACGGTCACGACGATCTGCGTGTCCGAGCCGGCGGCGTTCAGACTCTTCCGGCTGATCTTCACGGTGCCGCCGGAAGCGGCGTCCGCCTGGAAGGTGACGGAGCTGACGCTTGCGCCGACCGAGAGGCCGTAGTCCGTCCGGTCGGGCGAAAAAGCGGGCTGCAGAGTTCCCTGCGACGGAACCAGCCCCGTAAGCAGAGCTTCATTCGAAGGCGCCGTCACGTTCAGGTTTGCGCTTCTGATACAGTCCGCGTCGATTCCGTTCCCGTCGAAATCGCAGATCTGGTCCGCCTGCGCGTTGAGCTGCGTACTGCCGGCTTCGGCGCCGTCTTTCACCTGAAAGACAAACGTCGCGATTTTTCCGGAGAGCTTCGGCGCGCTGCCGCTGCCTACGCTGCAGACATATACACTGTAGATGGGGTTCGAAGAGCTGTTGGTTCGCAAGGTGCCGTTCGTGGGCCCGGTGGTTTCCGTTCCCAGAAACCGCAGCACGTCTTCGTCGTAAGAGACGCGCACGCGGAACCCCGCGGCGTTTTCGGCGCCGCTCTGCGCGGAAACGTTCAGTTTCACCATATCTCCGGCCTTGGCGCTGTTCCGGTCCAGAGCAAAAGAAAAGCCGGTTTCCGCGGCCTGCCCGCCTGCGGGCGGTAAAAGCGCGAAAACCAGCGCAAAGAGTATCCCTGCAATCAGCGGCGCGCGAAAGCGCTTCGGCCGCGTCTTTTTATGAAATTCCGGAAGCTTGCTCATGCCGTTACGACGTTCTGTTCCAGCCCGCCCGCGCAGATGTCGCGCATCCTCTTTTTGCGAAGCACGAGCAGACGGAAGCGATTGTAACGCTGCACCGCAGCGAACGGAAGGTTGCCGATCAGCACGAGGACGGAAAACAGAATACCCACCAGCAACGGGTTAATAATAAGCATCACAACGGAACACAGACAGTTTTTCATGTGGACCCATTCTCCGCGGCAGGTCTCCAGGATAAACTGATCGATGTATTCGATGGAATCACTGTTCAGGTGCCGTTTTGAAAATCCCTGCTTGCCGATATGCTGGGGCAGCCGGTCTTTCCACAGCTGTATTTTCAGGTTGTCGCGGTACCAGCGGCCGCCGTGTTCCCACGGACGCGGGCTATAGTAATCCTTAGAGGCATCGAATGTAGAATCGGGAAGCTTCTGGCAGGCAAAAAAGAAAACCAGATGCCAGATGGCGACAATAATGAGATTCCAGATCAGCATGTCAAGGAAAGAGGAATTTTTCAGCATGGCAGTCACTTTCCTTTCAATATACAGACGAGATACAGACGAGCTTCTTCCATTAGTGCAAAAAAGAAAAGAAGAGGTCCGCAAAAAATATATGGTCTTGTTTAATAATATTATAATACCAATGTGGTTTTGGTGCAAGCTGAAGCCAAAATTTTTGCATATGAAAACAGCCGGCAGGTTTTTAGAATTCCCTGTCGGCAGCCTTTCATGCAGGCGAAGCTTGCCCCCGGAGGGCGTAAAAATGCCCGGCGGGCCGGAACAGGCCGCGCCTGTCAGTTGAACGTATAAAGCGACTTATAAGGATTTTTCGTATTCGGCGTGATCAGGAAAAACGGCTCGTTCAGAATCGGCTGCTTTTCGATACCGAATGTTTTGCAGAAATCGTCGAGATAGCCGTCGATGGACTGCAGGTCTTCCGGCGTGGCGCGCGAAGCGTTCACCTGCTTTGGCAGGTCGGGGGGAAGCTCGCGGCAGCGCAGAAACATGCGCCCGCCATGCATTCCCGCGCAGCAAAGATTGCCCACGGGGGCCTTTCCGTTTGAATGCAGCCCCAGCACGATGATGGTGCCGCCGGCTTGATATTCACCGAGAAAGCTGCCCGCCTCGCCGCCGACGACAATCAGCGGCTGCTGCTCCTTGTACGCCTTCATGTGGATGCCGACGCGGTACCCCGCGTTCCCGCGCACGAAGATTTTGCCGCCGCGCATGGCGTAGCCGGTCGCATCGCCGCTGGAGCCGTCTACAAGGATGGCCCCGGCGTTCATCGTGTCACCCGTCTGGTCCTGCGCGTTCCCGGCAACATGGATGGTCCCGCCGTTCAGGTAGCAGCCGAGGTCGTTGCCCGGCACGCCGTTCAGGCGTAGGCTCACATTGCCCAGCCCGGCGCCGATGTATCGCTGGCCCATGCAGTTGTCTATGGTCAGGTCCGCGTCGTCGGCGGCGCGGACCTCTTCGTTCAGCGTCTGAAAATATTTTCCCTGCGCGTCGATATGCGTCATTTTTTTGCACCTCCAAGGCGGACCACGCGGTCCTCGCGGGTAAAGGCCATCAGCTGCGGCTTTTCCCGGATGAGCTCATAGTCTATGGTATCGAGCGGCGTCCGCTCGCGAATAAGCGAAGTGTATATGCCGGCGCGCGCCACGTTGCCGATGAGGATGAAGCCCCTCAGCAGATCGTCTTTCGTCACCAGTTTTTTGTATTCCCTTTCGGACTTCTGCACCCACGCTTCGCCGTCGTAGGAACCGGCCGTGATGACGTGCAGGCCGAAAAATCCGATGGCATTCATGGGGATGGCGTTGTTGAAAGTCTTGTCGCCGCCCGCCATGTTGATCCCCGCCGTCTCTCCCTGCAGGTAGGCATTCGGCAGAATGGCGAGGATGCGCTCGCAGCCGCCCGCGATGTCGAAGCATTCGCAGCAGTCGCCGGCCGCGTAAACATCCGGCAGGCTTGTCGCCGAACGGCCGTCGATCGCGATGCCGCGCCCGACCCTGCACCCGATGTCTGCGGCGAGCTGCGTGTTCGGCCGCACGCCCACGGCTACGACCAGAACGTCGAACGGGAGCCGCTTTCCGCTTTTCAGCAGCGCGCTATTGGGCCCGAACTTCGCTACGCTGTCGCCGAGGAGGAACCGGATGCCCTGCGACTCGATGTATTTCTGCACCATCGCCGAGCCTTCCTCGTCGAGGATGCTCGGCAGGATGCGGCCGGCAAGATCGACAACGTCAATGGAGCCGACCCTGTCGCGGATTCCCTCGGCGCATTTCAGCCCGATCAGCCCGGCGCCGATGATCAGCACGCGGGACTCCCTCGTAATTGCCCCGGCGAGCGCTTTCGCGTCGTCCAGCGTCATGAAGCTGAACTTCTTTTCCACCGTGTCGAGGCCCTCCATCGGCGGGACGAAAGGCCGCGAGCCGGTTGCGAACAGGAGCCTGTCGAACGGAACCGATTCCCCGCCTGCAAGCAGAACCGTTTTATGGCCGTAATCCACCTTTTCGGCCCTGACGCCGAGAATGGTCCTGACGCGGTTTTTCTCATAGAAATCGTCCGGGCGGTATTTCATGCGCTCTTCGTCCGTCTTGCCGTATAGAAGGTAAGAGATCAGCGGGCGCGCGTACACGTGGTACGGTTCGTCGGAAACGACCGTGATGCCGCCTTCCCGGTCGATTGAGCGGATGCCTTCGATGCAGCACACCGCCGCGGCGGAGTTGCCGATAATCACGTAATTCATCACGCTCACCTCTCCTCAAATACGATCGCGTTGTTGGGGCAGCCCTTGACGCAGGCCGGTTCCCCGAAGCTGTTGTTCGTGCAGAGTTCGCATTTCTGGAACACGCCGCCATCCGGCGCGGGCATGACCGCGCCGTAGGGGCAGACCAGCACGCAGGTCAGGCACCCGACGCATTTGTCGGTGTCGCAGTGCACAACGCCGTCGCGCACGCTCATGGCGCCGGAGATGCAGCTTTTGACGCAGAGGGGTTCGTCGCAGTGACGGCACTGGACCGCAAAGCTGATCTTATTGTCGCCCTCCACCCGGATGCGCGGGTGGATTTTCACGTTCTGCAGCGCATGCACCATGTCGTTTTCGCCGGAATTCGCAAAGGCGCAGTTGTATTCGCACAGATGGCACCCGAGGCACCATTTTTCGTTCACGTAAACACGTTTCATCGCTCATTCCCCCGCATGCTTGATCCCGAGGATCTCAAGCTCTTTTTCATTGAGGCCGACGCCGCGCAGCATCAGTCGGTTGCCGCGCAGAGCTTCGACGGAGTTAATGCCCATGCCGCCCATCATTTCCATGATCTCGTGCTGCCACGCGGAAACAAGGTTCACAAGGCGTTTGTAGCCGATGTCCGGGTTCAGGCGCTTGACGAGGTCGGGCCGCTGCGTGGCGATGCCCCAGTTGCATTTGCCGGTCTGGCAGGTACGGCACAGGTGGCACCCCAGGGCCAGCAGGGCCGCCGTCGCGATATAGACCGCGTCGGCGCCGAGCGCGATGGCCTTCACCACGTCTGCGGAGCTGCGGATGCTGCCGCCCACGACGAGCGAGACGTTGTTGCGTATCTTTTCCTGCCGTAAACGCTCGTCCACGGCCGCGAGGGCCAGCTCGATGGGAATGCCGACGTTGTCTCGGATGCGCGTGGGCGCGGCGCCGGTGCCGCCGCGGAAGCCGTCGATGGCGATGATATCGGCGCCGCTGCGGGCGATGCCGCTTGCGATGGCGGCCACGTTGTGCACCGCCGCGATCTTCACGATCACCGGCTTTTTGTAGCCGGTCGCTTCCTTGAGCGAGTAGACGAGCTGGCGCAGGTCCTCAATGGAATAGATGTCGTGGTGCGGGGCGGGGGAGATGGCGTCGCTGCCCTCCGGAATCATGCGCGTGCGCGAAACGTCGCCCACGATCTTCGCGCCGGGCAGATGCCCGCCGATGCCGCGCTTCGCGCCCTGGCCGATCTTGATCTCGATGGCCGCGCCCGCGTCGAGGTAGCCTTTGTGCACCCCGAACCGCCCGGACGCCACCTGCACGATCGTGTTCGACCCGTATTTGTAAAAGTCCTCGTGCAGGCCGCCTTCGCCGGTGTTATAGTACGTGCCCAGCTCCCGCGCGGCGCGCGCGAGGCTTTCGTGCGCGTTGTAGCTGATGGAGCCGTAGCTCATCGCCGAGAACATGATGGGAACTTCCAGCTCCAGCTGGGGGGGGAGATTGTCGGTCCTGATCTTCCCGTCCGCGCCGCGGACGATGCGCTCCGGCTTCTTGCCAAGGAACGTCTTCGTCTCCATCGGTTCGCGCAGCGGGTCGATGGACGGGTTCGTCACCTGCGAGGCGTTGATGAGCATTTTATCCCAGTAGACGGGGTAGGGCTTCGGGTTGCCCATGGAAGACAGCAGCATACCGCCGGTCTCCGCCTGGCGGTAGATTTCGCCGATGGCGTCGTTCGTCCACTGCGCGTTGATGCGGAAGGTGTCCTGGTTCTTGACGATCTTGAGCGCGTGCGTCGGGCAGAGGGAGACGCAGCGGTGGCAGTTGACACATTTCGACTCGTCGCTTTTCATTTTGCCGGTCTCGGGGTCGAAGGAGTGAACCTCGTTCGCGCACTGGCGCTCGCAGACGCGGCATGCGATGCAGCGCTGCGGGTCGCGGATGACCTCGTACTCCGGCACATTGTAATTGACGCCCATCAGATCTTCACCCCCTCGTTCAGCGTGACCACGACCGGCTGGCCGCCGCGCGGCGACCACAGACGGTCGAGATCCGGCTCGATTGTGCGGATCGCGCACTCTTCGCTTGCCACGTACACGGTGTTCCCCTTTTCGCCGACGACCATGCTGCGCAGCTTCAGCCTGTCGTTCAGGGCCATCATGCCGCCGGCGTAGCCGAGCAGGATGGAGAACGGACCCGTGATCAAAAGGCTCGAGAACATATTGCGCAGATAGGTGTAATAGGCCTGCTTTTCCTGCGGCAGGAAGGCCAGCTCGCTCCAGAACGGCGCCGCGATGACGTCGGCCGTTTCTTTCAGGCTCAGGCCCTGCCTGCGGTTGAGGTAGTCGATGATGTAGGTGATGACTTCCGTATCCGTCAGAAGCGTACAGTTGTAGCCGAACATCTCGATAAACCGCCGGTTCGCATCGTAGGAGGAAATTTCCCCGTTATGTACCACGGAGTAGTCGAGCAGCGCGAACGGATGCGCGCCGCCCCACCAGCCCGGCGTGTTCGTCGGGTAGCGGCCGTGCGCCGTCCAGCAGTAGCCCTCGTACTCTTCCAGCCGGTAAAAGCGCCCCACGTCCTCAGGAAAGCCGACCGCCTTGAACACGCCCATGTTTTTCCCGCTGCTGAACACATAGGCGCCGCGGACCTCGGTGTTGACCTTCATGACGAAGCGCGCGACGAACTCCCTTTCGTCCAGGCCCGTCTCGTCCAGCAGGCTTTCGTACGGCAGGCCGAAATAGCGCCAGATGGCGGGTTCGTCGGTGATCTCGGGGATGCGCCGGGTGGGGATGCGCTCGGCGATGACCACGTCGAAGCTGGAATTGATGATATGCTCGCATTCGTCCTTTGCGCGCGGGCTGTCGTAAAAGACATGGAACGCGTAAAGGTCCTTCTGCTTCGGGTAGATGCCGTAAGCCGCAAAGCCGCCCCCAAGGCCGTTGGAGCGGTCGTGCATCGGGGCTATGGAGCGGATGATGTCCTCACCGCTTCGCTTTGTGCCGTCGCGTGAAAAGATCCCCGAGATGGCACATCCCGAAGGAATCCTTGTTTCGCCCTCGTATTGCATAAAAGAACAGGCCTCCTGCATCGGCAACCGTTTCCGCAGATTCCGGCAGCTTGCCGGATACCGGATTTTAAAATGTGCCGGTTTTACGGAACAGTTACATTTTTAACTAAATGGATTTAAAAAGATTATTTATTTATGTTTTTTCATGATATAATGTTTATCATATAAAGTCAATACTTTTGCATGATTTTGATGTTGAAGCTGCAGGAATTGTAAAATAATATAGCAAAGAATGAAAGCGCAGGCAAAATCTGCAACGACACGCTTAATTTGTTGCAACGGGTTTTAACTATTGACTTTTCATCCGCAGGGCAATATAATAAAAAACATACAGCAAGGGTGCTGTAAGGCTATAGTATGCCTTACTGCGCCTTCTTTTTATATGTTTACATTTTATATAGGGAGTGGATTTCAGATGAGCAGTGTCCCCGAGTTGTTTGGCAGCCTGGTATTCAACGACACCGTCATGAAAGAGCGTCTTCCGAAGGCGACTTACAAGGCGCTGAAAGAAACGAGAGAACGCGGCAAGGCACTCGACCCGAAAGTGGCCGACGTGGTGGCGAACACCATGAAGGAATGGGCCCTGGAAAAGGGAGCCA
>JAEZRH010000047.1 GCA_023412845.1 Bacillota bacterium
ATATTTTCCTCTGAACGTAAGCCAGAACGTAATGATCATGATGATTAGAGCGATTACAAAAATTATATACAGGATTGTATCTGCAGAAACTAAGAAGCTATCCATAGCGCACCTCCGATTATTGTAAATATGTGCCTTTCCGTATTGTAAGAGCCGCCCTGCCACAGGCGGCTCAAGGAGGGAGTATGAAAAGGCAACTCTTGTAAGCTTTTGATGTAATAAATAGTAACAAATTTGTAACCTTTTTGCAAGGGAAATTTTTGGCAAATCAGAACGTTATGGGAAGGCTTCTGAAAACGTGCTGCTTTTCCGCCCCGATCCAATGACATAAAAAAGCAGCCTACACCTCAATGGCACAAGCCGCGAAAAGATAAAGAACTAATTATGATTTTCTTTTTGAAGGGCTCTCATCGTCTGGTTCCGCCCTTTCCGGATGAGGCATTGGAATTGGAACCGGCGCCGGAATCGTGGGAACGAGCGGGGGCTTGACGGTTTCGGGATCCGGGACGACAGGTATTTTTTTATCCATAAAATCAACTTCTTTCACGTTTAGCTTTTCCGGAAAACCAGTCCTTATGAGAGCGCGGCTCTTTCACAGGGCAATCGGGATGATTGACGGGGGAATGGAATAAAACAAGAAGCCGTCTAAAGCAAATACGGCTTCCATAAAAAATCTCAGCGCGAAAACTGCTTTATGATTCCCTCGGCCATATAATCGCCCATCATCAGGGCCTGATCCTCAATGGCATCGTAAAGTGCTATATCCCTTGCATACTGCCCCGCTAACCTCGCGACCGCTTCTTCTTCAGTCAGTTTCAGATGTTCGTGCAGCATAGACGTCCACTGATCTTTTGACCAGAAAGGATTAATGTTGGCCAGAAAAGCGGCGATTTCGTCTGCGTTCAAATACCATTTCTTACGTGCTTCATTGACCGCTTCGGTATTTCCCGCTTTTGCGGCGTTGACAAGGTCACCTGCGATTTTTAAATGCTCCGTCAGCAGATCACGGAACTGCTTTGCCAGCTGGGGCCCATAGAACTGCTTCAATACCGTTTCAAAATCAGCCGGATTTTGAAATAAACGTGTCGTGACGGGTTTTAAATCCCCAAGATTTGCCGCTGTGCTGATGATGAACGAACGCGTCCACATTACATGTTCGGACCATAGTTCCCGGAGAAAATTGATAATTCTTATTGCTTCCATGCAGGCTGCGGAATTACTTGTTGAACCTTGAAACATGGCGGTTAACTCCTTTTAATGAATTACACCATAATATGTCTCAAGGGCGATATGGTACATTCGACGGGACCTTCCGAACGCTTGTACTGCTTCGGGGCAAAAGCGGTATTTTCAAAAATCAGCAACAAAAAAAATCCGCCTGGCTAAAGCCGGGCGGATTTTTTGTGGAGCTGCTAACGCGATTCGAACGCGTGACCTCGTCCTTACCAAGGACGTGCTCTGCCAACTGAGCCATAGCAGCGAATGGCGACTCGGATCGGGATCGAACCGACGACCTCTAGCGTGACAGGCTAGCGTTCTAACCAGCTGAACTACCGAGCCATAAAACTGCTGCAACAGCGGCAACGATATTTATTATACTAATTCATGCGCGGAATGTCAATGTTTTGTTGCATTTTTGGGGATTACAAAATATCGGAACCTGAGGCGGGCGGATTGATAAAAATACACAACATAGAGCTGTACGGCGGAGGGGATGGAGTCGGCAGAATATATTTTTTCCGCGGAAAGGGAACGGAAAACACGGATGCCGATGCCAAAAAAGGAAAATCACGTACCATAATGGCACTTTTTAGTGCTGCGCAGGAACAATTTTTGACACAAACGGCGGACATCCGGGTCTATAATGGGAAACAGTCTACTGGGAGCGGTGCGCATGAAACAGACTGTCTACGTCGATGTTCTGGTCGCAGTCAACTTCCTCATCAATTATTTTCTGCTGCTTGCCACACGCAGATTTCTGGGCACACCAGCAAAGAAAGGCAGACTGGTGGGTGCGGCGGCGCTGGGAGCGCTCTTTTCGCTGTCCATCCTGCTGCCGGAGATTCCGGCGGCGGCAGGTCTGCTGACAAAGCTTTTCATGTCTGTGTGCATCGTGCTCGCCGCGTTCGGCTACGGCGGGGTGAAACGGCTTCTGCGGGGCACGGCAGCGTTTTACATCATCAATTTCGGCTTTGCCGGCCTTATGATGGCGCTATGGTACTTCATTGCGCCGCAGGGCCTCATTATCCGGAATTCCGTCGTTTACTTCGACATCTCACCGCTGATGCTGATCCTGCTGTCCGTGCTGTGCTACTTCATCATCACCCTGGTCAACCGGGTGACGGGCCGGCAGGCGCCGAAGGATCTCTACTGCCGCATCGTCGTCTCATGCGGCGGGGCGGTCTGTGACTGTGCCGCGAAGGTGGACACGGGCAATTCCCTGCGGGAGCCGTTTTCGAACGACCCGGTCGTGGTCGTATTCGAGCAGACGGCGGCGAAAGTGATCCCTACGGAAGGCAGCCTGAACTTCCGGATGGTTCCGTTCAGCGACATATCGGGCGAAGGGCTGCTGCGCGCCTTCCGGCCGGATCGGCTTACTGTTTACAGCGGTGGCAAGGTGCTTGCCATTACAGATGTTTACATAGCGGTTTCCTCCGCGAGGCCGGGGGACTGCGACGCACTTATCAATCCGGATATCCTGCAAACACCCGGCTAAATCTGGCCGCAGCCGGGCGGAAAGATAAAGCCGCGGCGGCAGCGGCAAAAGGGAATGAGGAATATGAAAAGGATATGGTGGATTCGGGAATGGTTCACGGGCGTTCTGCTGAGGTTCCGGCGGCTTTTGCCGGGGGGCGAGGTCTACTACATCAATGGACCGGAGACGCTCCCGCCGCCGCTCACACACCAGGAGGAAGAGCGGGTGATGCACAATATCATGAACCACGTCCCCAACGCGCGGGAGCCGCTCATCACCCATAATCTTCGCCTCGTGGTCTACATTGCCAAAAAATTCGAGTCACCCGGCGCAAATGTGGAGGACCTCATCTCGATCGGCACCATCGGGCTGATCAAGGCGGTGAATACGTTCTGCCCGGAGCGGAACATCAAGCTTGCGACCTACGCTTCCCGCTGCATCGAAAATGAGATATTGATGTATCTGCGCAAAACGTCCCCGCTCAAAAACGAGGTCTCCATTGACGACCCGCTGAACGTCGACTGGACGGCAACGAGCTGCTTCTTTCCGACATCCTCGGCAGCGACCAGGACACCGTGAATCTGGATATCGAGGAAGAAGTGGAGCGCGACCTTCTGCGCAGCGCGGTTTCGCGCCTGGCCCCGAGGGAACGGGAGATCATGCAGCTCAGGTTCGGCCTCAATTGCAGCCGCGAGCACACGCAGAAGGAAGTCGCAGATACTCTCGGTATATCTCAATCCTACATATCCCGACTGGAAAAACGAATTATCGAGCGCCTGAAGAAGGATCTTGAGCGCGTCAGCTAAAATATCTCCCAGAAGAAGGCGCTGTACGGCGGAAGCTCACTTCCGCCTCCGAAATCGTGCACCTCGCCGGAGATCAGGTCGCGCGCCCTTCCCGCGCCTGCATCGAAGTGCGCCGCGTATGGCAAGGCGTCGGCATTTACAGCCACGAGGACCCGGCTTTCCCCGCAGGCCCGCTCAAAGATCAGCTGCCGGTTCGTCAGCAGGAGTTGGCGGTAGCCGCCGTACTGGAGAGCTGCACTGCCTTTCTTTGCCTTTGCGCAGGCGGCGATCCATTTTGTCAGTCCGTTTTCCTCCGGCATGTCGATCGCGGGGCGCAGGGCCGCGTCTCCGTCTTCTTTACGGCCCCGGATGCCCCATTCGCTGCCGTAATAGACGCAGGGGATTCCCGGCATGCCGAACAGGAGCGCGTAAAGGAGCGGAAGGTGTTTCGGATTCTGCACCTGTGACGCCACGCGGGTAACGTCGTGGTTGTCCGCGAAGCTGAGCAGATGGGCGCCCCTGTAAAGCGTCCAGCTTTCCGGGCCGAACTGCCGGTTCAGGGAGTAGCCGATCTCGAACAGGTTCATGGAATTAAAGCTGGAATACAGCCCCTTGCAGCACTCGTAGTTTGTCGCGCTGTGCAGCATCCCATCGTTCATGATCGTCTTATAATCACCCGAAAGGATTTCTCCCACGAGGAAGAAATCCTTTTTCAATCCGTCGCAGAAAGAGCGCAGACGGCTCAGAAAGTCCCGGTCGAGACAGTAGGCGACATCCAGCCTCAAGCCGTCGATATCGAATTCCCGTACCCAGCCTTCGATGCAGCCGAACAGATACCGTACGACCTCTTCATTGCGCAGGTTCAGCTTGACCAGCTCGTAGTGGCCTTCCCAGCCTTCGTACCAGAAGCCGTCGCCGTAGTTGCTGTCCCGCCCGAAATCGAGAAAGAACCAGTCCCTGAAGCGGGAGTTCTGCCGGTTGCGCCGCACGTCTTCGAACGCCCGGAACCCGCGGCCCACATGGTTGAACACGCCGTCGAGGATGACCCTGATGCCGTTTTCATGCAGTTTTTCGCAGACCGCGGCGAAGTCTTCGTTCGTGCCGAGGCGGCAGTCCAGCTTTTCATAGTCGCGCGTGTCGTAGCCGTGCGCGTCCGACTCGAACACCGGGCAGAACCAAACCGCGCTGCAGCCGCACGCGAGGATATTGGGGATCCAGTCCCCGATTTTCCGGATGCGCGGCACGATGACGCCGCCGTTCTGCGCCGGCGCCCCGCAGAGACCCAGCGGGTAGATCTGATAAAATACGCTTTCATATGCCCACATTGTCGTCGTCTCCCTGTCATTCGGTGTAGTCCGGAAGGATCCGGTAGGCTTCGAGCAGTCTTTCGTATGTATAGTGCCTGCAGTTCGCCGGGCTTGTCGAGGGCAGCGGCAGGGCGTCGAGACCCGTGTCTTTCCTGCAGAAGCGGCGATAAAGCGCGGCGGATTTTGTACCCGTTGTAAAAACCGTGCCGATTTTTGTACTTTGTAATAAGCCGGCGATATTGTTCGGAACGGGATCGCGGATGCTGCCGTCGTCCGCGCCGTCGATTCGGCAGCTTTTCAGCACGTCCCACAGCGCGATGCGGTGGGCGAGCACGAGCGCCGTCTTTCCCTCGTTGGTCCGCGGCAGGGGCTCGCGGTAAAGCTCCGAGAGGATGCGCCAGAACCGGTTCTGCGGGTGGGAATAGTAGAAACCGATCTCCCTGGATTTCGGGGACGGCATCGTGCCGAGGATTAAAACGCGGGAATTTTCGTCGAACACCGGGCCTAACGGATGGACGACCGTTTCCGTCACGTCTTCTCCTCCTTCCGCAGATTTTTTGCGTATTGCAGGAGCGCCGCGCGCGAATTGGTGCACCGTCCTGCGATCACGGCGGCGAGGAGAGCCCGGAGAGTTTCTCCGATCTCAGGACCCTTTTCGATCCCGATCGCCAGCAGGTCGTTCCCTCCCACGGCGAGGCCGCCGAGCGAGAAGCACTCTTTCTGGCTCAAAATGTTCTCCAGTTCCTTTTCGCAGCTTTCCAGGGTTTTGAGCCGCCGCAGGTCTTCCGGGGCCTTGGCCTTCACGTCCGCGGCCGCGACCTTGAGCAGCATCCGGAGCTGATATTCGCCGAGACGGTTCAGGCGGGTCCGCATGACTTTCGGCTCCGGCGACATCGGCAGGTCGTGGGACCGGACGAGCGCCTCGACCGCCGTGCCGGTCTTTTTGTCGTACCGCAGGCGCGTCAGGATCGCTTTTGCGAGGTCTGCGCTTTTTGAGACATGTCCGTAAAAATGCCCCACGCCCGCTTCGTCCTGCGAAAAGCACGCCGGCTTCCCGATGTCGTGCAGCAGCATGGTCAGGCGCAGGACCGGCTGCGGCTCCGCGGCGTCGACGCAGTGCAGCGTGTGTTCCCACACGTCGTAAATATGGTGCGGGTTGTGCTGCATGAAATCGAAGCAGGGCGCAAGCTCCGGGATGAACTGCGCTATAACCTCGCGGAACCGCCGCAGGACCTTCCCGGCGTCCCGGCCGCAAAGCAGCTTGGTGAATTCAGCCTGGATCCGTTCGCGCGCGATGCGGTCGAGGAGCGCGCGGTTCCGCACAAGGCTTTCGGCGGTCTGCGCCTCCACGGAAAAACCGAGAACGGAAGAAAAGCGCAGCGCCCGAAGGATGCGCAGGCCGTCTTCCTGAAAACGGCGGTCCGGGTCGCCCACGCAGCGGATGCGTTTCATGGCGAGGTCCTCCATTCCGCCGAAATGATCGACGACGCCGGCCGCAGGACTGTAGGCGAGGGCATTGATGGTGAAATCCCTGCGGGACAGGTCCTCCGTCAGGCTCGCCGTGAAGGAGACGCTGTCGGGATGACGCCCGTCAGAATAGTCCCCATCCACGCGGTAGGTCGTGACCTCGACCGGCATCCCGGAAGAAAGCACCGTGACCGTGCCGTGCCGAAGGCCCGTCCCGATCACGCGGAAGCCTGAGAGGGCGCGCTCGGTCTCCTCCGGCCGGGCGGAAGTCGCCGCGTCCCAGTCGCCGGGGGGACGCCCCAGCAGGCTGTCGCGCACACACCCCCCCACAAGGTACGCCTCAA
>JAEZRH010000088.1 GCA_023412845.1 Bacillota bacterium
GACCGGTAGTATATGTTTCATCCCTTCCGCATACAAATGGGTTAGGAAACCGGTATGCGGGAGGGATTTTTTTGGCAGATCAGAAAACGGCGAAAACGCCGCACAACCTGATTCTTGAGAACCGCAGGACGTTGACGGCGACCGGAGTGTCAAACGTCGACAGCTTTGACGAACAGACGGTCGTCGCCCGCACCGATCTTGGCGATCTGGTGGTCCACGGCGAAAAACTGCACATTGACAAATTGAATATCGAAAGCGGCGAGCTTACGCTTGACGGGGAGATTTCTTCCATGACCTATGCGGAACCGCGGGGCTCGGGTGGTATGTTTTCGAAATTGTTCAAATAGAGGGAGTGGAAAGCGGTGGCAGCGAACCTTTCCGCTCAGTTGTTCGGATTCCTGGTTTTTTTTATTCTGGGCGCCGCTTTCAGTGCGCTCTATGACGTCCTGAGAATATGGCGGGCATTATTCCGTTCGGAAAAGCGCTCCGTCTTTTTTCAGGACTTTTTTTACATGTTGGCGGCGTCGCTCGGCACCTTCCTCGCTTTTCTCGGTGTCAACGGAGGCGAGCTGCGGCTTTATCTGTTTGCCGGGGAATTGTTCGGGTGGCTTGCCTGGCATTTCACGGCCGGACTGGTCACGGTGTCTCTCTTCCGAAGGTTTGCGCGCTTTTTATACCGGCATGTTTTTGACCCGATTTCTGCAAAACTGCGCCGCATTGGGTTAAAATTGCAAAAAAACATCATACGGCTTGCGTCTTTTGTGAAAAAACATATGCAAAATGGGAAAAAACGCTTGAAACATCATGCGGCAATAGTGTATAATCGACGTAATGAAGCGCGGAATCGGAGACGAAATAAAAAACTTGGGAAGGCACGCCGGAAAATGAAAGTCATCAAAGGCAAAAAGCGCCGCAAGAGTGTTCTCCTTAGAATTGCCATCTTCGCCTTTACGGTCTATGCCGTTGCGCTGCTGGTCAACCAGCAGGTTTCAATCTCTCAGAAAAAGCAGCAGCTTACCGCAGTGAAACAGCAGATACAGGTTCAGGAAATTCAGAACGACGATCTGCAAAACGCGGTCACCACCGGGAAAGACGGTAACAGCGAATATATGGAGAGAGCAGCCCGTGAAGGGCTTGATTATGCGAAACCCGGCGAACGGATCTTTGTAAACATAGCCGGTAAATAAACAGCTCTGAACTAAGGAGGAAAATACTTATTTATGCAGCTTGAGGTTGGTACGGTTCTGGAAGGGAAGGTCACAGGCATTACGAAATTCGGTGCGTTTGTGGAACTGCCCGGCGGCAAAACGGGCATGGTGCATATTTCAGAAATTGCGCCGACTTTCGTAAAGGAAATTCGCGACTTTGTAACGGAAAACCAGATGGTCAAGGTCAAAATTCTGAACATCGGCCCGGATGGAAAAGTCAGCCTTTCGATCAAGCGGGTCAACGAGACGCCCCGTACCGGCAATGGGAGGCCGTCTTCCCCGCGTTCCGCCGGGAGACCGGGAAGCTTTGAGTGGCAACCCGGGCGCCGCAACGAACCGGCCAGCTTTGAAGACATGATAACGAAGTTCAAACAGACAAGCGACGAGAAGATGTCTGATCTGAAGCGCTGCATGGAAGCGAAGCGCGGCGGGTTTTCAAAACGGGGCTCCAATCAGGCCAAGTGAATTTGGCCGTGCAGCGAAACGTACCTGCGGAGTGTTTTTCACTCCGCTTTTTTATTGACGCTCGGGCTTCCGCGGATAAGGCGTGTTCATCGCGGCCGCCCGGAATGCGGAGACCGTGATTTCCATTTCTGATGAATATTGCTTTGGAGGTTATCTATGCTGATTTGTCACGCGAAAATCCATACCATGGAGGACTGCGACATCCCCAACGGCTTCATCCGCGTCAAGGGGACGTCCATCGTAGAGGTCGGCGAGGGAGAGGCCGCAAAAGAGCCGCAGGAAGAGATCGTGGACCTGAACGGGGCCGACGTTTATCCCGGCTTTGTGGATGCGCATACGCATCTCGGTATGTGGGAGGACGCCCTTACGTTCGAAGGCGACGACGGCAACGAGGAGACGGATCCCGTCACGCCGCAGCTGCGGGCCGTCGATGCGGTCAATCCGCTCGACCGCTGCTTTGGGGACGCGCTTTCCGCGGGAGTTACCACGGTCGTGACGGGGCCGGGCAGCGCGAATCCCATCGGCGGCCAGATGCTGGCAATGAAGACTTTCGGGCGCCGGATCGACGACATGCTGGTCAAGGCTCCTCTGGCCGTTAAAATGGCTCTGGGCGAAAATCCCAAGACCGTATATCACGGGAAAAACGAGACCCCTTCCACGCGCATGGCCACGGCGGCGCTCATCCGCGAAGAACTGTACAAAGCCCGGCGATATCTTCAGGACACCGAGCGCGCCCAAAAGGATGAGGACGCCGACCCGCCGGAATTCGATATGAAGTGCGAGTCGCTGCTTCCGGCCCTCAGGCGCGAGGTCGAAGTGCACTTCCACGCGCACCGTGCGGACGATATCTTCACCGCGATCCGCATTGCGAAGGAATTCCATCTGAATTATGTGATCGTTCACGGGACTGAGGGACATCTGATCGCGGAAGAACTGAAACTCGAAAAAGCGCGCGTCCTTTCCGGACCTTTCTTCGCGGACCGCTGCAAGCCGGAACTCAAAAACATGACGCCCGCCTGCCCCGGCATGCTTGCGCGCAGCGGCGTCCTCACGGCGATCATCACCGACCATCCGGTCACGCCCATTCAGTATCTGCCGCTCTGCGCGGCGCTCGCCGTGCGCGAAGGCATGGCCCGTGAAGACGCCCTGAAGGCCATTACGATCAACCCCGCGAAGATATGCGGCCTTGACGCGCGCGTCGGCTCCATCGCAGCCGGCAAAGACGCCGACCTTGCCGTTTTCCGGAGCGACCCGCTGTCGCTTGAGGCGAAGCCGGAACTCGTTATGATAAACGGGAAAATCGTCTCGGGGGTGAAATCGGAATGAGGGAAATCGCCGTTCAAAAAGTTACGGCTGAGGTCCGGCGGCTTTGCATCGAAGCAAACCGGGTACTCCCGATAGATCTGGAAGATTCCATCCGGGTGGCGGAGAAGACGGAGACCTCCGCGACCGGCCGTTCCATCCTGGCGGATCTGGGAGCCAACATGGACGCGGCGAGGGAATGTAGCCTGCCCGTCTGCCAGGATACCGGCATGGCGGTCGTCTTTGCCGAAGTCGGGCAGGAAGTCCACCTGGCCGGCGGTTCCTTCGAGGACGCGGTCAACGAGGGCGTCCGCAGGGGATATCTGGACGGCCTGCTTCGCTGCTCCGTGGTCGCCGACCCCATCCGCCGCGGCAACACGGGGGACAATGCTCCAGCAGTGCTCCATACCCGCATCGTGCCGGGAGACCGGCTGAAACTGACGGTCGCCCCGAAGGGCTTCGGCAGCGAGAATATGAGCCGCATTAAAATGTTCACGCCCGCCGCCGGCGAAGAGGATATCATCGGCTTTGTGGAAGAGACCGTCCGGATCGCGGGGGGAAACCCCTGCCCGCCCGTTGTGCTGGGAGTCGGCATCGGCGGGGACTTTGAGCAATGTGCACTGCTTGCGAAAACGGCGCTCTGCAGACCGGTTTCCGAACGGAACCATGACCCGTTTTACGCTGAACTGGAGCAGCGGATGCTGGAGAGGGTTAACCGCCTGAATGTGGGCCCGCAGGGCTTCGGCGGCTCGACGACGGCGCTTGCCGTCAATATAGAACAAGCGCCCACGCACATCGCGGGCCTGCCGGTTTCCGTCAACGTCGGCTGCCATGTCACGCGGCACGCTTCGGTGTTCCTTTAGGCTTTTCGCGGAAACGGTTTGAGATGTTTTCAATTGGCCAATAATGTGATATACTGAATCCACAGTTCTGGAATTCCCCGATTTTTCCAGAAGATTGAGGAAAAGGAGTTGGAAACATGAGAACAACGATGATCGGGCGCAAGGTCAGTCTCAGGGATAATTTCAAGGAACTCGCCGAGAAAAAGCTCTCCCGCTTTGACCGGATCTTCGACGAAGACGCGCAGGCGAAAGTGGTCGTCACGCTCGAACGCAACCGTCAGACCGTTGAGATCACCATCGCTTCCCGCGGGATGATCTACCGCGCCGAAGCCACGGAAGATGAAATGAACGACGCGCTGGACGAAGTGATCGACGCGCTCGGCGGGCAGATCCGCAGGAACAAGACCCGGCTCGGCAAAAGGCTCCGCTCCGGGGCGATCGAGGATATCACCGCGAGGGACGGCGGCAGGGAAGAGCGCGGCGAAGACGCGTTCCGCATCGTCCGTACAAAGCACTTTACCGTGAAGCCGATGAATCTGGAAGAAGCCGTTCTGCAGATGAATCTGCTCGGGCACCAGTTCTTTATGTTCCGCAATCAGGACAGCGGCGAAATCAACGTCGTTTACCGCCGCAAAAACGGCGACTACGGCCTTCTGGAGCCGGATGAAGAGGAAGAATAATTTTCGGAAAAACGCGAATGGGGCTGCGCAATCCCGCAGCCCCTGATTTTATGGAGAAAACAGTATGAACCATGAATTTGATTTGGTCGTTCCCTGCCTGTTTGGTCTGGAAGGACCCCTTGCCGAAGAACTGCGGAAAATGGAGGCAGAAAACGTACGCCCGCTGAACGGGAGAGTCGTATTCTCCGGTTCCCCCGAGATGCTGGCGCGGGCAAACCTGTGCTGCCGCTTCGGCGAACGTGTGCAGGTGCAGATGGCGTCTTTCCCGGCGCGCAGCTTTGAAGAGCTGTTTCAGGGCGTCCGGGCACTCCCGTGGGAGCGCTGGATCGGTAAAAAGGACGCTTTCCCCGTGAAAGGATCCTGCCTGAATTCCAAGCTTGCCAGCGTTCCGGACTGCCAGGCCATCGTCAAAAAAGCGGTCGTCGAACGGCTCAAAGAGAAATATTCCCTCAGCTGGTTCGAAGAGACGGAGGCCCCCAGGCAGATCCAGTTTCTGATCCTGAAAGACCAGGCTTCGGTCATGATCGATACGTCCGGCGCGGGTCTGCACAAACGCGGTTACCGGGCCAATTCCGCGGAAGCCCCCATCCGGGAAACGCTTGCGGCGGCGATGGTGTATTTTTCACACGTTCGTCACGACGCGAATTTCATCGATCCGTTCTGCGGTTCCGGTACGCTTTTGATCGAGGCCGCTCTGCTTGCCAGGAATATTGCGCCCGGCGCCAAACGGTATTTTTCCGCGGAAAAGTGGGGGAATATCCCCGCAACTGTCTGGAAAGCCGAGCGAGAGCGCGCCCGCAGCCTGCAAAAGGATGGCGCTCCTTTCCATGCGCAGGGGTATGACGCCGACCCGGCCGCCGTTTCTCTGGCGCTTGAAAATGCCGCCAAAGCGGGTGTCTCCGGCTGCGTCGACGTACGGCGCCGGGATATTGCGGATTTCCGCGAGGATGGGGAATACGGCTGCGTTATCTGCAACCCGCCGTACGGAGAGCGCCTCCTTGACCTGCACGACGCGGAGGAGCTTTACCGCACCATGGGCCGGGTTTTCCTGCCGCGCAGCGGATGGAACTATTCCGTCATCAGCCCGGACGATACGTTCGAGCAGTGCTTCGGCAGAAAAGCGGCGCGCCGCAGAAAACTTTACAACGGCATGATCCGCTGCCAGTATTATATGTACTTCAGGGAAAACGCAAAATGAATCGACTGGGGATGGAGTTGTGCGATATGTTTTTATCGTGAATCCTGCGGCGGGCAAAAAGAACCCGCTGCAGGCGTTTTTCCCTTACATACGGGAAGCCTTTCGCAGCAGGAATACCGATTTTACATGTTACGAGACAAACTACCCGAAGCATGCGACGGAGATCGCCGCGGCGGAGGGAGGCAAAGGGGACGCCGTAAGGATCTACGGCCTCGGCGGGGACGGAACGCTGAACGAAATCGCCGCGGGAATTATCGGCATGAGAAATGTGGAACTGGGTATTTTTCCATGCGGTTCTGGAAACGACTATATCAAAACGTTTGGAGCGGCGGAAAATTTTCTTTCACCCGAAAAACAAATCGCCGGGCGATCCAGAACAGTCGACATGATCCGCTCTGAGAACTGGTCCGCGATCAATATCTGCACGGTCGGCATGGATGCGAAAATCCCATTGGAGGTGGAAAGGCTGAAACACATCCGGTTTCTCAGCGGGCCGGCCGCTTATAATCTCGGCCTGCTGAAAACGCTTCTGGGCCGGATCGGCGACGAAATGACAATAACGGTCGACCGTAAAAAAACGTATGCCGGCCGCTTTTTAATGGCCGTAATCGGCTGCGGGCGCTATTACGGCGGCGGATACTGCGCTGCGCCGGAAGCCCTTCCGGACGACGGACTTCTGGATTTTATTCTGATCCGAAAGCCCGCTTTTCACCGCATCCCAAAGCTGATCGGCTTGTATAAGGCGGGCAAGCATCTGAAATCGAAAGAATTCGACGGCCTGCTGACCTTCTGCCGGGGCAAAAGACTGGAAATAGAATCGCCGCGCGAGGTCGCGCAAAACCTGGACGGCGAATGCAGCCTGATAAAAGGCACATCGTTTGAAGTGATGCCGAAATCCATCCGCTTTATTGTTCCATAGGCCGCCCCGCTCCTTTTAAGTAATTTGTAAAAAAATTATTAAATCCCGTTTTTTCTTGAAAAAGCCCTTGATTTTTTCGAAGGTTACCGCTAAAATATATCTTAGCACTCAGCAACAATGAGTGCTAACAAATCGTAAATATTTAAGGAGGACATATTATGACAGTCAAACCATTGCTGGACAGGGTTCTGATTAAGATGGAAGAAGCGGAAGAGACCACCAAGGGCGGCATCATTCTCGCCGGTTCCGCCAAAGAGAAGCCTCAGGTCGCTGATGTTGTGGAAGCCGGCCCCGGCGGCGTTGTAGACGGCAAAGAGGTCAAGATGTATGTGAAGAAGGGCGACCGCGTCATCACCAGCAAATATTCCGGAACCGAAGTCAAGATCGACGGCCAGGAATACACGATCGTGCGTCAGAGCGATATCCTTGCAGTTGTGGAATAATTTAAAATAAACGTTTGGAGGAATCAGACTTATGGCGAAACAGATTATTTACGGCGAAGAAGCCAGAAAAGCTCTGCTGAACGGCATCAACCAGCTTGCCGATACAGTTAAAATTACGCTCGGACCGAAAGGACGCAACGTTGTTCTCGACAAAAAATACGGTGCTCCGCTGATCACGAACGACGGTGTTACTATTGCAAAGGAAATCGAGCTGGACGATCCGTTTGAGAATATGGGCGCACAGCTTGTCAAGGAGGTCGCGACCAAGACGAATGACGTCGCGGGCGACGGCACGACGACGGCCACCCTTCTTGCCCAGGCGCTCATCCGCGAGGGCATGAAGAACGTGACGGCCGGCGCAAACCCGATGGAGGTCCGCAACGGCATCCAGAAGGCTGTAGACACTGCCGTGGAGGCCCTGAAGAAGAACTCCAAGAAGGTTTCCGGCCCGGACGACATTGCCCGCGTCGCTGCGATCTCCGCGTCCAATGACTTTATCGGCAAACTGATTTCCGAAGCTATGTCGAAGGTCTCGAAAGACGGCGTCATTACGGTCGAGGAATCCAAGACTGCCGAGACATATTCCGAAGTTGTGGAAGGCATGCAGTTTGACCGTGGCTATGTTACTCCTTACATGGTCACCGATACCGAGAAGATGGAAGCAGTGATCGACGACGCTCTCCTTCTGATCACGGACAAGAAGGTTTCCAATGTTCAGGAAATCCTGCCCCTTCTTGAAAAGATCGTCCAGTCCGGCAAGAAGCTGGTCATTATCGCGGAAGACATCGAGGGTGAGGCGCTCAGCACGCTGATTCTCAACAAGCTGCGCGGCACCTTCACCTGCGTCGGCGTCAAGGCCCCGGGCTTCGGCGACAGACGCAAGGAGATGCTTCAGGATATCGCAATCCTGACCGGCGGTCAGGTCATTTCTTCCGAAATCGGCCTCGAACTGAAGGACGCCACCATGGATCAGCTCGGCCGCGCTCGTCAGGTGAAGGTGGATAAGGAAAACACCACCATCATCGACGGTTACGGCGACAAGAAGGCGATCTCCGACCGCGTTGCTCAGATCCGCACGCAGATCGAAAATACGACCTCCGACTTCGACAAGGAAAAGCTGCAGGAACGCCTCGCGAAACTGGCCGGTGGCGTTGCCGTCATCAAAGTCGGCGCGGCCACCGAGATCGAAATGAAAGAGAAGAAGATGCGCGTCGAAGACGCTCTTGCCGCAACCAAGGCTGCTGTCGAGGAAGGCATTGTCGCAGGCGGCGGCGTTGCGCTTCTGAACGTCATCCCCGAGGTTGAAAAGCTCGTAAACGAAGCCGAAGGCGACGACAAGACGGGCGCCAAGATCGTGCTGCGCTCTCTTGAGGAGCCGATTCGTCAGATTGCCACAAACGCGGGCTTGGAAGGCTCCGTCATCATCGAGCACATCAAGGGCTCCGGCAAGGTCGGCTACGGCTACAACGTAAACGACGACAAGTACGGCGATATGATTTCGTTCGGCGTCGTCGACCCGACAAAGGTCACCCGTTCCGCTCTGCAGAACGCGGCTTCCGTCGCCGCCATGGTCCTCACGACCGAATCCCTCGTCACGGATAAGAAAGAACCGACTCCTCCGGCTCCGGTGGCACCGGCAGACGGCGGCATGGGCGGCATGTATTGATTTGAATTTCCGTTTCCCTTCAGCAAAAACAGGACCGGCGCTTCGGCGCCGGTCCTGTTTTACCTTGCCATGGGTTTTCTTGCTCCCGCGCCGTCCATACAGGTCACTACATTGTGGTAAAAGGTGTCGTAGGAATGCGAACGGTTCAGGAGCTCAAGCTGTTCAGTATCGGGAAGACCCATGAAAAAATCACGGATTTTTTCTCCGTCCGCCGAAAGCTTTGATGGAAAGGGAAATTCCGTAAAGCCCGAATAGTCCATTTTCACCACCTCATATCTAGTATACGGTGGCGTTGGGCGTTTCATGCGTACAAACCCCCATTCTCATGGTTCGGGCGGAGAATCTTCAGGAAATTTCCAAATCGGCAGGCAGATTGGAAGCGTCGAACTGCATGTTGTAATATTTCGCGTAGATGCCGTCGTGCCCCATGAGCTCTTCGTGCGTGCCCTGCTCGGCGATTCCGTTGTCCGCAATCACGATGATCTCGTCGGCGTTGCGGATGGTGCTGAGCCGATGGGCAATCACGATGGTGGTGCGGTTTTTCGCCAGGCGGTCGAGGGACTCCTGAATGTATCGTTCACTTTCGTTGTCCAGCGCGCTTGTCGCTTCGTCGAGGATCAGGACCGGGGGGTCTTTGAGGAAGACACGCGCGATGGCGATCCTCTGTTTCTGACCGCCGCTCAGGCGCGTCCCGCGTTCGCCCACAAAGGTGTCGTAGCCGTCAGGCAGCCCGCTGATGAAGTCGTGGATGCCGGCGCTGCGCGCGGCGGCCAGAATTTCTTCATCCGTGGCATCCGGTTTGCCGTAGGCGATGTTTTCGCGTATGCTGCCGGAAAACATGTAGACGTCCTGCTGAACGATCCCGATGGCCTGCCGCAGGGAATGGATGGTGACGTCGCGGATATCGCTGCCGTCGATGCAGACTTTGCCGCCCGTTATGTCGTAGAAGCGGGGGAGAAGGGAGCAGAGCGTCGTCTTTCCGCTGCCGGAGGGCCCGACAAGCGCCACGGTTTTGCCGGCGTCGATATGGATGTCGATATGATCCAGAACATGTTCCGCGCCGTTATACTGGAAAGACACATCGCGGAAATCGATGACTCCCTTTACATGGTCCAGTTCCCCGGCGCCGGGCCGGTCCTTGATCTGCGGGTCGGTTTCAATGACCTCCGCAAACCGCCGGAAGCCGGAATACCCCTTTTGAAATAGCTCCGTAAATTCCACCAGAACGTCGATGGGATTGATGAAGATGCCTATGTACAGCGCATAGACCGCAAGATCGGCAACGTGCAGGCCGCCCTTTGCGACGAGATACCCACCGTACACCAGAACCACAAGATATAAAAGTCCCTCAAAAAAAGCGTTGCCGGCGCGGTAGGAGCCCATCATGCGGTAATTGCTTACTTTGGAATCGAGAAACCGAATGTTGCTGGATTCAAATTTTTCCCGTTCCAGCTCTTCGTTCCCGAAAGACTTCACCACGCGGATCCCGGCCAGACTGTCCTGCACCTGGGAGTTTACGCCGGAAATCTTTTTTCGGTTGTCCAGAAAAATTGCCTGCATCTTCTTGTTCTCATGTACGCTGAAAACGAGCATCACGACGGTTACGGCAAGCAGCGCCAGCGTCATCGGAATGTTGAGGAACAGCATCATGACAAAGGAGCCGAAGATTTTCAGCAGCGAGATGAAAATATTCTCCGGGCCGTGATGCGCGAGCTCCGAAATATCGAACAGGTCGGATACCAGCCGGCTCATCAGATCGCCCGTGTTGTTCCGATCGTAGTACGAAAACGACATCCGCTGGTAATGGTCGAACAGGTCCTGGCGCATGTTGCTTTCCATCCTGGCGCCCATGATGTGCCCCCAGGAGGTGATGTAGTACTGACAGCCGAAGCGGATCAGATACATCAGCAGCAGGGCGCCCGCCAGAATCCCGAGACGGCTGAGAATGGCGTCCGCCCTCTGTGTGAACAGGCCCGCCGTCAGGACCCGCAGAATCTGCGGAAAAGAGATATCGATGACCGACAGGACCAGGGCGCAGAACATGTCGAAGTAAAAAATTCCGAGATAGGGGCGGTAATATCCCAGAAACCTGCGCAGCAGCGACGCCGGACCCGCGTCAGACCTTCTTGGGCTCATCGTAGGTTGCCCCGAACGTGTCCGCCGTTACGGAAACGATTTTCTGCTCCGTCAGGGGCTTGTCGTCATAATCGCGCGGAATGGATACGATGCGGTCCACTTCCTCCATACCGGAGGCGACCTTGCCGAACGACGCGTATTCCCCATCGAGGTAAGGCGCGTCGTCCACCATGATGAAGAACTGAGACCCGGCGCTGTTCGGGTTGACGGCCCGCCCCATCGACACGACTCCGCGGGTGTGCTTCAGCTCGTTTCCAAAATGGTTCGAGGTGAACTCGCCTTTGATGCAGTAGCCGGGCCCGCCGGTGCCGTCGCCTTTCGGGTCGCCGCCCTGTATCATGAATTTCGGAATGATGCGGTGGAAAGTGGTTCCGTCATAAAACTTCTTCCGGATCAGCGAGAGAAAGTTATTTACGGTGTTGGGAGCAATTTCCGGGTAGAGCTCGATCTCAATTTTGCCGTTTTCTGTCTGAATGGTAACGAGCGGATATGTCATTTTCAGCCCTCCGTTTTGAATGTGATACAATTTTATTATACCCTTGCGGAGGCGATTCTACAAGACCGGATGCATAGTACTTATACGCCTACGGCGGCCGCAATAATAGCTTTATAAAAATCCCAGTCTTTGCTTCTCGCCCCGGGTACGCTCTCGCTTGGCTGGATACGACTTCAGGCGTATCCCTATGCTGCCCGGCCGAAAAAACCTTTTGTCAGTCGGCGCTTCGGTATGATATAATAAGAAAAACGTCGGAAGCAGGAACCGGCAAAAACAGACTTTGGAATGCGGGGGAAAAGGGTTGAATCTTATTTTTTACGGTGCGGACAAAGAGGTCACGGGGAGCTGCCACTGCCTTGAGGCCTGCGGAAAAAGGATTCTGATCGACTGCGGGCTTTATCAGGGCCTCGGAGAAGAAGAGAACAGGGGGTTCCCGTTTTATCCGTCCCGGATCGACTATGTTTTTGTGACGCACGCGCATATCGACCACAGCGGGCGCCTGCCCATGCTGGTCAGGAACGGTTACAGAGGCAAAATCTACGCGACCCGCGCGACCTGCGACCTGCTTTCCATCATGCTGCGCGACAGCGCTCACATCCAGCAGATGGATGCGGTGAACGACAACAGGAAAGGCAGGCGCGCCGGCAGAGACCCGGAAGAACCGATCTATACGGTCGAGGACGCCGAAAAAACCGCAGAGTATTTTGAACCGTGCGATTACGGGGAAGTAAGGCAGCTTTGCGACGGCACCCGTTTCCGCATGGTCGACGCGGGGCATCTTCTCGGCTCCGCTTCCGTTGAGATTTGGGCGGAAGAAAACGGACGGACGGAGAAAATCGTCTTTTCCGGCGATATTGGCAACCTGAACCAGCCCATCATCCGCGACCCGCAGTATATCGACGAGGCCGACTATGTGGTCATGGAGTCGACTTACGGCGACCGCGAGCACGAGCCGATCGCCAATTATATTCCGGAACTGGCCGCGGTCTTCGATCAGACGCTGGGGGCGGGCGGCAACGTGGTCATTCCCAGCTTCGCGGTCGGACGCACGCAGGAACTGCTGTATTTCATCCGCGGGATGAAGGAACAGGGTCTGGTCAAAAGCATGCCGGATTTCCCGGTCTACGTCGACAGCCCGCTTGCGGCCGAGGCAACCAAAATCTACAGCGGCGACCTGTGCGGGTATGCCGATGAGGATACGCTCCGGCTGATTGACGGCGGGTTCCAGCCGATCTCTTTCCCCAATCTGCACACGTGCGACAGCGTGGAGGAGTCGAAGGCGCTCAACGAAGACCTTTCGCCGAAGGTCATCATCTCCTCCAGCGGGATGTGCGAAGCAGGGCGTATCCGCCACCACCTGAAACACAATCTCTGGCGGCCGGAATGCTCGGTGGTCTTTGTCGGCTACCAGGCGGAAGGGACCCTGGGCCGCATGCTGATCGAAGGCGTCAAACAGGTCAAGCTGTTCGGAGAAGAAATCTCCGTGCAGGCCCGAATCCATAACTTCAAGGCCCTTTCCGGCCATGCCGACCGCTCCGGGCTGCTCCGCTGGGCGGAGGCGTTCCGGAAAAAGCCGAAGCGCATGTTTGTGGTTCACGGGGAGCTTTCCGCAAGCGAGAACTTTGCGGAAGAGCTGACGAGAAGGGGCTTTAGCGCCTATGTCCCAAATTATCGGTCTGTCGTCGACCTGTCGGGCAACCTTGTCGTGGATGAAGGGATTTCTCCGGAGGTCCGGTTTGCCAAGAAGGAGACGAAACGCGCGTCGTCCGTCTTCTCACGGCTGGTTTCCGCTGGACAGCGGCTTCTGCGCGTGATCCAGCATAACGAAGGCGGGGCCAACAAGGACCTCGCGAAGTTTACCGATCAGATCAATGCCCTCTGCGATAAGTGGGAAAGATGATGCCATAGAAAAATCGCCCGCGGTAACAACCGCGGGCGATAATATGCTGTCTCTTCTAATCAGTGGGCGCCGTTCTGCAGCTTTTCACGCGCGACGGCCAGCATCAGCTTGATACGGTTTTCCTGATTGACCCGCGTGGCGCTGGGATCGTAATCGATGGGGACGATATTCGACTTTTCGTCGATCGCTTTGATGCGGTGGATCATTCCCTTGCCGCAGATGTGGTTGGGCAGGCATCCGAACGGCTGGGCGCAGACGATGTTTTCATAGCCCTGTTCGGTCAGTTCCAGCATTTCCGCGGTCAGCAGCCAGCCTTCTCCCATTTTGTCGCCGTAGCCGATCACCCCTTTGACAAGGCTTTTGGTATGCGCGTAGGGCTCAGGCGGCTGAAAACACGGCTCGCTGCTGATTGCTTCGATCAGCGTGTTCTGCATTCCCAGCAAATAATCCATCAGCATTTTCACGACGACGTATTTGATCCTGTTGCCGCCGTACAGCTTGATATCCTCGAGCCTGTTGTCGACTTTAAACAGCGCGAAATTCATCAGCCCGGGCACATTGACCTCGCAGTCCTGCTCCCGCAGAAAATCCTCCAGATTGTTGTTGCCGAGCGCGGCGTATTTTACGTAGATTTCGCCGACGACCCCAACCTTTACCTGGGGTGTTTTCCGGT
>JAEZRH010000113.1 GCA_023412845.1 Bacillota bacterium
CGTCAACGCCTACGCCGCGTCGTCTTTCTTCGCCGTGGACCGGTATGCCAGCTTTCACAGGCGCTGGCGCGCCGACTATGCGGCCGGAAAACTGATCCTGACGGATCGTTATACGACCTCCAACATCGTCTATCAGATGCCGAAGCTGCCCCGGAACGAATGGGATGCCTTTATCACCTGGGCGGAGGATTTCGAGTATGTGCGCCTGGGCATCCCGCGGCCCGACCTGACCGTTTACCTCGACATGCCGACCGAAATCTCCCAGGGGCTGCTCCGGGAGCGTTACCGCAAAACCGGCGGCAGCCGCGACGTCCACGAGCGGGACCTTGCCTATCTGGCATCCTGCCGGCAGAGTGCCGTTTACGCCGCCCAAAAGCTGGGCTGGAGGGCCGTTGACTGCGCCGAGGGCGGAAAGCCGCGGAGCGTGGAAAGCATCCACGAGGAACTGACGCGTCTTGTTCTGGATGAACTTTTCTCTTTGGGCCAGAATACGGAGGCGGACTGACCATGGTGGAATTTGCGCGATGGGAGATGCGGCGCCGGCTCGCGGACCTCTGGCGGCAGGCTTTTGGCGACCCGCCGCGCTTTCCGAGATATTTTCTCAACAACTGTTTCTCGCCCCGTGACTGCCTTGTCTACCGTGTGGGGGATGAGATCGCCGCAGCCGTTTACCTGCTGCCCGCGTCCGTGCTTGCCGGGGAGGAAGCTTTACAGGCGCATTATATCTTTGCCGCCGCTACGCTCGCTCGTTTCCGTTCCAGAGGATATATGTCGTCGCTGCTCGCTTACGCCGCCATCGCGGGGGCCGACCGGGGCGACAGATTCTCCGTCGTGCTCCCTGCGGACGAGGAGCTTTACCGCTTTTATGGAAAATTCGGCTACGCGCCCTTTTTCGAGGCTCGTTTCCTGACGGTCACGTCCGACCGGCTGCGCGCCGGCTCCGAGCCGGCGGGGCCGGGCAGCGTGCTGCCCGACTTCCGTCGTCTGAATGCATTCCGCAGGGAATGCATTGCGGGCTGCGGCGGCTCCGTCCTGTGGAGCGACAGGATGTTCCATTTCGCCACGGGGATGAACGCCGTTTACGGTGACAGGCTGGTCTGCGCCGTCTCCGGCGGGAAGCCCGCCTATGCGCTTTGCCGGGTGGAAGAAAATGTCTGTACGGTTCTGGAAACGATGGCCGCGGGCGTGACCTTCCCGCTCCTTGCCGGTGCTATCCTCAGGCAGGCCCCGGCGGGGGAATACCGTTTCCGCCTGCCGGTGCAGGCAGGGCCTTTTCCGGGCGAAGGAGAAACGCTCCCGTTTGGAATGATGCGGCCCATCGGCGGCACGCTGGCGGAGGACGCGCGGCCCGACGGCCCGTATTTGGGCATGACGATGGACTGACCGCCGCCGGGCGGTTTTACCGATACAAGGAGGTTTTTATCATGATTTACCTGTTCCTCGCAGAGGGTTTTGAAGAGGTGGAAGCGCTTGCTCCCGTCGATCTTCTCCGGCGCGCGGGCGCGCAGATCCGGACCGTCGGCGTCGGCGACAGACATGTGACGGGTTCGCATCATATTGAAGTCACCGCCGATCTGGAAGAAAACGAAATTTCGCTTGAAAATATGGATATGGTAATCCTGCCCGGAGGAATGCCGGGTACGAAAAACCTGGAGCAGTCGCCGATGGTCCGTGCGTGCCTCAATTACTGCGCGCAGAACGGCAAATGGATCGCGGCCATCTGCGCGGCCCCTTCCATCCTGGGCCATTTCGGGCTTCTGAAAGGCCATAAGGCCGTCTGTTTCCCGGGCTATGAAGACGAGCTGGGGGCGGAGGAAGTGCTCATGGACCCGGTCTGCGTCAGCGGCAGGATCATCACCTCCCGCGGGGCCGGAGTCGCGGTGGAATTCGGGCTTAAAATTATCGAGGAGCTGTTCGGCAGCGAAAAATCGCTGGAAATCCGGAAAAAGATTCAATGTATATAAAGAATATTCGGGAGATGAAAAAGAACCTGCGGGCGCAGAGCCGCAGGTTCCGGGAACGGCTGGAACCTGGCCGGAAATCCGACATGGACGGGAAGATCGGAGCGCGCTTTGCCGCGCTGAAAGAATACCGCAGCGCGCCTGTCGTATACACCTACGTCAGCAAGCCGCTGGAAGTCGACACTCTGCGGCTGATCGAAAGGGTCCTCGCCGACGGCAAGCGCGTCGCCGTGCCGCGCTGTCTTCCGGAAACGTTGGCGATGGAATTCTATGAGATCGCTTCGGTCGGCGATCTGGCGCCCGGCTGTTACGGCGTGCTGGAGCCCGTCGCCGGTAAATCCCGCCCGGTCCGTGAATGCGCCGGCGCGCTCTGCATCGTTCCGGGGCTCAGCTTCGATTCGCAGGGATACCGGCTCGGTTACGGCAAGGGATATTACGACCGTTTCCTTGCAAACTTCACCGGGGTGACGGTAGGGCTCTGCTACAGCGGATGCACCCGCTGGAACCTTCCGCACGGATATTTCGACCGCCCGGTCGATATTCTGATTACGGAAAAATACATCCGGCGCATTCCGGACAAAACGTCCGAACACTGAAAGAAAAGAAGGTGAGCGCAGATGAACGACGGGCAGCAGCCGAACAGGCGGAACCGCGCGGAACACTTCGAGGTCCATATCCGCGACGACGGCGACGGGGCGCGAGAAGAGTATCCGGATACCGTAATCAGCAGCTACAGCGATCCCGCCGAGGCGCAGAAGCATTCGGGGCCGCAGGGCGGAATGCCGGCCGCCAAACGTGCCAAGCTTGCACACGAGCTGCGCAATAAGGAAAAAGGCCGCAGAAACAAGCGCTTTTTCCGTCTGATGTGGCTTTCCATGGTGATCATGGTCTCCGCTTTGCTCGCAAAATACGCCGTGTCCGGCCTCGACGACATGCTGGCGGTAGGCAGGCAGAACGTTTCCGTTACGGTGGAGATCCCGAAGGACGCGTCGTCCGGCCAGGTCGCGCAGCTGCTCTACAGCGCCGGGGCAATCC
Source organism: Bacillota bacterium (assembly GCA_023412845.1). Classification (GTDB taxonomy): domain Bacteria; phylum Bacillota; class Clostridia; order Oscillospirales; family Acutalibacteraceae; genus Thermocaproicibacter. Next base: position 2,997 of record JAEZRH010000113.1, read on the forward strand.
GGGACGTCGATTTTTTCAGGCTGTATGCGTACCTGACCAAGGCGCCGAAAACATACGGCGGCGGCAGTTATCAAATTACCACGGGTATGGATTATCTCGCCCTGATCAACTCCCTCCAGTCTACAAAGAACCGCGTGGATACCGTGAAAGTCACCTTCCCGGAGGGCGCAACCGCCTTGGAGATTGCCGATAAGCTGGAGAAAAGCGGTGTCTGCACGTCGAAGGCGGCGCTTGCCGCGATGGGCGGCACACAGCTGGACGACAGCTTTTCCATGCTGCAGGCCATCACGAATTCCTCCCAGCGGTATTACCGGATGGAGGGCTACCTTTTTCCCGATACCTACGAGTTTTTCAAAAACGAGGACCCCGCTCAGGCCGTTCAGAAAATGGTCAGCAACTGCAACGGCAAGCTGACCAAGCAGATCCGCGACAAAGCCACAGAGGAAGGGATGACGGTCGACCAGCTCCTTACGCTCGCCTCCATGATCCAGTCGGAGGCGGCCGACAAGCAGGACATGTACAATGTTTCGTCCGTGTTCCACAACCGCCTCGACAGCAAAAAAGCGGAGCTGCACCATCTGGATTCCGACCCGACCACCTATTATCCGTACCGCACACAGGCGCTCGTCCCCGCCAATATCCGCAGTACCTACAAAAGCCGCTACGACACCTATACCATCGAGGGCCTGCCGCCGGGGCCGATCTGCAACCCCGGAACCGAGGCGGTCGACGCCGCGCTGAATCCCGCTTCCACCAACTATTATTATTTCTGCCACGATAAGAGCGGCAAGGCCTACTACGCCTCGACTGCGGCGCAGCATCAGGCGAACCTCAAGAAAGCGGGATTGCGCTGATGGCGCCGCTTCAGACGGGTATTGCACTGCCGGAACTGCTTTCTCCGGCGGGCGACAGGGAAAGGCTCGAGGCCGCCGTGCGCTTCGGGGCCGACGCGGTCTATCTCGGCGGCAAGCTGTTCGGCATGCGCAGCTCGTCTCCCAACTTTACGGCGGAGGGGCTTGCGGACGCGGTGAGTTACGCGCATGCGCGGGGTGTGCGCGTTTACCTGACCTGCAACACGGTGGTGCACAACGAGGAATGCTCCGGGCTTCCGGCTTTTCTGGAGCAGGCCGGGCAGGCGGGCACCGACGGGCTGATCCTCACGGATTTCGGCGTGATGCGCATGGCGCAGCGCTATGCGCCCGATGTTGAAATTCATATCTCCACGCAGGCAGGCGTCGCGAATTTCGCCGCGGCGCGCGCGTTTTTTGAGCTCGGCGCGAAGCGCGTCGTGCTTGCCCGCGAACTGACGCTCGGCGAGATTGCGGAAATACGGGCGAAGACCCCGAAAGAGCTGGAACTGGAGGCCTTCGTCCACGGGGCGATGTGCGTATCCTTTTCCGGCAGGTGCCTGCTTTCCAACTATTTCACGGGCAGGGACGCGAACCGCGGCGACTGCGCGCAGCCGTGCCGCTGGAAATACGCTCTTGTGGAGGAAACGCGCCCGGGCCGCTGCATGCCCGTCTTCGAAGGCGACGGCGGTTCGTACATCCTTAATTCGAAGGACCTCTGCATGATCGAACATGTGCCGGAGCTTGCCGAAGCTGGCGTCGGCAGTTTTAAAATCGAAGGCCGCGCAAAATCCGCCTATTACACGGCGGTCACGGCGAACGCGTACCGCTGGGCGCTGGACGAATATGCCCGCTGCCCCGGTGCTCCGCTGCCCCGGTGGGTTGCGGAGGAGCCCGAAAAAATCAGCCACAGGGAATACTGCGCTGGTTTTTATCTCGGCGGCGAACCGGGCCAGGTTTACGGGAACGGGGGCTATGTGCGCAGCTGGGAGCAGATCGCCGTCTGCTGCGGCATGCGGGACGGCTGCGCCGTGCTTTCGCAGCGAAACCGCTTTTTCCGCGGCGACGAGGCGGAGGTGCTGGAGCCCGGCAGGCCGCCGTACCGGCTTAAAATGGACGGCATCACGGACGGGGATGGAATCTCCGTCGAATCGGCCAACCACGCGCAGATGACCGTGCTGCTGCCGACGGCAAAAGCAATCCCGCAGGGCGCGATCTTCCGCAGACGGATTCCCGATGTTTAAATTCCTCCCGACTGGAAATGCTAGCCAGCGGGGGGATTTTTTATGCGAAAACGGACGGTGGTCCTGTTTGCGTTTCTGATCGTCGGGCTTTATTTTTCCATTCTCAGCATCTATCATTTATCCAGCGGGACGGAGCTTGCCCAGGCCGCCGCGCAGCAGCAGACCTATAAAGTCAACGTGTTTTCCACGCGCGGAACGGTTTACGACTGCCACCTGAACCCCCTGACTGGGAACGGCCGGCAGTATGTCACGTCGATTGTTCCGGGCGTAGAGGTCTCGGCGCAGCTGAATAAAATTTTCCCGACGGCTAAAATGCAGGAGATATACCCCCTGCTGTCGGCGGGCAAACCGTTTGCCCTCAGGCTGCCTCAAAAGATATCTTCCCCGGACGCCGATGTGTTCACCGTTTCTTCCCGGTATTCCGCGCAGCAGCCGGCCGTGCATATCATCGGGTATCTGAACGGATCGGGCGGGGGCGCGGCAGGCGTGGAAAAGGCCTTCAACAGCCAGTTGACCCGGAACCAGGGGAAAATCTCCGTCTCCTATCCGGTGGATGCCATGAACCGCGTACTGTCCGGCGAACAGAAAACCGTGGAGGATACCTCCAATCTGCAGAAAAGCGGCGTCGTCCTCACGCTCGACCGGCGCGTGCAGGATCTCGCGGAGGAAGCGGCGGATCAATACATCAAAAAAGGGGCCATTGTCGTCGTCGAGGTGCCCTCCTGCAAGATCCGCGCGATTGTCAGCCGCCCGTCCTACGATCCGGACGACGTCGCGTCGGTGCTCAGCAGCCAGGACTCGCCGCTCCTGAACCGCGGGCTCTCTTCCTACAGCGTGGGATCCGTTTTCAAGCTGGTTGCGGCTGCCGCTGCTCTGGAAGACGGAATCTCCCCGCAGGAGACGTACACCTGCACCGGGGCCATCACGGTCGATGGCAACGTGTACCACTGCTTCAATTCGGAGAGCCACGGGACCGAAAACATGAAGCAGGCCATCGCAAATTCCTGCAACACCTATTTCGTCAATCTGATGCAGAAAATTCCACCCGCCGATTTTCTCGCGATGGCGAAGAAATTCGGTTTCGGCCAATCGTTTTCTCTGGCGCCGGGGCTTTCTTCCGACGCGGGAGTGCTGCCGACGGCAAAAGAGCTGTCCGTCCCGCGCGCTCTGGCCAATTTCTCTTTCGGACAGGGGAATCTGACGGCGAACCCGCTTCAGATGGCCGCGATGGTCAACGCCATTGCTTCTGGCGGAACATATACGCAACCCAGCCTGTACGAAGGGCTTGTGGACGAAAAGCTGCAGGTCACGCAGCGGGCGGCGCCGCAGGAGTCAAAGCCGGTGATCTCGGCGCAGACCGCCGGGCTGCTGCATGAGTTCATGAAGGCTTCCATCGACGAGGGAACCAGCAATAAGGGCAAGCCGCTGTTTCTGGAGGCGGGGGCAAAAACCGCAACGGCTCAGACCGGCCGCTATGTGAACGGAGTCGAAATGGTCGAGTCCTGGTTCGCCGGATTCTATCCATATCAAAATCCCAGATACGTCGTCGTCGTTTTTGCGGAAGGCGGCAGCGGCGGGGGTGCGACCTGCGGACCCGCCTTCCGGGATATCGCGGACGGGCTCTACGGCCTCGGCCTTGTAGAATAGGCGGGGTGCCCCCGCTCCCAGGCCGCGCCGTTTAGCGGGGTGCAAATTTCGGGCTGTAACTGGTGCGGGAGTCGAAGAATGCTCTCGACCGGCCATGTGAAAAAATTGCGTGCAGGCTCAGCCCGCCCCGGTCGTGGAAGCGGGGACAGTGCGCTGTTGACTTTTCGCCGCGTCAGGTCTATACTGAAAAAGTATCTGAACGGAATATTTTAAAAGGCATCGATGGGCAGA
>JAEZRH010000165.1 GCA_023412845.1 Bacillota bacterium
ACACTGCAAAGCGGGGGAGCGGGTTGGATATCATTCGTGTTCAGAATATTCGCAAGGTATACCGTATCGGCACGGAGAAAGTCGTCGCGCTGAACCGGATCAGCCTGAACATCCCGCAGGGGGAGATCTGCTGCATTCTGGGAACATCCGGCTCGGGAAAGTCCACACTGCTGAATATCATGGCGGGCCTGGAACCTCCGTCGCGCGGGCGGGTCGTGATCTGCGGCGCGGATGTGACCCGGTACAGCGAAAAACAGTGGGCGCTGTTCCGCCAGAAAAACATCGGCTTTATTTTTCAGTCTTACAACCTCCTGCCGACGATGAACGCGGTTGAAAACGTTGCGCTGCCGCTCGCATTCCGAGGAGCAGGGAAAGAACTCCGAACGCGGCAGGCGGCACAGATGCTCCGGGCGGTCCGGCTCGGCGACCGCCTGCTGCACCTGCCGGCCCAGATGAGCGGCGGGCAGCAGCAGCGCGTCGGAATTGCGCGTGCCTTTGTCGCCAGACCAAGGCTGATTTTTGCCGACGAACCGACCGGCAACCTGGACAGCAAAACCGGCCGGGAAGTGATGGACCTGATGGTTTCGATGGCGCGCCGGTACGGAGAGACCTTGATCATCGTGACGCATGACCCGGAAATTGCGGAATATGCCAGTCGCATCGTCACCATCCACGATGGGAACAAGGTTTCGGATGTAGAAAATCCGATTCAACCGGAAAAAAGGGAGGAAACAGAAGCATGAACCACAGAGCCTTCCGGATCACCGCGCTGCTTCTTGCGGCTGCCCTGACTGTTTCGCTCGCCCTCGGGCAGGCGTTTCCGGCAAGGGCGGATGCCAGCAGGGCCCCTGACCCGCGCGTGACCGCGGCGGCGGTTACGCCGTCCGAACCGGGAATCGGCAGTCCGTTCGGGGTTGACTTCACTCTGACGCAGAGCATCATGAATTTTGACATCAGCGACGTGGACCATATCAAAATTGACGTGACCGCGGCGAGCGGTTCCGTTTCCGTCGGGCATAAGGGGTATTACGCCGAAAACCTTACGGAAAGTTCCGGGGACGGCGCCGCCGTTTTGTCTTACGAACTGCATATCCCGCAGAAATACCTGAAACGAACGGGCGCCGGCTACGGAGTGCTGAACCTTGAGGTCGTTTACTATAAAAGCACGGACGACAAAACGGTCGCGGAGGACGGCAATGGCCGCGACCTGAGATTCACCGTGGAATATCTGGTATTCGGCAAGCAGGCGGCTTCTTCCGAAGCGGAGAGCGGCGGCAGGCTCACAGTCGATTCCTATAGCCTCGACCATACGCCGGTCAGGGAAGGGGAAACCTTCCGGCTGACCTTTACGGTAAAAAACACAGGTTCCGCCGCCTGCGCCAGCGCAACCGCCGTCCTTGACCTTTCCGGCGCGGCGGGCGTGAGCATCAGCGGGGAAACCGATACCAAATCTTTGGGGTCGCTTGACGCCGGCGCAACGGCGACCGTAACGTATCCGCTCGTGTGCTTCGCCAAAATGACGACGGGAAGCTATCCGGCAGGCATTGTGCTTTCAGCGGACGATGTCGCCGCGGCCACCTCCAAAATCTACCTGCCCGTCACCGGAACAAAAACGGGCGCGGACGATACCGGGAAGGTCGGGGACAGCAAGCCGCAGCTGATCATCGCAAGTTACGATTTCGGCGGGAAGGCCGTCGTCGGCGGGCAGGAATTCAGACTGGTCATGAATGTGCGGAACACCGGCTCCGTGCCCATCGACAACTGTAAGATGACCGTCGGCTCCGAGGCGGGGGATTCCGACTCCAACACGACCGTCGGCAGCGTTTTTACCCCTTCCCAGGCTTCCAACACCTTCTTCATTCCAAGCCTGGGGGCCGGCGCCGCGGTGAGTAAGGAAATAGCGCTGCTCCCGAAGGCGGACGCTTCCTCGGACTCCTACGGCGTGACAGTCAATTTCAGCTACGATGCGGTTCTGGACGGCAAGCGCCAGTCGCTGACTTCGCAGGAAACGGTCACGATTCCGCTCACCCAGCCCGTCCGGTTTGAGGTCGGGGAGCCCGGCCTGAGCAACCCCCTGTTTACGGGCGAGACGGGGCAGATCGGCATTGAATACGTCAACAAGGGGAAAAGCAAGGTGTACAACGTTTCCGTGGAGTTTTCCGGCAATTTCGATACGACGGAGGGGAGCCTGTATATCGGCAATCTGGATTCCGGCGCGAGCGATACCTTTCAGGCGTCGCTGACACCACGGCAGGAGGGAACCCTCTCCGGCACGGCCACGTTCCGCTACGAGGATGCCTCGGGAAAGGCGACGTCGGTGTCCAAGAAATTTTCCGCGGAGGTTCAGCCGGCCGAGGCACAGGCCGCGAACGGCAAAGAGGGTACGGCTTCGGAGGGAAACACCCCCGGAGGCACATCGCCGGGCGGCCATGGCTGGAAACTGTGGACGGGCATCGCCGCCGTTGCCGCCGCCCTTGTGGCCGGAACCGCCGTATTTTTGAAGAAACGGAAAGCCAGAAAGCTGCGCCTGTTGGAAGAAACGGACGATTACGACGACGGGCCCGGCGGGGGATCGTGATATGAAATTCCGTGATATGATCGGCATGGCCTTGTCGAGCCTTTTCCACCGGCGGGTCCGCACGGCGCTGACCCTGACGGGCGTCGTCATCGGGACATGCGCCATCCTCGTGATGCTTTCCCTTGGCTTCGGCATGCGCCGGAGCATGGAAGAAATGATGAAGAGCATGGGCGACCTGACCGTCGTCACGGTGTATGGCGGCGGCAGCCGCGGTGCTTCCGGAAAAGAGGGTGGCTCCGGAAATCTGGACGATCAGGCGCTGAAAAGCATACAGAAGTTGCCGAACGTCGTCGCCGTCACGCCGGTTTATACCCTCGACCCTTCCTGCGTGACGGTAAGTTGCCGGAAATACAAGTTTCAGGCCATGATTTACGGGGTCTCGATGGACACACTGGAGTCCCTGGGCTTTCGCACGGAGGCCGGGACCCTTCCCGGAAAAGATTTTCAGAAAACTGATATCTTGTTCGGCAGCCAGTCTGCGTATGATTTTATGGACAGCAGCCGGAAAAATAACAACTATGTTGACCGGACTCCCGACAAAAGCGGAAATCTGCCGAAACCCTTCGTCGATCCGGTGAAGGACCGGTTCACGCTGAGCGTGAACCTCCCGGAGGGTTCCACCGCCGCGAAAAAGGAGGTCAAGCTTCATGTCCTCGGCACGCTGGCCGAGGATTACAGCAAAAACCCGAACCCGAGCGACTGCATCTTCATGGATCTCTCCTATGCGAAGGAGCTGCGCGAAAAGTACAGGAAGCTGAACAACATCAAGGGCGGCGATTCGGATTCCCACAGCCAGATCGTGCTGAAACTGAATTCCGTGGATGCGGTTCCGGATGCGGTGCAGCGGATCACGGGTCTCGGCTATCAGTCCTACAGCATGGAAAGCCAGCGTGACACCATGGAAAAGCAGCTTCGCACCATTCAGCTGATTCTGGGCGGGATCGGCGCGGTTTCCCTGCTGGTGGCGGCGCTTGGCATCACCAACACCATGGTCATGTCGATTTATGAGCGCACCCGGGAAATCGGCATCATGAAGGTGCTTGGCTGCGC
>JAEZRH010000097.1 GCA_023412845.1 Bacillota bacterium
TAAGATCCGCCAGATCACGGAGCTTGAAAAAAGGGAAGATAAAACCGATGGGGAAGATTGAACGCGGGGATTACCTCTCCGCCATTGAGTACTCCCTGCGCCGGTTCGTGCCGGAGGAGGAGTCCCTGCTGCAGTCCGGGCTGTTCCGCGCCATGCGGTACAGCCTTCTCGCGGGGGGCAAGCGTCTTCGCCCCGTTTTGGTACTGGAGTTCTGCGGCCTCTGCGGGGGCGATCAGGAAGCCGCTCTTCCCTTCGCCTGCGCCGTTGAAATGATCCATGCCTATTCGCTGATCCACGACGATCTTCCATGCATGGACAACGACGCTATGCGGCGGGGGAAGCCCTCCAACCATATGGTTTTCGGGGAAGCGCAGGCGCTTCTGGCGGGCGATTCCCTGTTGACAATAGCGTTCCAGACAATGCTGTCGCCGGAAAGCGTTTCGGCGGCCGGTCCGCAGAGCGCAGCGGCGGCTGCGGGCGAGCTTGCCGCAGCTGCCGGACCCTACGGCATGGCGGGCGGGCAGTCCATCGACCTGATGTGCGAGGGCAAATCCGTTCCGATGGAGACGCTTCAGAAAATGGACGAGAACAAAACGGGGGCGCTGATCCGCGCTTCCGCGAAAATGGGATGCCTGCTGGCGGGGGCGGAAACGGCCGGGGTTTCGGCCGCAGACCGGTATGCCGCCGCGCTCGGCTTTGCGTTCCAGATCGTCGACGATATTCTCGACGTGGAGGGCGATTCCGCCGTACTCGGCAAACCTGCCGGCAGCGACGCCCAAAACGGCAAAAGCACCTATGTTTCCCTGCTTGGAATGGATAACGCCAAACGCGCGGTCGGGAAGCTGACCCGCACGGCGCTGGAGGCCCTGGAGCTGTTTGGCCCGGACGCCGATTATCTGCGTGATCTTACGCAGACGCTTGCATCCCGCAGCAAATAACTTTTTCGGCGAGCTTTTCACTTTTCCCGGGTTTAATAGCGGGGCTTGCCCGTGGGGGCACCCCACTTGACAGGATTTTTGGAATATGATATCATGACAATAACAAATAAATAGCTGTCTTCGGGGCGGGGTGAAATTCCCCACCGGTGGTGATGCGGCGCTAAGCCGACAAGCCCACGAGCCTTGTGCAGATTCCGGTGTGATCCCGGAGCCGACGGTACAGTCCGGAATGAAGAAGAACGCTTTTCAGAAAAAGCGCTTTTGGCCTCGCAGAATTCTGCGGGGCTTTTTTCGTGGGCAGCGGTCAAAGGAGAGAATTCAATTGCAAGAAAAAGAAGAGACCGTAAAAAAAACGGAAAAGTCTGTGTTCGGCGTGAGGGAAGTCGCGCAGATCGGAATTTTGTCCGGCATCGCGTTCGTTCTGATGTCGGTCGAGTTCCCGCTGTGGTTCGCGCCCGGCTTTTACAGGCTTGACCTCAGCGAACTGCCTGTGCTGATCGGCGGATTTGCGATGGGACCGCTCGCGGGCGTGATGATCGAGATGATCAAGGTTCTGCTTTATTTCTTCCTCCACGGCAGCTCGACGGCAGGCGTCGGCGACCTTGCGAATTTCATCGTCGGGTGTTCGCTGGTCGTCCCCGCGACACTGATCTATCGGTTCAGGAAAACGAGAAAGCATGCCATTTTTGGCCTTGCGGCTGGGACGCTCGCCATGGCGCTCGCCGGCAGCCTGATGAACGTTTTTCTGTTGCTTCCCCTGTATTCCGGTGCCTTCCACATGCCGATGGAAGCGCTGATTGCGATGGGCACGAAGGTAAACCCGTCTATTACCGACCTGAATTCCTTCGTGTTTTATGCGGTCGTTCCGTTCAATCTGCTCAAAGGAGTCCTCGTTTCCTGCCTGACGGTCCTGATTTATAAAAAAGTCAGCCCTATCCTGCACGGAACTTTCCGAAAAGCATAAGAATTCCGTCTGCCGTGTTCGACATTTGCAGACTTTTGTCGGTTTACAAATGCAGAACATCATGATATAATAATCCTTGAAAAATGAATATGCCCTTATCAAGAGTGACGGAGGGAACAGGCCCTTTGATGTCCGGCAACCTGCCTTGAGGCAAGGTGCCAAATCCTGCGGGAAACCGATAGATGAGGTTGAGCTCTTTGCATACCGTTCGGTTTTCCGGACGGTATTTTTTTATTTTGTAGGAGGTTCAAACATGTCAAAACGTCTTTTCACGTCAGAATCGGTGACGGAAGGCCACCCGGATAAAGTGTGCGATCAGATCGCCGACGCCGTGCTGGATTCGATCCTTGCGGAAGACCCGGAAGCGCATGTGGCCTGCGAGGTCACGGCGACAACGGGCGTGATCCATGTAATGGGTGAAATTTCCACAAACTGCTACGTCGACATCGCTTCCGTGGCCCGCGATGTCATCAGGGATATCGGCTACGACAGCCCTGAGTGCGGTTTTGACGCCAACACCTGCGGGGTCCTCACTTCCATCGACGTACAGTCGCCCGACATCGCAATGGGCGTTAATCAGTCCTATGAGGCGCAGAACGGCGCCGCGGCCGACACGGACGATTTTCTCGGAGCGGGGGATCAGGGCATTATGTTCGGCTATGCCTGCGACGAAACGCCCGAACTGATGCCCCTTGCCATATCGCTTGCCCACAAGCTTTCCAAACGCCTCAGCGAAGTCCGTAAAAACGGAACGCTTTCCTATCTGCGTCCGGACGGAAAAACGCAGGTGACGATTGAGTACGACGGCGACACGCCCGTCCGTGTGGACACGGTGGTCGTTTCCGCCCAGCATGCGCCGGACATTACGCTGGAACAGATCCGCAAGGATATCAGGGAGTATGTGATATTGCCCGTCATTTCCTCCAAATGGCTGGATGACGGGACGAAATATTACATAAACCCGACGGGCCGGTTCGTGGTCGGCGGCCCGGTCGGCGACAGCGGGCTGACAGGCAGAAAGATCATAGTGGACACATACGGCGGCTACGGCAGACACGGCGGCGGTTCCTTCTCCGGCAAAGACCCGACGAAGGTCGACCGTTCCGCCAGCTATGCGGCGCGCTA
>JAEZRH010000122.1 GCA_023412845.1 Bacillota bacterium
GACCAGAACAGTCGATTTTGCAGAGACCGACGGTACGTTTGCAGCTTCCGCCGCAGACGGCCATAAAACGGCCGCCGCCAGCAGAAACAGGACCGGGATATTTCCCTTCCATTTCAAAGCAACCACCTGCCCGCTTTATTTATATGCGGACGGGGGCTCCGGTCATGAGTTGTTTTCTTCCGCCGCAGGCGCTTTCGGCGCGGCCGCGCCTTCCTGCTGCTTCTGCTTTTTGCCTTTTCCAAAAATTCCGGCGACTTTGTCGATCATTTCCGGAGCCTGTTCGATGACCCGGTCGACCGAAGTGCTGCCGGGGTCGACCCGGAGCAGCTTGACGTCGCCGTTCGAGATGGTCAGAAAGGCGACCGGATTGATGGAAACGCCGGCGCCGGTGCCGCCGCCGAAGAACTGCTTTTCCGGCATGGACTTCGCGGCAAAGTCGGAACCGCCCGAAGCGAAGCCGTAGCTGATTTTGGAGATCGGCACGATAACGGTCCCGTCCGGAGACGTAATGGGGTCGCCGATGATGGAATTGACGTCTACCATCTGCTTGATTTTTTCAAGTGTCGTACCCATTAACCCTTCGATTGGATGATCTGCCATTGAGAGCACCACCTTTTAATAATTCCGGCAATATTCTTTCCCTTTTTTTCCGAATTTACGCCCCTGCTTTCCCTTTCAGGCTTCTGGAGATTTTTATAGCACGGATCAGCCCGTAGACTGCGGCGGCCAGAAGGAAGACGAGGCGGATGCCCGCCTTCATGTCAAACCGTACGCTGCTGTCCCGGCCGCTGAAATCCGGGTCGATCGTGATGGACCATTTTCTGCATTTCACCTGCGAGAGGAGGGCTCCCGCCGCAGTACCCACGGCGGCGCAGACGGTTCCGTATTCCACGGCGGTCTGCGCGGCGTCGCCGCCCCCGACGGAGATGGCAAGCAAAAACCTGTTGACGCCCAGATGGCCGAAAAACCTTTTCGCCGTGCCGGAAGCCGTCGAACCCGCTTCCCTGAGGACGGAGAGAAATCCAGAAAGTCCCTTTCTTTCCAGCAGCTCGCGGATCTTTGTCTGCGGACCCGAAGGTTTTTCGGGCTCTTCGGCAGCCCTCTGTGCTTCCTGCCCCCCCTTCTCCTTTTTCGGAGGTCGGGGATACACCGTATAATGGAAAAACAGATATCCAACGCGCAGGGAAAAACCGTCCCGGAACCGGATCAAAAAAGTGACCCTGCTCAGGTTCAGCAGCAGGAACACCGCCGCCAGCACCGCACCAACAAGCAAAGCGTTCATCCGGCGTCCTTCTCGGCTTCCGGCTGCGCCGTTTCCGTCTCTTCTTCCTCATGCTCCGGCGGCGGCAGCTCTTCCAGAGAAGAAATTCCGAGGCACCGCAGGAAATCCGGCGTAGTACGGTACAGAAGCGGGCGGCCGGGCAGTTCCAGTCTGCCATGCTCTTCCAGAAGCCCTTTCGCTGTCAGACTGGAAATGACGCCGGAACAGTCCACGCCTCGGACCTGCTCGACGAACGATTTCGTGACCGGCTGATTATAGGCCACGACGGCCAGAACCTCCAGCGCAGCCTGCGAAAGAGGCATGTTCCGTCTCATGTCGAGCGTCTCGCGCACCTGCGCGGCATATTCCCGACGGGTGCACATCTGCCAGCCGTCGTTCAGCCGAACGATCTGCACCCCGCCGTTCGTGCTGTTGAACCGGTCCGCAAGGTCGTTCATCACTTTTTCCGCCGTGGGCCTGTCCATGCCGAGAACGGCGGCTATGCGGTCGAGGGTCACGGCTTCGCCGCTTGCGAAGAGGATCGCTTCAATCGCTCCCTGAATTTTTTTGATTTCCAAAATTCTTTCACCGCCGCTCCAAAAGCTTTACCGTACCGTCGCCTTCGCCTTCCAGGCGGATGCGTTTGCCCTTCACCAGTTCCAGCACGGCCAGGAAAGTAGCCACAAGCTCCGACCTTTCCCGGCAGCCGAGAAACAGATCCGCGTATCTTGCCGCTCCGGAAACCTTCAGCCGTCTGAGCACATGGATGATACGCGAAGTCACGCTAACGATTTTGTGCGATACAATGCCGGAAAACGCCTCCGGCGAAGGCGGAAGAAAGCGCTTCCCCCTTCCCAAGGCGCTGCGAAGGGCGTCCAGAATTTCCTGCGGGGCAATACGCCCCCGGTAGGAAGCATCAAATTCGATCGGTTCCGGCTCGCGCGCGAATGCGTCGAAGCTGACCCGCTCAGACAGAAGCGCCGCCATCCGCCTGCATTCCTGATATTCCAGCAGCTGACCGCTCAGTTCCCTCGTCAGCTGTTCCGCTTCCTCCGGCTTCGGCAGGAGCGACACCGTTTTGATGTACACGAGGCGCGCCGCCATCTCCAGGAACTCGCTTGCAACGTCCATATCCTGCTGCTTCATGTGCTCGACCTGCTCCATGTACTGGTCGACAAGATCGGTGATGCGGATCTCGCAGATATTCAGCTTGTTTTTGGCGATGAGGGCGAGCAGCAGATCGAGCGGGCCTTCGAACGTCTCCAGCTTATAGCTTAGCTTTTCCATAATCTTACTGTTTCATTACAGAACGCCGAAGAGTTTGAACGGCAGGCTCCCGAGCCAAAGCACCGCGTTGTAGCACATGCTGTTGAGCCAGTTGAGCGGCACGCTCAGTGCTCCGCTGAACATCACGACGAATGCGATCATCACGATGATGTTCTGATATCTGTAATAGTTGTACAGCGCCCGGGGAGATAAAAACGCGCCGAGGATCTTCGAACCGTCCAGAGGCGGCAGAGGAATCAGATTGAACACGGCGAGCGCCACATTGATCAAAATATAATACTGGAGGAAGTAAAACAGGATTTCCGGCACATTATGACCTGCGCCCACGTATACGCCGAACAGGATCAGCGCACCGACCAGCGCCGCGAGGAAATTGGACATCGGCCCGGCAAGAGAAGACAGCGCGACATCCCTGCGCGGATTTTTGAAGTTGCGCGAATCGATCGGCACAGGCTTGGCCCACCCGAAGCCGAACAGCAGCAGGAACAGGGAGCCGGCGGGATCAAAGCTCGACAGTGGATTCAGCGTGAGGCGGCCCTGAAATCTGGCCGTGTTGTCCCCCAGTTTGGAAGCCGCCCATGCGTGGGCACACTCATGCAGGGGAAGAATGCAGAAAATGATAAACAGCGTCGCCAGAATCTGCGGAAGCACTTCGCTCAGCTTCATCGGCTGGCCGCTAAACACATTTCGGATAATATCGATCAGCATACGGCACTCTCCTTCAACCGGCCTTTGTGCGGATGCTGCGCTTTCCGCCAAAAAACGGTATACTACTCATTGTTTGATTATAATACGTTGCACAGGAAAAAACAAGCAGAACGGCGACGCCCTTCCCGCTTTCCAATCTTTTTTGCGGGAATCTCATGTAAAAAGTTCTTGCAATTGCGCCCGCAATCTGGTAATATAATTCTGTTGCTGTTTGAACGTAAGCCTTTAAAGGAGGTGCAGATAGATGGCAAAATGTGAAATTTGCGGTAAAGAAGTTACCTTTGGCATTCAGGTCTCCCATTCTCACAGGCGTTCTTCAAGAACGTGGAAACCGAACGTCAGACGCGTAAAGGCGGTTGTAAACGGTTCCCCGAAAAGGATTTATGCCTGCACCCGCTGCCTGCGTTCCGGAAAAGTGACCCGCGCGGTCTGATTTTCCGTATTGATCCCGCTTTGAAAGGCGAAGCACCGTTTCGGTGCTTCGCCTTTTTGCTCTGTCTGCCGCGGGGTCGGGGCGGATCCTTTCCGTCGGATTTTCGAAAACTGCTTGCGGCGAATCGAAGAAATCCGGGCGGCCCCTCCTCAGACAGCAGGGCCGAGGGCCTTTTTCCATCCGGAAAGCTTTTTGCTCCAGACACATTCGAAAAATCATTTAAAATATTTCGAAATATTTTGCTCAAAACGATTGACGGATTTCGCCTGCGATAATATAGTAAATATCGGTATCTTGAATTTATAAAGGAGGACGGAGAAATGCCCGACTGGCTGAAGGATGCCGTATTTTACGAAATCTACCCGCAGTCGTTCTGCGACTCGAACGGGGACGGGATCGGGGACATCCCTGGAATCACTGAAAAACTGGAATATATCAAATGGCTCGGGTGCAACGCCATATGGATCAACCCGTGCTTCGACTCGCCTTTCTGCGACGCGGGGTACGACGTGAGCGACTACAAAAAAGTAGCGCCGCGCTACGGCACGAACGACGATCTCTGCGAACTTTTCCGGAAGGCGCACGAAACTGGGATCCGCGTGCTGCTTGACCTTGTGCCCGGCCACACGTCGGAAGAGCACCTCTGGTTCCGGCAAAGCTGCCTGCCGCAGAAAAACGAATATTCAAACCGGTACATCTGGACGGACAGCATCTGGAACGCGCCGATGGAGTACCGCTGCATCGGCGGCCGGGCCGACCGCGACGGGAACTACATCGTCAACTTTTTCAGCACACAGCCGGCTCTGAATTACGGATTCAAAAAGGTCACCGGCGGCTGGCAGCTTCCTTATACGCACCCAGACTGTCTGGCGACGCGGCGCGCCATGGAAGACGTGATGCGCTCCTGGCTCGACAAGGGCTGCGACGGATTCCGGGTGGACATGGCTGCCTCCCTCGTGAAAAACGACGATGAAGAAAAATCGGCGACCGGAGAAATCTGGCGGGAGGTCCGGACGATATTCGACCGCGAATTCCCGCAGGCCGCGCTGATCTCCGAATGGTCCGACCCGCCCCGCGCGCTGAAATACGGCTTTCACTGCGATTTTTATCTGAACCATAAAAACAACGGCTACGCTTCGCTTTTCCGCGACCGGGACGAAAAGGCCGGGCGCCCGCTGAGCTTCTTCAGTTCCTCCGGCAAGGGGAACATCCGCCGTTTCACCGCGGAATACCTGCCGTGGTATGAAAAGACGAAACAGCTGGGATACATCAGCTTCATCACCGGCAACCACGACACGCCCCGCATCAGCCGGGACCTGAACCCGCTGGAACTGAAGCTTGCCTATGCGTTTCTCTTCACGATGCCAGGCGTTCCGTTCCTTTACTACGGCGACGAAATCGGGATGAAATACCTGGAGGGGCTTACGAGCAAAGAGGGCGGCTTCGACCGCACGGGCAGCCGGACGCCCATGCAGTGGAACGCTTCGGAAGCGAACCTCGGTTTTTCGGCCGCTTCCGAAGACAAACTCTACCTGCCCGTAGATCCCTCGCCCGACGCGCCGACTGTGAACGAACAGTCCGGCCGGGAGGATTCGCTTTTGAACACCCTGCGGGCAGTCATCCGGCTGCGGCATGAAAACTCCTGCATCCAGGCGGACGGTCCGTTCGAAGCGTTGTATGCAAAATCAGGCAAATATCCGTTCGTTTACCGCCGCGGGAATCTTCTGTTCGCCGTGAATCCCTCCTCCGCACCGGCGCAGGCCCCCGTGCCTTCCCTGGGCGACGTGATCTTCTCCATCGGCCAAAGCGCGGAACAGGGCGAAAAATCCATCCGCCTTGCCCCTCAGTCGTTTACCGCCATCCGACAAGACGGAGAAGCTGCGGAAGTCTGACGGATAATCATTCATGGCAGAAATCCGGACAGAAAAACACTCCCCGGAACGGCCCTTGCAGGTCAGACCGGAGAGTGCTTTTGCCGTCTGAAGCTTTCCCTGCCTTAAGGACGCTCTGCACCGGCGCGGTCAGGCCAAGCCCTTTGCCGCTTCAAAGACCGCTTCCGCCGCCGTCGGGTGGGCGTGGACAGTCTCCGCCACCCGTTCGGCCGTCAGCCGGTTCGACACCGCAAGGGCGACCTCGGCGATGAGCTCGGAGGCGTGCAGGCCGACGATGCTGCCGCCGAGCAGCACGCCGGTTTCAGGGTCGGCGATCAGCTTGACAAAGCCTCTCGCGTCGCCGGAAGCGACCGCCCTGCCGTTCGCGGCGAACGGATATTTCGACACCTTGACCTGCCTGCCCTGCGCTTTCGCGGACTTCTCCGACAAGCCGACCTGGGCAACTTCCGGGTCGGTGAAAACGGCGCCAGGAACAGCGGATTCGTCCATCTCACAGCCGTGGCCCAGCATATTCCGCACCGCAACGACGCCCTGCCTGGACGCCGCATGCGCAAGCATGATACGCCCGGTGACGTCGCCCGCGGCGTAAATGTGCGGCGCGCTCGTGCGCATCCTGACGTCGACGCGGATTCCCCTGCCGTTCGCATTCCGTTCGACGCCGGCTTTTTCGAGGTCCAGGCCGTCCGCATACGGCGTCCTGCCGACCGCCATCAGGACCTTTTGAGAAAAGACGCTGTGTTCTCCCTTTTTGTCTTCGAAGGTCACTTCGCATCCGCCGTCTTTTTCCGAAATGCGCGTCACCTTCGCGCCGCGGTAAAGGGCTATTCCCTGCTGCTTTGCATATCTGGCGACATACGCGCACACGTCGGAGTCGAAATTGCTCAGGCACTCGCCGAAATACTCGACGACACTGACCGGGACTCCGAACGCCGCGAAAAGGCACGCGAACTCCATTCCGATCACGCCGCCGCCGATGACCGTCAGGCTTTCGGGCATCCTGGAAAGCGCAAGGGCCTCGTCGCTTGACAGGACGCCCGGCAGGTCGGCCCCGGGGACGTTCAGGACGGCCGGACCGGAACCGGTCGCAAGAAGAATATCCTTCGCATGGACGCGCAGGATACCTTCGCCGGTGTGCACCGTGACGTCCGCGCCGCCGGAAAGCTCCGCCGCACCGTTTATCGTATGGACACCGGCCGATTTCAAAAGAAACCGAACGCCGTCCGTCAGCTTCGACACCGCCTCGTCCTTCCGCCGTACGGCCTTTGCGAGGTCGGCACGGATGTTCTCCGCGCTGCAGCCGAACTCCGCCGCGTTTTTCATGGTGCGGAACGCCTGCGCGCTGCCGATCAGCGCTTTTGTCGGGATACAGCCGCGGTTCAGACAAGTTCCCCCCACGGCGTCTTTCTCCACCAGCACCGCGGACGCGCCGAGCTTTGCCGCCTCCAGCGCGGCCACATATCCGCCGGGGCCTCCCCCGACCACGGCAATATCGCAGACGACCTCTTCATCCGCGGCGAATCTGTTCTGTCCGTCCATTGATTAGCCTCCAACACGGCCGCCGCGTTCCATCCGAAACGGCGCGGCTGCGCTTTCTCATATTTTGGTCCGCAAATCGGGATTCACCGTCCCAGTACTTAGGAGTCGGATTCTATTTGCCTCCAGCTTTGCAGCTCAAGGATATTGCCCTCCGGGTCTTGCGCATAAACAAATACCGCTTCCTGCCCGTTCGGATATGCCGCAGTAACCAACTCCCCGACGCTGCCGCCCCTCGCATTTATAATCTCTGCCAAAGTTGCTTCCACATCGTCCACTTCAAAAGCGATATGAGCAATCCCGGGACGGTTAATCTCCGGGGAGCTCGCTCCTTTCAGCATGTCATATGAAAATATTTCAAGCGTCGGGTGATCTTCGCCATAGCCGGGCAAAAGAAGATGTTCTCCTGTGATATGTGCGCCGTTTAGCCCTGTAAGTCCGTCCAACCACGCTCCGCGAAGATCACGTGTCTCATTGATGCTTTTGCAGTGAAGCACAGTCTTATAAAAATGAATCAATCGGCTTGCATCCCTGGCGATAATATTCGTATGGACATAGCGAAACATGTCAGCGACTCCTCACTTTACCATGGTATTTAGCGGCTATTGCAGCGAATTTTAACAAGGTACCGTCAACGGAGTCATGAAGATTAACCGGTATTTGTACTTTTTCCCCTATATGATACAAACGACCCGAATTGCAAACTCCGCTGATCTGCCGCGACCATTGCGGCCCGGCGTCCCGTTCTAAGGGATTATATCATATATCGCCCGCTTTTGCACTACTTCAAAACAGGCGGGCGGCGATCTTTCCCGATATTCCTTGTCCGGCAATCCCGCTTGCATCTTCGGGCAAAATTGCCGTTTTTTTACTCAAATCCTTTAAAGTGAAACGTGTTTGAGATATAATAATGGTAATGTGACAGAGAGGATGAAGTGCAATGCCCACCCCGACATACACCGTCGCGCTTTCCAAAGTGATCCAGGAACTGGCCCTGAACCCCATCAGTATGCCCACGGACCCGGATACGGTCTTTGTTTCTTCCACGGACGTCAACCGCCCCGGTCTGGAGCTGAACGGTTTTTACGACTATTACGACACCAGCCGCATCATCATTTTCGGCAAAGCCGAAACCGCATTTATCAATTCCATTTCCACCGAACGCCGGCAGGACGTGATGAACGCCATGTTCTCGCAGAAACCCCCGGCGGCCATCATCGCAAGGGGTCTGAAACCGGTTCCGGAGCTGGTGGAAGCGACGAAGCGCTACGGCATACCGCTCCTCGGTTCCCCGGACACGACCTCGGCGGTCGTTGCGAACCTTGTCGCCTTCCTTAATGTAGAGCTCGCGCCCCGCATCACCCGCCACGGAGTGCTGGTCGAGGTCTACGGCGAAGGGATCCTGCTGGTGGGCGACAGCGGCGTCGGCAAAAGCGAGACCGCAATAGAGCTGATCAAACGCGGGCACCGGCTGATCGCCGACGACGCCGTGACGATCCGCCGCGTCTCCGCGAAATCACTCGTAGGCGAAGCGCCGAACAACATCAGGCATTTTATCGAACTGCGCGGCATAGGTATCATTAACGCGCGGAGAATCTTCGGCATGGGCGCCGTCAAGCTGACGGAAAAAATCGACATGGTGATCAACCTGGAAATCTGGGACAATCAGAAAACATACGACAGGATGGGCATCGACAGCGAATATACCGAGATTCTCGGGATCAGGGTTCCCGTGCTGACCATACCGGTCAAGCCCGGACGCAACCTCTCCATCATCATCGAGGTCGCGGCAATGAACAACCGCCAGAAAAAGATGGGGTACAACGCCGCGGAAGAGCTTCTCAAAAACCTTGGCATGGATGTTTCGACGATGCAGCAGACGGAAAAAGAGACGAAGCTGAATTTTTAGGAAAGCGCCGCCTTTGGCGGCTTCTTAAAATATAACGAACGAAGAAACAGAAACGGAAACGGAGACAGAAAATGCATCTGATAGCGGATATGCACATGCACACGGTCGCTTCGACCCACGCATACAGCACTCTGGGGGAGATGGTCCACGCCGCGTCGCAAAGAGGCCTCTACGCCATGGCCGTCACCGACCACGGCTCACGGATGCCCGGCGCGCCGGGAAAATGGTATTTTGAAAACCTGAAGGTCATCCCCCGCATCCTCGAAGGAGTCCTCGTCCTGCGCGGGCAGGAAACGGACGTGCTGGACTGCGACGGCAACACCGACCTGAACGAACAGGACGCAAAGCTTCTCGACTGGGTGGTCGCATCCATCCACAGGCCCGTTTTCGGGGACGCCGGCGGCAGCGTCGAATCCATTACAAACGCGTGGCTGAACATCGCCAAGGACCCGAAGATCAACGTCATCGGGCACAGCGGCTCCATCCGGTACGAATACGACTATGAAAAGGTCATTCCTGAATTCGGCCGCGAGGGCAAGCTGGTCGAAATGAACGAAGGCACGTTCCTCTCCCGCCCCGATTCCGTCACGAACTGCGTGAAGATCATGAAGCTGTGCAAAAAGCACCGGGTCCCCATCATCGTCGATTCGGACTCGCACTTTTACACCTACGTGGGCCGCTGTGAAAACTGCCTGAGAATCCTGGAGGAGATAGATTTCCCCGAGGAACTTGTGGTCAACGCTGATATCGGCCGCTTCCGGGACTATCTCAAACGGTACACGCATGTTTTCGAGGACCCCGCGGCTGCGTCCGCCCTGTAAATCAAATAACCGGAGGACAATATGGATCATCTGGAGGAACTGGAAACGCTCGCCGTCTCGCTAGGCTGCGAAGCCCGCAGGGACGAACCGATGAGCCGGCACACTACCTTTCAGATCGGCGGACCCGCTGACCTTTTCATCACCGCAAGAAGCCGCCCCGACCTGCAGAAGCTGTGCGGAAAAGCGGCCGGACTGGAAATTCCGGTGTTCCCCCTCGGGAACGGCTCGAATTTGCTGGTCCGGGACGCTGGGCTCCGCGGCGTGGTGATCGCCTTCGGCGGCGAGCTCAAACAGATTTCGCTCTGCGGCGAAACCATGCTGGAATGCGGCGCCGGCGCGTCGCTCGCTTCCGTCTGCAATTTTGCAAAAAACAGAGCCCTCACGGGGCTTGAATTTGCCTGGGGAATCCCGGGGTCCGTCGGAGGGGCCGCGTTTATGAACGCCGGTGCCTACGACCACTGCGTGTCGGAAGCCATCGCCGCCTGCTCCCACGTTGCAAAAGACGGCGGATACGGGGAGTTCAAGGGGGAAGCCCTGGATTTCGGCTACCGGCACAGCGCCTATTCCGGCCGGAAGTACCTCATCACGGGGGTCCGCATCCTTTTGAAGCACGGGAACATGGACGACATCGCCGCCCGGATGGAAGAGCTCTACGGGAGGCGCAAAGCGAAACAGCCGCTGGAGATGCCGAGCGCAGGCAGCGTTTTCAAGCGCCCGGAGGGTCGTTTTGCCGGAGCGCTGATCGAACAGTGCGGCCTGAAGGGAAGGCGCGTCGGCGGTGCCGCCGTCAGTGAAAAGCACGCCGGATTCATCGTGAATCTGGGCGGGGCGACCTGCGCCGATGTGCAGGCTCTCATCGCGCTGATTCAGGAAACCGTGTTCCGCGAGACGGGGGTCCGCCTGGAATGCGAAGTACAGCTTGCCGGCTGATGTTGGAGGAAACAATGGATTTTTTAATTGTCACGGGACTTTCAGGTGCCGGAAAGACGAGGGCCATCAACGCCCTTGAGGATATCGGCTTTTTCTGCGCGGACAACATTCCGCCGCAGCTGATCCCGACTTTTTACGAACTGTCTCAGCAGGCGAAAAGCAACCTGTCGCACGTTGCCGTCGTCACGGACATCCGCGGGGGCGACATGTTCTCCACGCTTGCTGCGACGCTTGACCGCATGCAGGACGAGCACAAGGATTTTAAAATCCTTTTTCTCGACGCCAACGACTACGTGCTGATCAACCGCTTTAAGGAAACAAGACGCAAGCACCCTCTGGCGGAAAACTGCCTTGGTTCCCTCGAACAGGCCGTGAAGCTGGAGCGGGAAATGCTGCGGCAGACGAAGGAACGCGCCGATTACATCATCGACACCTCTTCCCTTTCGCCCGCGCAGCTGAAGGAGCGGATTTCCAGCCTTTTTCTGGGCGACGCTTCCGACGCGCTCCTGATCCACTGCGTTTCGTTCGGGTTCAAATTCGGGCTTCCGACCGAGGCCGACCTCGTCTTCGACGTGCGGTGCCTGCCAAACCCGTTCTATGTTGAAAATCTGAAGCACCTGACCGGTCTGGACAAGCCTGTGCAGGATTACGTGCTGAACTCCGACGCGACGCAGGGGGTTATCAAACGGATGTTCGACCTGATCGACTATATGATCCCGCTGTACTGCAACGAAGGAAAAAGCCAGCTTGTCGTGGCGATCGGCTGCACCGGCGGGCACCACCGCTCGGTCACCCTGGCGCAGGTCCTGTACGACCACCTGCTGGAACAAAACCTGCGCGCAAGCGTGAACCATCGGGATGTTCAGAAAAAATAAGGGGATTCGCCATGTCGTTCGCTTCCGACACAAAAAACGAACTGTGCAGGATAGAGCCGCAGCAGTGCTGCCGAAAGGCGGAATGCTACGGCCTGCTTTTATGCGGGCGGAATTTTGCCGATGCCGGCGTCTCCCTTACGACCGAAAACCGTGCCGTCGCACGGCGGGCGGCGCAGTTCGCGGCTGAAACGGCCGGAGCCGTCATGGACGTGGCTTCTTCGGAATTGCATAAAAAGAGCAGCGCCCATTCGTTCACGGTCTGCGCGGCGGGATCCGGGGAAACGCGGAAGGTTCTCTCCTTTCTGGGGCACACAGGCAGGGAGATCAGCCTTCGCATCAACCTGGGGAATCTTGAAAACGAATGCTGCCATGCGGCGTTCCTGCGCGGGGCGTTTCTCTCCTGCGGGACCGTCAGCGACCCGGAAGCCGATTATCGCTTGGAATTCGCCGTTCCCTACATGAACCTCGCAAAAGACCTGATCGGGCTGATAGGCGATATCCTTGAACCTGACTTTCAGCCACGGCTGGCGCGCCGCAGAGGCTCGTTTGTTGTTTACGTCAAGGGCGGCGAAAAAGTGGCGGATTTTCTGACCTATCTCGGCGCGCCGTCGGCCGCCATGAAAATGATCCAGGTCCGCATGCTGAAGGAGCTGCGCAACAACGTCAACCGGCAGACGAATTTTGAAACGGCCAACCTTTCGAAAACCGCTTCCGCAGCCGCCCAGGAGGTTCTGGCGATCGAAAAGATACGGAAACTCTGCGGAATCGGCGCCCTGCCGGAAGAACTGCGCGAGCTTGCGGAGCTTCGTTATCAGAACCCGGAAATGTCGCTGCGGGAACTGGGTCGGGGCCTTTCCCGGCCTCTGAGCCGCTCCGGCGTTCACCACCGGATGAAACGCATTGTGGAATTCTCGGAAAATCTGGAAAGGGGATAATGCGGAGTTGTTCGTCCATCTTCATCTGCACAGCGAATACAGCCTTCTCGACGGTGCCTGCCGCATCCGCCGTCTGGTCGACACTGCGGCCGAGCGGGGCGACACCGCCGTCGCCGTGACGGACCACGGCGTGATGTACGGCGCCGTTGATTTTTACAAATATGCGAAATCGAAGGGAATCAGGCCGATCATCGGCTGCGAAGTTTATGTGGCGCAGCGGACGCGGTTCGACCGGGTGCACGAGCTCGATTCCGAACACAAGCACCTTGTCCTGCTCTGTGAAAACAACACCGGATACCAGAACCTGGCGAAGCTGGTGTCGCTTTCCTGGACGGAAGGCTTCTATTCCAAACCGCGTGTGGACTACGAGCTGCTGGAACAGTACCATGAAGGGCTCATCGCCCTTTCCGCCTGTCTTGCGGGGGAAGTCGCCCGCAATCTCACGGCTGGCGACTATGATGGCGCAAAGGCCGCGGCCCTGCGCTACGACGGCATCTTTGGCCGGGGCAACTTCTTCCTGGAGCTTCAGGACCACGGCCTGCGCGAGCAGAAACAGATCAATCCCTCCATTCTCAAACTGTCGAAAGAGACCGGGATCCCCCTCGTTGTAACGAACGACTGCCATTACATCCGCCCCGAGGACAGCCGGATGCACCACGTCCTGCTGTGCATCCAGACGAACCACACCATACAAGACAAAGACGGGATGGAATTCGGCAGCGACCAGTTCTATTACAAGACGGAAGAGGAAATGCGCGCGCTCTTCCCGCAGGCGCCGGAGGCAGCGGACAACACCGTAAAGATCGCGGAACGCTGCCAAGTGGAATTTGAGTTCGGCAAGACGAAGCTCCCCCGCTTCGACACGCCGGACGGAAGCGGCAACATCGAATATTTCCGCAGAAAATGCTATGCGGGGCTCCGTGAGAAATACGGAGAACACCCGGACCAGAACATTGCGGACCGGCTGGAATACGAGCTTGCCACCATAGAGCAGATGGGGTACGTCAACTACTACCTGATCGTGCACGATTTTGTACGCTACGCCAAAGAGGTCGGCATCCCGGTGGGGCCCGGACGAGGCTCCGGAGCTGGAAGCCTCGCCGCGTACTGCATCGGCATCACCGGCATCGACCCCATACGCTACGACCTGCTGTTCGAACGCTTTCTGAATCCGGAGCGCGTCAGCATGCCGGATTTCGACATCGACTTTGCCGACGAACGCAGGCCCGAAATGATCGACTACGTCGTGCGCAAATACGGTGCGGACCACGTGGCGCAGATCGTTACATTCGGCACCATGGCCGCCCGCGGCTCCATCCGCGACGTCGGGCGCGTGATGGCGATGCCCTACGCCAAAGTGGATGAGATCGCAAAGCTGATCCCCATGGAACCGAACATCACGCTCGACAAGGCTCTGGAGGCTTCCCCGGAGCTGAAACAGCGGTACGACACCGACCCGCAGGTGCACGACCTGATCGACATGGCGAGGCAGCTTGAGGGCATGCCGCGCAACGCTTCCACCCATGCGGCGGGCGTCGTCATTACCGACAGGCCCGTGGCGGAATACGTTCCGCTCGCGAAGAACGGCGATTCCGTCGTGACGCAGTACACCATGACCGCGCTGGAAGAGCTGGGCCTGCTGAAAATGGATTTTCTTGGCCTCCGCAATCTTTCCGTTATCCGCAACGCGCAGGATATGATCGAAAAGCAGAAGCCCGGGTTCCGGATCGAAGACATTCCCATGGACGACGGCGCGGTCTTCGACATGCTTTCGGCGGGAAATACCGACGGCGTGTTCCAGTTCGAATCGGGCGGAATGCGCAATGTTCTCATGCAATTGGGCCCGGAAAACATCGAAGACCTCATCGCCGTAAATTCCCTTTACCGCCCGGGGCCGATGGAGATGATCCCGCGCTATATTGAAAACCGCCACAATCCTAAGAAAGTTACCTATCGCCATCCCCTGCTGAAGAACATCCTGAACGTTACCTACGGGTGCATCGTCTATCAGGAACAGGTCATGCAGATTTTCCGTTCGCTCGCGGGGTATTCCCTTGGCCGCGCCGACATCGTGCGCCGCGCCATGAGCAAAAAGAAAAAGGACGTCATGGCACGCGAGGAGGAAATCTTCATCCACGGCCTGACGGACAAAAACGGCAAAGTCGAGGTTGAGGGCTGCGTGCGCCGCGGTGTGGACGAGCAGACCGCCAAAGCCATCTACGGCGAAATGGCAAGCTTTGCTTCCTACGCGTTCAACAAATCTCACGCGGCGGCCTACGCCGTCGTCAGCTACCAAACCGCCTGGTTGAAATGCCATTACCCCCGCGAGTACATGGCCGCCCTTCTGACCAGCGTGCTGGACAACACCAATAAGCTTTCCACTTATATTGCGGAATGCCTGCGCCTGGAAATCCACGTGCTGCCGCCCCACGTAAACGAGAGCGGCAGCGGTTTCACCGTTTCCGGAAAGAACATCCGCTTCGGCCTCCTCGCTATACGGAATCTCGGCAAAGGATTCATCGATTCCATGATCGAGGAACGGGAATCGAAAGGGAAATTCACTTCCTTTTTCGATTTCTGCAAACGGATGTACGACGGCCTGAACCGCAGGTCCCTGGAAAGCCTTGTCAAATGCGGCGCCCTGGACGGTCTGGGAGCAAACCGGCGGCAAATGCTTTCCGGTTCCGACACGGTGCTGACCTGGATCACCGACGATAAAAAGCAGAACGTCGACGGCCAGATCGGATTTTTTGATATCGCCCCTCAGCAGGAACAGCGGGATTTTCAACTGGGACCGGAGCCGGACCTGAGCCCTGCGGACAAGCTGGCCATGGAAAAGGAAGTAACCGGCATGTATCTTTCAGGGCACCCGATGGCGGCCTACGCCGCCATGTACGATGCGCTGCACGCAGTCCGCATCGGCGACCTGACGGAAAGCACGGAAGAAAAGGATTCCAGCCTGCCGGACGGAACCGTGGTGACGGTGCTCGCCATTATCACGAAGGTCAGGCTCAAGGTCACGAAGAGCAACAGCACGATGGCCTTCGTGACGCTTGAGGACCTTTACGGCGACATCCAGATGCTTGTGTTCCCCCAGACACTGACGGAGTACGCTGAAAACATAGCGGAGGGGAAAATCGTCAAGGTCTCCGCAAGGCTCAGCATCCGGGAAGACAGAGACGCCGAGCTGATCTGCGAAAAAATCGAGCCTGCGCCTCACGACGGCGCGGAAAAAACGGAAAGGACGAAAAAAGGTTCCGGAGGTGCAAGGCCGGGGCTTTATCTGAAGCTGCCCGGCGAGGACAGCGTTCTCTACGAAAAAGCAAGGAAATATCTTGCCGTTTTCGACGGTCTCACCCCTCTTTACCTCTATTTCTGCGACACGAAGAAGCTGATGCGGGCACCGGCCTCGATGCGCGTCGACGTAAACGACGTGCTGATCCGCGCACTCAAGCAGCTGCTCGGGGATGAAAACGTGGCGGTTATAACTCCGATGCAATAATAATCCATATACCCGAATCTTTTATCCATATTTTTGATATGCCATAGCAGGTGTTTTTCGTCTATAATAGATGTAGAATATTGTCTATCCTGGGAAATGGTGAAATCCGTTTTCGCTCCGCTTTTTCTGCGGAAGGAAACCAGTATGTCTAACATTTAGGAGGGTTCTTTGTTATGGCAACGAAGTCAATTGCCGTTCTTACAAGCGGCGGAGACGCCCCCGGCATGAATGCGGTCGTGCGTGCCGTAGTGCGGACAGGCATTGCGGACGGGATGCGCGTGATGGGGATTCAGAGGGGTTATAATGGTCTGCTCAACGGTGAAATCGTTGAAATGAATCTGCGCACCGTCTCCGATGTTATTCATCGCGGCGGCACGATCCTGTATACCGCCCGTAGCCCTGAATTCAACACGCCGGCCGGCGTGCAGCAGGCCGCGGCAAACTGCCGCAGGCTTGGCATAGACGGGGTCGTGGTGATCGGCGGCGACGGTTCTTTCCGCGGTGCGCGCGACCTGACGGGTGTCGGGATCCCCTGCATCGGCGTTCCGGGCACGATCGATAACGATATTGCCTCAAGCGAATATACCATCGGTTTCGATACGGCCATGAATACCGCTATGGAAATGGTCGACCGTCTGAGGGACACCATGGAATCGCACGACCGCTGCAGCGTGGTGGAAGTCATGGGTCGCCGCTGCGGAGATATCGCCCTGCAGACCGGTATTGCCGTCGGTGCAACCAGCATCCTTGTTCCTGAAGTCCCATATGATTTTCAGAAGGATATCGTCGACCGGATGCGTTTTACTCAGAAAACCGGTAAAAAACATTTTATCATCATTGTTGCCGAAGGCGTCGGCGGAGTCGACAAGCTGGCAAAGGACATTGAAGAAGCGACGGGCATCGAGACGCGTGCGACCATTCTCGGGCATGTTCAGCGCGGCGGCTCCCCCACTCTGCGCGACCGTGTCGTGGGAAGCGAAATGGGCTCACTGGCGGCTTCGCTGCTGCACAGAGGGAAGAGCAACCGCGTCGTGGTCATGCGCGGCGGCAAAATCGTCGATCTCGACATTACCGAAGCGCTGGATATGAAGCGCGTTTTCAACGAGGACCTTTACAGAATCGCCCTGAAAATTTCTATTTAATGTAACGCTGTCATTGTTTTCAAGCAGACGCGGCCGGGATAGTTCTTCCGGCCGCGTCTGCTTTGCTTGTGTATCCTGTGTATCGGTCGCCGGCAATCCGGTCTTCTGCTTTGACCCCTGATCATTTTATGTAAACTTGCGTTTTGCGCAGGTGTTCTGGATTAATAATTTAACAATTCCATAAAATTGGTGGAAACCCTCCGCCCGAGTGGGAAATCTCCAGAATACTCTGTTGAAAAGTCTGTGCAAAATGTGGAACATCCGGTGCAATATTACTATTTTGTTAGATTTGTAACGATTTTATGTTAATCATATTCTTTTTAAACAGAAAATGTTTCAGTTGATCGCTTAATTATAATTCTATATCGCAATAATATTATCTATAAAATAAAGTAATATATAACAATATTCATGTTTAATTGTGGCATATGGAAGAAGGCGTAAAATGAAAAAAATACGATTCCGCGAAAAGGGCTGGTGGGTCGTGTTCTCCATACTTCTTGTTTGCGCCATTGCCGTTCTTGCGGCAGCACTTCTTATTTTCAGGCATTTTCAGGAAAATTATGTCCGCTATTCCGCCGACCAGATCACGAATCAGATTATTTCGGAACTGGGATACACTGACCTTACCAAAATCGACCAGAGCCAGCTTTCCAAGCACTACGATATCCCGGCAGGCACGGTGGCGCAAAGCTCGGTATATATGAGCAAATCTTCAGAGAGCGCCTCTGAACTGGCATGTTTCCTTTTGACCGACAAATCGAAATTTGAAGCGCTGGAAACCTCTGTCAACACGCATATGAGTACAAAAGCTGCGGGTTTCAAAAGCCTGAATCCGACACAATATGGTGAACTGAAAGATTTTTTGATCTCCCAGAACGGACGATATGTTCTGGTGGCGGTCGGCAGCAACACCGAAGCGGAGGAAAAGCTCTTCCGCAGCATGACCGGCTGAATTTTGTCTTGCATTGAATGGTTGAATATGTTATAATATATGAGTTTCGCGGGAGTAGTTCAGAGGTAGAGCGTCAGCTTCCCAAGCTGAATGTCGCGGGTTCGAATCCCGTTTCCCGCTCCAATAAAAGAACCGCATGAGCGCTGAAAGATTCAGCATACATGCGGTTTTATTTTGTCTTGATTCCAATTTAGAAATAGTAGTTATATCTATGATATATTTGCAATTGTAGTAATTTATATTGCAAAAGTGATGTCGAGCCGTTCTTCATCCCGTGCAAAGCGAGTTTTGAAGTGCGTAAAAACGGAACCATGAAAGTTAGAGTTAATAAAAGAAATCAAGAAGGTTACGGTTATAAAATATGGTATTAATTAGACAATTTCGCAAATTCATAGCCTTCCTTTTTGGCCTCGTCAATGAAAGAACCTAAAATTTGCGCATTATCTTTTGAAACGGCGTGAAGAAGATAAATTGCTCCGTTATGAAGGCCACTTACCACTTTCTGATACGCTTTTTCTGTTCCCATTTGTTTTTGTGGATTCCAGTCAACATAGGCGAAGCTCCAAAAAACTGATTTGTACCTTAAGCTTTGCGCCAAAGCGAGCGTCCTTTCAGAAAATTCTCCCATCGGAGGTCGAAACAATGTCATTGTATAATTGAAATTTTCTTTAATATAGCTATGCAAGTTTGTAATCTCATCCGATGCTTTAGCAAGGCTCAGGGTCGGCATGGATGGATGTGTGTAACTATGATTTCCAATTACATGCCCTTCATCGATCATGCGTTGAACAAGATCA
>JAEZRH010000124.1 GCA_023412845.1 Bacillota bacterium
ATCATATCCGGTGCATGGAATTGAAGATATCTTCATGCATCACATGGATTTTAAGGTTCATATCGCTGCCGGCGGAAGAAAGCTGGTCGGAAAGCTGATTGAAAGGTATCGTGCATTTCGAGATATCCACCAGCATGATCATTGCGAACAGATCCTGCAGAATGGATTGCGTCACTTCCAGAACGTTGACCTGATTTTGGGCGCAGATGGAAGAGACCTTCGCCAAAATGCCGATCATATCTTTTCCAACTACGGTGATGACCGCGCGCGTCAATTGTTTTTCCATGCGTTTTGCCACCTTTTAGCATTTCATATATTATGCTCGAAAAACGCCATTTTGTCAAGAGATTCGGCGTTTTGCGGCAGGCAGGACCGGCCGGCTGACGGAAAACGCACGGTTTTCCTGTGAAAATTTATTATATCGGTATCTGTAATTTCCATTTGATTTATGATAACATAAACAGGACAGAAAAGAAAAATGAAGAGAGAACCGGCCAGGAAGAGCCGGAGAAAAAGCAGGAGGGAAAAATGAAGTTCAGATATGTGTCCGACAGTCACATCCATACGGACTGCTCCAGGGATGCGGCGGATCCGGCCACCATGTTATGCGACAGCGCGGCGAAGCTCGGCCTGTATTCGGTGACCATTACGGATCACTGCGAATGCAACCGCTATCTTGTGGACGGGTATGACAAATCCGTCCGCCAATCCATTTTCGAGGCGCATAAGGCCTCGGCCATCTTCAACGGAAAACTCCGCGTCTATTCGGGCGTCGAGCTTGGCCAGCCCCTGCAGGAACCGTCTGCGGGCGCGGATCTGTCCGAACGGTGCGAATTTGATTTTATTCTTGCTTCCATACATAATGTAAAAGGAAAAGCCGATTTTTTTGAACTCGATTATAAAACGGAAAATCTGGAAGAAGTGCTGGAGCAGTATTTCGACGAAATTTTGCAGATGATCGAGTGGGGCGGGTTCGATTCCCTGGCGCACCTGACGTATCCGTGGCGGTATATCGTCGGGGAACACGGGATTCCCATCGACGGTAAACGCTGGGAGAAACGCATCGACGAAGTCCTGAAACTTCTGATCGAAAAGGGCAAGGCCCTCGAGGTCAACACGTCCGGTTTCCGGCAGCGTCTGGGAGTTTCCATGCCCGACCTTCCCGTACTGCGCCGTTACCGCGAGCTGGGCGGCAGTTTGGTCACCCTGGGTTCGGACGCGCACCGGTGGGCGGATGTCGGTGCCGGCATCGAACGCGGCCTTGAACTTCTTCAGGCGGCAGGCTTCGGGCATTTTGCCGTTTATGTTTCACGTCAGCCGCATATCTTACCGATTACATAAAAATTTCTTTATTTTATATTATTTTAAAGGAGCGGTTGCTTTCATGGATCAGCTTTTATCTTTGCTGAACGAAAACGCGAGGTTGTCCAACGCGCAGCTTGCCGTTATGCTGAACAGAACGGAACAGGAAGTTGCCGACCAGATCGCGGAATATGAAAAAGCGGGCATCATCCGGGGCTACAGGACTCTGATCAACTGGGAGAAGCTGGATAAAAACAAGGCGATCGCCCTTATCGAACTGAAAGTCACGCCGAAGCGAGACCGCGGTTTCGACGAGATTGCCGGGCGTATCCTGCAGTTCGAGGAAGTGGAGAGCGTTTACCTCATGTCCGGCGGATACGATCTTGCCGTGCGGGTGCACGGCAAAAGCATGCAGGATATCGCCATGTTTGTCATGCGCAGGCTCTCCACATTGGATTCCGTGCTTTCCACGGCCACGCATTTTATCCTGACCAGATACAAGGACAACGGCGTCGTCATGAATCCGGACGAAGAGCAGGACGAGCGGAGGAGTGTGTTCAGTGATTGATTACGAACAGATCCTGAACCGTTCGGTCCTGAACCTGAAACCCTCCGGCATCCGCCGCTTTTTCGATATCGCGAACGAGATGGACGGCGTGATCTCCCTTTCCATCGGCGAGCCGGATTTCAATACCCCCTGGCACGTCAGGCAGGAGGGTATCCGTTCGCTGGAAGACGGCAAGACCTGGTATTCGCCCAACCGCGGCTTCCTGGAGCTGCGGCAGGAGATCGGCCGCTTTGTCAAAATGCATTACCAGCTGGACTACGACCCCAAAACTCAGATATTGGTCACGGTAGGCGGGAGCGAGGCCATCGACCTTTGTCTGCGCTGCCTTGTCAATCCCGGCGAAGAGGTGCTGATCCCCGAGCCAAGCTTTGTCTGCTACACTCCTCTTACCAGCATGGCCGGCGGGATTCCCGTGCCGATCGAGACGAAACAGGAGGATAGGTTCCGCCTGACGCCGCAGTCGCTGCGCGAAAAGGTCACGCCTAAAACGAAACTGCTCATTTTGCCATACCCCAACAACCCGACGGGGGCCGTCATGCACCGCGCCGACCTGGAAGCCGTCGCGCGGGTCGTGAAAGAATGCGGCCTTTTTGTCGTTTCCGACGAAATCTACAGCGAGCTGACATACGGCGACACGCGCCATGTTTCCATTGCATCCATAGAAGGCATGAAGGAACGCACCATAGTCATCAACGGCTTTTCCAAAACGTTTGCCATGACGGGCTGGCGGCTGGGTTACGCCGCCGGTCCGAAGGAGATCGTCGGCCAGATGACGAAGCTGCACCAGTATGGCATCATGAGCGCTCCGACCACCGCGCAGTACGCCGCCATTGAGGCCCTGAAAAACGGGGAGGGCGATATTGCGGAGATGCGCTCCCAGTACGATGCGCGCAGGCGGCTGATGGTCAGCGAATTCAATGCCATGGGCCTTACATGCTTTGAACCGGAAGGCGCGTTCTATGTTTTTCCGTGCATCAAAAGCACCGGGCTTTCTTCCGAGGAATTTTGTAAACAGCTTCTGTATTCGGAACATGTTGCGGTGATTCCGGGCAGCGCCTTCGGCGACTGCGGGGAAGGCTTCGTGCGCGTTTCCTATTCATATTCGATCAAACATATTGCGGAGGCGCTGTCGCGCATCCGCCGCTTTCTTACGACACTGACGCGATGATGATGAAAACCCAGGCGTATGCAAAGATCAATTTGACGCTCGACATCACGGGGCGCGGGGAAGACGGCTACCATGCGATGCGCATGGTCATGCAGAGTGTGTCCCTTTGCGACACGGTAACTTTGCTGGATTCGCCGGCGTCCGGCGTTGTCAGCAACACGGAAGACATTCCCTGCGGGCCTGAAAATACGGTCCGCAAGGCGGCGGAAGCATTTTTTGCAGCCTGCCCGGACCCGGCGTCCGACGCTTCTTTCTGCATCCGCAAGAGCATCCCGCAGCAGGCGGGGCTCGGCGGCGGCAGCGCTGACGCGGCTGCCGCACTTGTTCTGCTGAACAGGCGTTTCGGAGCGGGTCTTTCCCGTGAGGAGCTTTGTCGGATCGGCCTGTCCGTGGGGGCTGACGTGCCGTTCTGCCTGTACGGCGGGACCGCTCTGGCCGAGGGAATCGGGGAGAGGCTGAGCGCATTGCCGGCGCTGCCCCCGTGCCGGATCCTGATCTGCAAACCGCCGTTCGGCATTTCGACCAAAGAAGCGTTTGCGGCCTTCGACCGTTCCGGCGGGGCGTCCGCCGGTGATACGGACGCTATGCTCGAAGCGCTGAGGACCGGCCGCCTGCCGGATATCGCGGCAAGGTTGGGCAATGCCTTTGAACGGGTCTGCGCCCCGGACGAGGTCCGGGCGATTGAATCGGCCATGCTGGAAAGCGGTGCCCTGGGCGCCTGCATGACGGGCAGCGGCTCCGCGGTATTCTGCCTTTTTCACGAGAAAGACGGTGCGGCGGCGCTGTGTAGGGACAAGCTGCTCGAACAGTACCCGGAAACGTTTCTCTGCCGGCCCGTTGGGGCCGATGCTTACGGCCTTTCCTGAGACATAAAAAAGGCACCGGAGGGATTTTCCTTCCGGCGTCAATTTTTATAGATGTTTCAGAGTGTCCCGAATATCCTGTCGCCTGCGTCGCCAAGACCGGGGACGATATATCCGTGTTCGTTCAGGTGGTCGTCCACGGCGGCACAGTACAGCTGAACGTCCGGATGGGCCTTTGCGAACGCTTCGATGCCCACCGGCGCGGCGATGATGCACATGAATTTGATGCTTTTCGGATTGCTTCGTTTGATGATCGAAACGGCGTCGACGGAGGAACCGCCGGTCGCGAGCATGGGGTCAAGGACGATAACGTCGCGCTGCTCGATGTCAAGCGGAAGCTTGCTGTAATATTCCACCGGCTTCAGCGTCTTCGGGTCGCGGTACAGGCCGATGTGCCCGACCTTTGCGGCGGGCACGAGGGAGAGAACGCCGTCCACCATGCCAAGTCCGGCCCGCAGAATGGGGATAAAAGCAAGCTTCCTGCCGGCGATCACTTTTGTTCTCGCAACGGCTACGGGCGTCTCCACTTCCGTTTCCTCCAGCGGCAGATCGCGTGTGGCTTCATAGCAAAGCAGCATGGCAATCTCGCTGACCAGTTGGCGGAAATCCTTCGCGCCGGTATTCTTGTCGCGCAGATAGGTCAGCTTGTGCTGGATGAGCGGATGATCCATGATAAATACGTTCTTATCGTTTTCCATATATCCAACCTCCCAATATTTTGGCCCGGTTTTTTACAGTTCCCCGCGTTCGATTGCGGCGATCTCGTCGATGCGCCTCTGGTGACGCCCGCCGTCGAATTCCGTATTCAGAAACAGCTTTGAAAATTCGACCGCTTGGTCTTCGTCTATTACCCTGCCGCCCAGACACAGAATGTTCGCGTTGTTGTGGTGGCGGGTGATCTCCGCGCAGTATGCGTTTGCGCAGACGGCCGCGCGGATGCCTTTTACCTTATTGGCGGCCATGCTCATGCCGATTCCCGTGCCGCAGCAGAGAATGCCCTTTTCGGCCTTGCCGTCTGCGACAAAATGCGCTACCTTTGCCGCGATGGGCGCGTAGTCAATCGACTGTTCGTCGAAAGTGCCGAAGTCCTGATAGGCGATCTTTTCCGAATCGAGATATTTTTTTATGGCGTCCTTCAATTTTACGCCGCCGTGGTCGGCTCCGAGAGCGATCATAAGTCTTGTCCTCCATCGTGATTTTCTAATTTACGGCTTCCGTTTCAAAGAGCGCTCCGCCTGCGCGGGGCGCAGATAAACAGGCATCAGACCGGCTGGAGATACCGCATTCCCGTGCAGAAAAGCGGCTTCCGCGGCGCGCGCCACTCCCGAAGCCCGCTGGAAAATCAGGATTTCCGGGGGAAGCAAAGCGCCGAGTGCCTGAAAACCGGTACTATTATAGCATAGTTTCGCACCGTCACCAACTAAAAATAAGGGTTTAGGGTATTTTTTGCATTCTTCCGCAAGCTCCGCGATCGAGACCGCCCGGTCCGGGGTCAGTCTTTCGGGAGATTTCCCATTCAGGGAGAACATCGCGTTGTAAACCTGTTTGCAGCGCGCGTCCATTACCGCGCAGGCCGTTCCGTTCAGATGTGAAAGATTCTGCGCGATCGCTTCCAGCGTGGAGACGCCAACGCATGGCTTGTTCTCCGGCATGGCCAGTCCCTTCACGCTGGCGACGCCGATGCGGATGCCGGTAAAGGAACCGGGCCCGGCGGAGACAGCCAGCAGATCCGCTTCCTTCAGCGGGACGCGCGAGCCTTCCAGCAGGCCGCTGATCATCGGCATCAGCGTCTGGCTGTGCGTCAGCCCGTTGTTGCAGTAGAATTCACCCAGAATTTTTCCGTCCTTCACC